>RKRP01000050.1 GCA_007571315.1 Gammaproteobacteria bacterium
GTTCCCCATGGCCCGCGGCCCGCGGCGGCGCCCCGCGCCACCGGCCAGATAGGCTGAACCCTGGCTCAAATATTGCGCCAGCTACAGCCTTTCGCCTGCCCTCTCCCCGCGGGAGCGTCCGGGGCAGGAGGCCCCAGCCGGGCGTCAGGACGACTTCATGCGTTTCACGCGGGGAGGGCGCAGGCGAAAGGCGCGGAAGCACGCAGGCGCGCAAAATCCTGCGCGGTCTCCACGGCCCCCTGGCGAAATATGCCTAGCCGCCAGCGGCGCGCCGGGCGCGCTGCGCGGCTCGCCGCCCGCCGGGGCAGGGCCGAGGACCCGTTGCGGGCCTGGATCGACCGCAGGATTCCCTGTTTCGAGGCGCTTGATGCCGAAGCGCTGGAGTTGATCGAGCACAACGCCGACACGGTGCTTGAGGAAATCGGCGTTGATTTCCGTGAATTCCCGAGAGCGCATAAACTCCTGAAGGAAGCCGGCGCGGACGTGGAGGGCGAGCGCGCGCGGTTCCCGCGCGGCTTGTGCCGGTCGCTGGTGCAAGCCACCGCGCCGCCCGAGTACCGGCAGCACGCCCGCAACCCGAAGCGTTCCACCATCATCGGCGGCGCCCGAGCCGTGCTGGCGCCCGCCTACGGATCGCCGTTCGTGCATGATCTCGATAAGGGGCGCCGCTATGCGGGCATTGAGGATTTTCGCAACTTCGTGAAACTCGCCTGCATGAGCCCCGGGCTGCACCATTCCGGCGGCACGGTTTGCGAGCCTGTTGATATTCCCGTCAACAAGCGTCACTTCGACATGGTTTACAGCCATATCCGCTACAGCGACAAGCCATTCATGGGCTCGGTTACCCATCCGCAGCGCGCCGAGGACACGGTGGCCATGGCGAAAATCGTGTTTGGCGAAGATTTCGCGGCCAACAACACTGTGCTGACCAGCCTTATCAACGCCAATTCGCCCCTTTGCTTCGATGCCACCATGCTTGGCGCGGCCACGGTTTACGCCGAGAACAACCAGGCGACAATCATTTCGCCGTTCCTGCTCGCGGGCGCGATGTCGCCGGTAACCGCGGCCGGCGCGCTGACCCAGATCCTGGCCGAGGCGCTGGCTGGCATGGCCTACATTCAGCTTGTGCGTCCCGGGGCTCCTGTGGTGTTCGGTTCGTTCGCATCGGCCGTTTCCATGCAGTCGGGAGCGCCCACCTTTGGCGGCCCCGAACCCAGCCTGGTCCTGTACGGGGCAGGGCAGCTGGCGCGCCGCCTGGGCGTGCCTTTCCGCAGCGGCGGCGGATTGTGCGCATCGAAGATTCCCGATGCCCAGGCGGCTTACGAATCGGCCAACACGCTGCAGACGGCGGCGCTGGCGGGCGTGAACTTCATGCTTCACGCCGCCGGCTGGCTTGAGGGCGGCCTGGCGATGGGCTACGAGAAGTTCATCCTTGATGCCGACCAGGCGAATATGATTGCAGTGCTGCTGCAGGGGGTGGACATGTCGGATAACGGCCAGGCTATGAACGCGCTGCGCGAGGTGGGCCCCGGCTCGCATTTCCTTGGCGCCGCGCACACCCAGGCCAATTTCAAGACCGCGTTTTACTCATCCGGCGTGGCGGACAACAACAGTTTCGAGCAGTGGAAGCAGAATGGTTCGCTCGATGCCGCGCAGCGCGCCAACACGATCTGGAAGCGGATGCTCAGGGAATACGAGGCGCCGCCGCTCGATCCGGCCATTGACGAAGCGCTGCTGGCATTCATCCAGCGGCGCAAGTCCGAGTTCGAGGATCGGGACTACTGATGTCCGGCGGCATCAGAGTTGGCGGAAATCCCGGCGGGCGCGGCGCGCCAGAACGGCCGGCCGCGCCTGATCCGGTCCTGGTCATTGCCTGCGGCGCGCTGGCGCGAGAGATCGACGCGCTCCGGCGGAGCTGGGGCTGGAGCCATCTGCACATGAGGTGCCTTCCTGCCGAACTCCACAACCGCCCGGCGGAAATCCCTCAACGCCTGCGCCGGATGATCCGCGAGCATCGGCCGGCCTACGCCAGCATTTTCGTCGCCTACGCCGACTGCGGCACGGGCGGCGGCATCGACCGGGTGCTGGCCGAGGAAGGCGCCGAGCGGCTGGAAGGCGCGCATTGCTACGAATTCTTCGCGGGCCGCGAGCGCTTCGCCGAGCTTGCCGAAACGCAGCCCGGCACCTTCTATCTGACTGACTTCCTGGCGCGCCATTTCGACCGGTTTGTAATCAGGCCTCTGGGCCTGGACCGGCATCCGGAACTGCGCGATGCCTATTTCGGCCATTACCGCAAGCTCGTATATCTTTCGCAAACGGAAGATGCGCAACTGCTCGCTTCCGCCGCCCGGGCCGCTTCGCGCCTCGAGCTGGACTTCGAGCACCTGCGCTGCGGCTACGGCGAACTTGAAACCAGTCTGGCGGCGCGCCTGGAGGTTGAGGGAAATGGCCGGGAAAGTTATCCCTTGCAGGTCATTGCGCAGCATCGCCGCTGAAGGCGCCAGGAGGGTCCAGCAAAGAATGGGCGCCGTTTCCGCTAAAGGGCGGACTCGTAGGTACCGAATGCGGCGCTGGTCGGTGCGCAATGCGCGCGGCCTCAAAAAACTCTACGCCGGCATCGAGCGTATCCTGGTCTTGTGCCACCCGCTGCTGCG
>RKRP01000064.1 GCA_007571315.1 Gammaproteobacteria bacterium
CGGGCCCCGGCGCTGGCCGTCCAGTCCGGAGTGTACGGCGACTTGTTGCCCACCGTGTCCGGCCGCACGCTGTTGGCCTCGATTTCGCTGTCCACATAGCCCCATCCGGCATACACGTCGAGCAGGTCGGTAACCGCCCAGGAGGCGCCCACTTCGGCGCCCCGCAGGCTCACCTCATCCACATTGCCGTTCAAACGCAGCAATCCGAAGGGGCCCACCATAAACTCGAAGAACTGCATGTCGTCCACCTGCACGTTGAAGGCTGTGGCTTCCAGCCTTAGGCGGTTGTCCATCAGGCTGCCCTTGATGCCCGCTTCCAGCGACACCGAGGTTTCCTTGTCCACATCGTCGGTAATTCCCACAGGCGCCTGAGGCGGCGCGCCCAGGTCCGCCAGGAACACGTTGTTGATCAGCCCGTTAATGAAGATGTCCACGGTGGCCTTGGCGCCCTGGTTGTTGAATCCGCCGCTCTTGAAGCCCACGCCGGCGCTGCCGAACAAGGTCCAGTCGTCCGTAACGTCCCAGGTGAGGGACAGCTTGGGCTGAAGCTGACTGAAGGTGCGCTCCTTGGGCGCTATCCGGCCTTCGGGGTTCACGCCCGGGCACAATCCGGGGTTGATCGGCGCGTTGCCGGTGTATGGCGGGCCGTCGCAATCAATGTATTGGCTTAGCGCATTAACCGGCACCAGGTTTTCCACCTCGCGCCGCTCGCTGTCGAAGCGCAGCGCCAGCGAAACTTCGGTCGTTTCCGTGATTTCGTAGGAAACCTCGCCGAAGGCGGCCAGCACGCGGTTGCTGAAGCGGTCATGCACGAGTTGCTCGGTGGGGTTGTTGCCGCCCTGCGGGACGTACAGCTCGGTGGTGATGCCGTTGCCCAGGTCCAGCCCGGTGTTGACGCCCACCTCGCGGTCGATGTCCAGGAAGTACGCGCCGGCCAGCCAGCTGAGCGGCCCGCTGCCTCTGGAATTGAGGCGCGCCTCAAAGCTGTAGTCGGTTTGTTTGCGTTCCTGGTACTGGGTGCCGTCGCAGGCGATCGGCGTGTAGGGCCCCAGAAGCGATACCGGGAAGTTCGGATCGGGCCCCAGGTAGGTGGGCGCCGGCAGCCGCACCCCGGCGTTGAACGCCGCCGCGGTGGAATCCAGGCAGTGCTGGTTGCCGTTGAAGAATCCGAAGGCCCCGCTGGTGCCGTCGGCGCTCAGATTGTTGTTGATCTTGCTGAACAGGAACCAGGCGCTCAGGTCCGCCCAGCTGAGAGCGTGGTCCACGCGGGCGGAAAACTCCGTGGACTCCTGTTCGTTGCCCGGGTCTATATTGCTCTGGAAAACGAACTCGTGATCGTTAACATCCTCGAAGAACTGCGGCACGCCAAACAATTGCTCGAACAGCGGCAGATGGAAGGCCGCGTTGAAGGTGATTGATGCGGCGCTCACTTCCCCGCGGCGGAACTTGAAGTCCCAGCGGGTGTCCTCGGCGGCATCCCAGATAACCCGCGCGTTGATGTTGTGGCCGCGGTAGTCGTCCACAATGTTGTCGCGGTTGAGGTAGCTGTTCTCGTAAAAGCCGTCGGTGGAGCGATAATCCCCTTGCAGGCGGAAGTTCATGCCTTCGGCCAGCGAGCCTTCCACGGCGCCCGAATACAGCCAGGTGCTGTCGCCGGCGCCGCTGACCTTGAGGTAGCCGCCGGTTTCGCCGTCTGGTTTATCGGTGGTGATGATGATGGCGCCGGCCGCGGCATTGCGCCCGTAGAGCGCGCCTTGCGGCCCCTTGAGGATTTCAATTTGGCCAAGGTCGGCGTATTCGCGGTTGAGCGCCGCCGGATTGGTCATCAGCACGCCGTCCACGATCAGCGCGTAGGAGTTTTCCGCGTCGCGCGCGCCATTGATGCCGCGAATGTTTACTTGCGTGTCGCCCACTTCCGCTGTATCGACGATGGACACCCCCGGGGTCATGTAAACAAAATCCTCGGCCCTCTGGATGCCGGACCGTTCGATGTCCTCGGCGGTCAGCACGCGCACCGTGCCAGGCACGTCGCGCACGCTTTCCTCGCGCTGCCGGGCGGTAACAATGATTTCCTCGATGGCGTCCTGGGCCGGAGCCGCAGGCGCTGCCAGCGCCGCTGCGAAGATGGCCAAGGCAAGGCGGCCGTGAGGGTTTCGGTTCATGTTGGGCTCCTGCTATGGAAGGATGGCCGGCGCTTTTCGCCCGGCGGCTTGATAAGGAGGAAATATAGGCCCGCTCGCCCGCTCCCGTCAATGCGCCGCGTATTTTTGAAGGCGGTTTCGCGTGATAGATTAGGGCGCTTTGCGGGGCAGGGCAAGGTTGATATGTCGGACTTCAGGACAGTTGTGGTGACCGGTGGCACGCGCGGCATTGGCCGCGGCTTGGCGCGCGAGTTTCTCAAGCGCGGCCATCGCGTGGCGCTGTGCGGGCGCAGCGATGAAAGCGCCAGGGCGGCTGCCGCGGAACTGGCCGAGCACGGCGAAGTGCTGGGGAGAGGCTGCGACGTGAGCGACTACGCCAGCGTTCAGGCGCTGTGGGATGCTGCTACGGAACGCTTCGGCGGGGTCGATATCTGGATCAACAACGCTGGCATCAGCAATCGCCGGGCCAATGTGAGCGAATTGACGCCGGAAGAGTTGGCGGAAGTGGTGGC
>RKRP01000204.1 GCA_007571315.1 Gammaproteobacteria bacterium
GATGGGGTGGCTAACCATCAGCTGGACCTGGCCCTCGACTTGAGCGCGGGCACGTACTGGATCAATCCGGAATCTCCCGGAGGCTATTTCGCCGAACGGCTGCTGCAAGCCTCCTCTTCCGAGGCCAGCGAATGGATCCGGCGGCAGGCCAGCGGCGATCCCATCAGCTATGTGGATTGGCTGATTCCCGGCATCCTCGGCATGAACATCATGTTCAGTTGCCTGTTCGGCGTTGGCTACGTGGTGGTCCGCTACCGCAAGAACGGCTTTTTGAAACGCCTCAAGGCCACGCCGCTAAAGCCGGTGGAATTCCTGACGGCGCAGATTCTCTCGCGCCTGATGCTGGCCATCTTCGTCACCCTGCTGCTGTATGGCGCCACGCGCCTGCTTTTGGACATTCGCATGGAAGGGAGCGGGCTGGCGCTGTTCGCGGTGGCGGTGCTCGCCTCCATCAGCCTGGTGTCCATCGGGCTGGCGATGGCGGCGCGGGTGACCAGCGAGGAGTTGGCGGGAGGGCTGCTCAATCTCGTGACCTGGCCGATGATGCTGCTTTCAGGCGTTTGGTTCTCCCTGGCGGGAGCGCCGCAGTGGGTGCAGCAGCTCTCCAGCATCTTTCCGCTCACGCATGCGCTTACCGCCGCCCGCGACATCATGCTTTATGGCGCAGGCATGAGCGATGTGCTGCCGCAACTGCTTATCCTGGCTGGCACGACCGCGGCCTTCCTGACGATCGGCGCAACGATGTTCCGCTGGCGCGGCGCATGAATGGGCCCACATCCCTGTTCTCTTGCTCGCGGGAGGCGCGCGAGCCCTGTCTTCTGGCGCGGGATGAAAAAAAGGGCCTGCCAATCCCTGAATTGGGAGCTGTGGCGTGAGGTTAATTGATATTGGGGCGAATCTTGCGGATGGGGCGTTTGATGCGGACCGGGAGAAGGTAATCAGGCGGGGGGTGGCTGCGGGCGTGCGGCATATGATTGTGACTGGCGCCGGGCTCAGCGAATCCGAGCGGGCTCTGGAGTTGGCGAGCGAAAAAATGGAGATGCTGCGATGCACTGCGGGCATTCATCCGCATCTGGCCACGCAGTGGACCGACTCGCCGAAGCATGCTCGCTCGGTTCTCGGCAGCGCGCTGGGCAGTCCCCTGGCGGTGGCGGCTGGAGAGTGCGGCCTGGACTACTTTCGCAACCTTTCTCCGCCCGATGCGCAGCGTGCGGCTTTCGCAGGCCAGCTGGAACTGGCGGCGGAGCGTGGCAAGCCGCTTTTCCTGCATCAGCGCGACGCGCACAATGATTTCCTGGCGATTCTGAAGGAGAGCAAGACGCGCCAACTCGGCGGCGTGGCGCATTGCTTCACCGGCGGCCCGGAAGAGGCGGAAAGCTACCTGGAACTGGGCCTGCACATCGGCATCACAGGCTGGATTTGCGACGAACGCCGCAACCAGGAACTCCTCCGGGCCATTCCCGTGCTTCCGCTTGACCGCGTGCTGCTGGAAACGGACAGCCCTTATCTTTTGCCGCGCCATCCGGATGCGAAACCGGAAAAGAAACGCCGCAACGAACCGCAGTTCCTGCCCTGCATCGCCCGCGAAGTGGCGCGCCACATGAACGTTGAACCCGAAGAGCTCGCCGCCGCCGCCTGCCGCAACACGCAAGCACTGTTCGGCTGGCCGGGAGAGAAAGCTCCTGCGCCCGATAGTCCTCGCGCCCAAATTTGACTGGAGGAATTCCCATGAGCGATGAACTCATTTTTTACACCAATCCGATGTCGCGCGGGCAGATTGCGCGCTGGATGCTGGAGGAGGTTGGCGCCCCCTATAAGACCGAGGCGCTGCAGTACGGCCCCGAAATGAAATCGGAGCGCTTCCTGGCCGTGAATCCGATGGGCAAGGTGCCGGCCATAAAGCATCGGGGAACCGTGGTGACGGAGGCCGCCGCAATCTGCGCCTACCTTGCCGACGCGTTCCCCGAAGCCGGTCTGGCTCCTCCGCCGCAGGAGCGCGGAGCCTACTACCGCTGGATGTTCTTCGCGGCCGGACCTCTGGAAGCGGCAACGATCAACCGCGCCCTCAAGTTTGAAGTTCCCGCGGAGCGCGAATCCATGATCGGCTACGGAACCTACGAGGCAGTCATGGACGCGCTGGAAGCGGCCGTGGGCGCAACGGAATTCATTGCCGGCGCACGCTTCAGCGCGGCGGACGTGTATATCGGCTCCCACATCTACTGGGGCCTGGAGTTCAAGTCGATCGAGAAGCGCCCTGCTTTCGCGGACTACTGGTCACGCCTCAAGAACCGCCCCGCCCGCCTCCGCGCAGCCGCGATCGACGAAGCGCTCCTCGCCGCGGCGGGCAACAGTTCATGAATGCAGAATGAGGTTCAAGGGCAAACCGACTCGCATACCAGGCCGCGAATAAGGAAGTTCCTTATGAACATTCAGGCATTGCAAACGCAAGTCCCCTTCCCGGAGATGCAAGTTCGTCTCAATGCGGTGGGAAATGTCAAAGTCTATCTTCTGGACGAAATTGCCCAGTACGGAGCGCGCTGGGATGACTTCGCAGAAGAAGTATTCCATTACACAATTCGCGTGGCATGAGAGGATAAGTCGTCGAACTGCGGACTTCGGCGGTAGAATTTCCAATCAGCGGCGCGCGGCGA
>RKRP01000169.1 GCA_007571315.1 Gammaproteobacteria bacterium
GTGACTGAGCATGCGCACCCGCATGGGGGCATCGGCCTTGAGTTTCTCGGACCGCTCCGCGGCGTACCAAAAGTTGATATACATTGCCTGCCTCCTCAAACGAAGGGCGGGTATTCGATTGTAGCGCAACCCCGCACAGGGTCGATTCGCACGCCGCGCGCCGCCCCGGTTCGGTCGGCAAGAACCTCAAGGCCCTAAGGCAATACTCCAATCAGAACGAGTGGAACCGCCGGTACGCCACGCCCCTGCCGAATAACGTTGAGCAAGTCTCGCTCATAGTAGGGCACTCCGCTGGACATTTCCTTCTCCAGATCCTTCATCGGCAAAATCTCAATTCCAACGTCGATGATGTCGGACACATAAAAGCTGAGATGTTTCACAAAGAGATCATGAGCGACAAATGCATACTTGCCGAATTGCACCTCCACCGCAACCCGATCCTTGACGAAATCCGTCTGGTTATAGGACATGATCGGCGTATGGCCTGCGGCTTCGATAGCGGCCTTCTGCTCCTGTTCAGAAAGCCCATAAATTCCGCGGAGCAGTCTCTCGTCATCGGTCACCCAGAAGGTATTTCTGCGTTGTTCCCAGCCCAGGCTCTTGAAGCCCCGCTTGAACGCCTCATTCATGGCCTCGGGTGAATACAGCCGCTTGCCCATCATGGTTTTTTCCCGCGAGATTTTGGTCTTGCAGGAAAACGCATCAACCTCTGCGATAACGCCTTGCACTTCTTCCCACAATTGCTGCTGGTGAACGAGCAGATATTCCTCGCCGTTCAGGTGAGAATAGCGGCCTCCCATGCGCATCAGTGCCCACCGTTGGGAAGCGCGGGATCATAGACCGGCTTGCCCATGGGACGAGTCTTGAGAGTGCCCGCTCGAAGGGCCGCAAGCCGCTCACGCGCAATTTCAACATACTCAGGGACAATATCGCAGCCATAGGCATGCCGTTTATGCATTCGGGCCGCTATGAGCGTGGCTCCGACACCCATATTCGGATCAAGCACTTCATCGAACTTGTCGGTCATGGACAACACCAATCGCTCCACCAACTCAACGGGAAACTGGCAGGGATGCTCCGTCTTTTCCGGGTGATTGCTCTTTACATTGGGGAATATCCAGACATCGCTTGGATTCTTGCCCTTGGGATTGCCGGACAACTTACCTCGATTCGGACCTTTGAAATGACGCTTGCCCGGATATTTGGCCGGAACGCGAATCGGGTCCAGATTCCACGTGTAGGCATCGCTCTTCGTCCACCAATTGATTGTCTCGTAGCGCCCGGACAATCGCTTTGAACAATGCAGCCCGTGGCCGAAATGCCAGACGATGCGGTTACGCAGTTTGAGGCCAAGAGAGCGAAAAATGGGGTAGAGAACGGAATCGAGCGGAACAATTTCCCCTTTTTCGACGTAATTGCCCACTTGCCAGCACAGGGAACCTCGACGGTCCAGCAGGCGCACGCATTCCTCAATAACCTTTTTCTGTGTAGCGAGATACACATCAAGAGGCGACTTGCCCTCGTAGGGCTTACCCAGATTGTAGGGGGGTGAAGTAACGATCAGCTTGAACTGCTCATCCGACAATCGCCGCATAAAAGACAAGTTGTCTTCGCAGACCAATTCAGTGCGGACGGACAAGTCCTGCCTGCGCTGCCCCACAGGTTCGCAAGCCGCCCCTGCGTCCTTGCTGGGCACATTGCCGGCATCAAGGGAAAGTTGAATCTGGCCGACCGTCATGTTTATGAGCAAATCATAATGGAAGTAATCCCTCCTGTGAACTTATGCCTCTGGTCCAACGAGACAGTATCCATGTTGTCCAGGATAGGTTACGGGCCGTTGCGTACGGTGCGGTCCCGGTATGAAGAGCGTCTTGCGCGCATTGAAGCGCAGGGTTTGGACGGGCGCCGGCGCTCAGAAGTGGCCGGAGAGCAGGAGGACGAGTTCGCGGAGACGGAAGGTGACGGGGAGGATGAGGGCCTCGAAAATGCTCCAGTTGCGGCCTAGCTGGGCGCCCAGCCAGGGCAGAACGAAGAACAGGCCCAGCAGCACGGCGAAGCCATGCCGCTCCAGACGGGCCAGGGGCCGGGCCAGCGAGTCGGGCAGCAGCCCAACGGCTACGCGGCCGCCGTCCAGTGGCGGCAGGGGCAACATGTTGAAAACGGCCAGCAGCAAATTGAAATAGACCGCCATGTTGAGCATCCTCGCGAACCACAATTCCAGACCAGAAAGAGGGCCGGAAAGAGGCAGGTTGAGGGCATGCAAAAGCAGCGCGGCCAGCCAGGCTTGCAGCAGATTGCACAAGGGGCCTGCCGCAGCCACCTTGACCATGTCCATGCGCGGATTGCGCAGGCGGTGGAAGGCCACCGGCACCGGCTTTGCGTAGCCGAACATGAAATTGCCGCTGGACAGCAGAAGAAGAAGAAGGGGCATCGCCACCGTGCCGATGGGATCGATATGGCGCAAGGGGTTGATGGAAATACGTCCCAGCCGCTGCGCGGTGTCATCGCCCAGCCTGAGCGCCGCGTAACCGTGCGCGGCCTCGTGCAGCGTTATGGCGAGCAGCAGAGGAACGATCCAGATGGACAGTCCGTACACGATTTCTGTCAAGGATCCCATTCGATCAGATTCGCACGCAGTCTCGCTGAAACCCTCGCCGGATTCGCCGGGGAGGGTTTTATTCCTCCTTGAGCAGATCGTCCATTTTCTTGAACCACTGATCGCTCTTGTAGCGGGGCAACTCGTACGCCCATCCGCCCAGTTTCGCATCAAGTTGCGCGGCGCGCTCGGCCACGCTGGGGTCATCCTCTTCAGAGCCGGCTTGCTCTTCAGAATCGCCGTCCTCTTCGGAACTGGCAGCCTCGCCGGGGTCGCTGTCTTCGTTTACCGCCGGCGCTTCCGCCTCCAGCGGCTCAAGCGCCGCGGCCGAGAACATTACCCAGTAGCGGGGATCATCCTCCCCGCCGCCGGTTCCTTCCTCCGCCGCAATGGCGGCCTCCTCGCGAACATCCAGGCTCAGCTGCAAGCCATCGAAGGTTTCGTAACGGGCCTGCACGGCGCGAGGCAGTCCGTCCACCTCCGCGGCGGGGCGCGCATCGTTGGCCTCAACGTTGGCCAGCGCGGCGGCGATGCTGTTGGCCACGCTGCCGTAGCTCAATTCGCGGCCCTGGGGTATCCCAACCGGCGTGAAATTGATGTCGCCTGCATCCTTCCTGGCAATCTCCAGAACATCGGCGGCGGCGCGCTGAAGCACCACGCGCCGCACTTCACTGGAAGCGAGATCGACAACCTCGCGGTCCAGCCAGTCACGGGCGCGGTCCGAGAGGTCGAAATCGGCACTCACCATCCAGCTTTGCGCTTCGCCGGCGGTGCGGATATAGGCCATGCCCGCGCCGGCCCGCTGGCCAATAATGAACCTGTCGGCGGGATGCCGGCCGCCGTAGTCCAGTTCCAGCAGGTAGCCGGTTGCGTCGGGGCTAACGGGATCATCCACGCCCAGCCGGGAATAGAACTCGGGCAGCGCCGTCTTCTTCTCCACGCGGCGGGCTTGCGCAAGCGCCGTCAGCACGCTGCGCAAGCGCTCAAAATTGGCCGGGTGCCCGCCTTTCTCGGCCACCGCCCAGCCCTGTTCGCCGCGCTCAATAGTGGCCAGGACTGTGTTTTCAGCGTGAACCACCTTGAGTGATTCCATATCCGCGAGGCGCCCGGCCAGACCGGGGGCATGCAGCCCGCCCAAGCCTTGCCCGCGGTCGAAATCGACACGGGTCAGGATCAGAATGGCCGTGAGCGCAACGCCCAGGCCGGCCATGACGATGAGGGTGCGGCGGTTCATGATTGGCGGCGGCGGCCGCGGCGGCGCATCAGCGCCACGGCCAGCCCGCCCAGGCCGATCAGCAGCGGGATCAAACCAATGTTGATGATCTTCAGCGCCGCGCCCAGGCGCTGTATGCTGGCATCCAGGTTGCGGCGAACCTCGCGCAGTTCCTTGCGGATGCGCAAGCGTTCCTCGGTGAACTTCTCCAGTTCCGCCTCTTGCTCCGGCGTGAGGCTGAGCGCGTACACATCGTCGCGGGACTGCTGCAGTTCGGCGAGCCGACTCTCGGTGTTGGCCAACTCCTGCTGAAGCTGGTCCTCGGTTCGGCGGAACTGCG
Organism: Gammaproteobacteria bacterium; assembly: GCA_007571315.1. GTDB lineage: Bacteria > Pseudomonadota > Gammaproteobacteria > Steroidobacterales > Foliamicaceae > Foliamicus. Next base: position 4,150 of record RKRP01000169.1, read on the forward strand.
CCTCGGCTTCCACGCGCAACTCGTCCACCCGCGTGAACGGCCGGGAGAACGCGGCCCGCCCGCGCAAGGTCAGCAGACCGGTGCTGCCGGCCAACTGATCCAGCGCGTTAATCACAAAGTCGCCATTGCTTGCGAAGGCGGAAATGAGCTGCTGGCCAAACAGGCTTTGCGCTTGCGCCCACATGCGGTCGGACAGCAGGTCGGTGTCCGCCACCACGATCACCTGCACTTCTCCTTCGGCCAGATGCCGCGCTGGCGGCGATTCGTCCGGCTCGCCCGGAGCTTCGGCCGCCGCCAGCGGATTGGCTGAATCCTCGTCTGCGTTCCCGTCATCCGAAACTGGCTCCGCAGGGGGGCCGTCCGGAAAAGCGCTGGCCACGGTGCCGCTGAGCCGGGCCGCCAGAACAAGCGGGCCGTCGCCCGGGCTGAAGCCGGACCACAGGCTATTGATGTCGGGTGTGAACGCCAGCATGTTGGGGTCGAGGAATCCCGCATCGGCGCTGCTGCGCACCAGCGGCGAAATTTCCAGGGCGGCATCTTCCAGCGGCCTGAGGTAGCCGGCGAAGGCAAAGTTGAGCACATCCAGTTCGGCAGTCACCACTTCGCCAGAGGCGGCCGGTTGAATATCCACGCCAATATACGCCGGATGGCGGGCAAGAGTCCCGTCAGCCTCGCTCACGCGCAGAGCATAGCGGGCATCGCCCACCACCGGACCGGCGGGCATCTCCACGCCCCAATGCGAAAGCAGCGGCTCAAGGTTTGAGGAGCGGTCGGCGGGCATTCCCGCCAGCGCGCCGGCCGAAGGGCTGGCGGGGTCGGTCTCGGCCAGCGGGTCGATGAAAATCAGCGCCCGGCCACCCCGGAACAGGAACTGCTCCAAGCCGTAAAGCTGCGCGGGTGTGGATTCCTTGGGATGCGCGAGCAGCAGCACATCCACATCTTCGGCGAACGGGTCGTCGATGCCGTCAAGGTTCCTGAGATCGAAAAGCTCGCTGATCTGCGAAGTGATGATCCAGGGTTCCGTCATGCTGGTGGTGGCCGGATCAAAGCCGCCCGTAAGGGGCAGGCCGCTGATCAGGCCCACCACCGGCTCGCGGGCGCGCGATAGCGTGTACACGAGCTTCGCCAAGTCGTACTCCAGGAACTGCTCGCGCTGGGGGTCCATGAAAGGGATGAACTCCTCGTCGCCGATCGCATTGGACCCCGCCACTCCAAAATACAGCGGCTCGTCGCTGATCTGCAGGCGCACTCCCTGAAGCCCGAAGGCGGCGGCGCGGTCCTCTTCCTCCGAAAACGGCGCCGGCTCGATCACACTGACTTCAAGCCGGCCGTTGGCGCTGGCCTCAAACTCGATCAGCATGTCTTCCACGCGGTCGGCCCAGGAACGCAAGCCCGGACTGTCGGCCAAGCCGGACCGGGACACGAAGAAATAGATCTGGATGGGCTCGGGAATCGCTTCCAGAACCTGCCGGGCGCCGTCCGAGAGCGTGTAGAGGCCCGCTTCGGTAAGGTCGAGGCGGGCGCCGCGGAACGTGAGATTAACCAGCCCCACCGCCGCCAGGAACACCAGCGCCAGCGCGCCCAGGCCCAGCCGCCCGTAGCGCGAGTTTGCTCCCGAATGCACGCTAGTTGCCCCGGCCCAGGTCGAGGACGATGGCGTTGGCGTAGAGGAAGGCGGCAATCACCAGCAGGAAGTACAGCACATCGCGCGCATCCAGCACACCCTTGCTGATGGCGTTGAAATGGGTAAGAAATCCCAGCGAGCCAACGATGTCCACCAGTGTTTGCGGCGCCCAGCCGGCGAAAGCGTCGAGCACCAGAGGGAATCCGGCGAGCAGAAAAGCGAAGCACACCACCATGGTGGTCACGAAGGCCACCACCTGGCTGCGGCAGGCGGCGGAAATGCAGGCGCCAATGGCCAGGTAGGCGCCTGCCATCAGCAGGCTGCCGCAGTACGCGGCAAGGATTACGCCATTGTCTGGATCGCCCAGGTAGTTGACGGTAATCCAGGTGGGAAAGGTCAGCGCAAGGGCGGCGGCAATGAAGCACCAGGCGGCCAGGAACTTGCCCAGCACCGCCTGCCAGGCGGCGATGGGCAGGCACATCAACAGCTCCACGCTTCCCGACTGGCGCTCTTCAGCCCACAGGCGCATCGAAACCGCCGGCGCCAGCACCAGGTGCAGCCAGGGATGAAAGCCGAAAAACGGCGTGAGGTCCGCCTGTTCACGCTCGAAGAAATTGCCCAGATAAAAAGTGAATACTCCGCTGAGCGCCACGAATATCACGATAAACACGTAGGCCACAGGCGTTGCGAAATAGGCGCGCAATTCGCGGCGCGCGATGATCCACACGTGCCGCATCACCGCTCCTCGCCCACAGCGCCGCGCTCCTGCCCCGTGGTGACGCTGCGGAACACATGATCCAGCCGCCCGGACGGCGAGCGCGCGGCCAGCGCAGCCGGCGTGTCGTCGGCCACTATGCGGCCGGCGGCAATGATGATGGCGCGGCTGCACACGGCTTCCACCTCCTCCAGAATGTGGGTGGAAATCACCACGATCTTGTCGCCGGACATGCCGCGAATCAGTTCCCGCACCTCGTGCTTCTGGTTGGGGTCCAGGCCGTCGGTGGGCTCGTCCAGCAGCAGCGCCTGCGGGTCGTGCAGGATGGCCTGCGCCAGTCCCACCCGGCGGCGGAAACCTTTCGACAGGGTCTCGATGCGCTGGTCGAAAACCGAATGCAGTTGCAGCAGTTCGGCCACCTCCCCGATGCGGGCCGCGCGCGCCGCGCCGCGAAGCCCGCGGATGTCGGCGATAAAGTCCAGAAAGGCCCGCGGAGTCATCTCGCCCCACAGCGGGGCGCCTTCCGGCAGGTAGCCGAAGGTTTTGCGGGCGGCCAGAGTGTGCGTTGCAAGGTCAAAGCCATGCACTTTCACGCTGCCGGAGGTAGGCGCCAGATAGCCGGCGCACATGCGCATGGTAGTGGTTTTGCCTGCCCCGTTGGGGCCGAGCAAGCCCACAACCTCCCCCGGCTCTATGCCGAAAGAGATGCCGTCAACCGCTTTGATGGCGCCGTAGTGTTTGCTCAGCGAGTCGGCACGAATCATGGGGGCGCTATTGTAGCGGCGCGGCGCAGCGATTGCCGCGCCGCGGCCGGGCGGCGGGATTATCAGGCTTAGGGTTTGCGGAAGCGCAACGTATAGCGGTCGCTCTCGCCAATGGCCAGATACCTGGCCCGGTCCTCATCCCCCAGCCGCAAGGTGGGCGGCAGGGTCCACACGCCCGCGGGGTGGTCGCGCGCGTCCCTGGGATTGGCGTTGATCTCGGACTTCGCGTCCAGAACGAACCCGGCCTTCTCCGCCAGGGCAATGGTGTGGGCCTCGGTCACATATCCCGACTCGGCCTTGGGGTCCTGCTCTTTTTCCGGGTCGCCGCGATGCTCCACAATTCCCAGAATCCCGCCGGGCTTGAGAACGTCGTAAAAGGCCTGAAACGCCTCATCGACAAATCCAAACGCCATCCAGTTGTGCACGTTGCGGAAACTCAGCACCAGGTCCACGGGCTCCGGGGCCAGCGCCATCTTGCCCGGAAACATTACCGTAACCTGCGCGTTTCCGTACACCTCGGGGCTAGCCGCCAGCCTGGCCTTGTACCTCTCCACGCCGCGGCGGAAGCGCTCGTTCTCGTGGTCGGCAGGAATATGGGCGCCATAGAACTGGCCCTGCGCGGCCACGAAAGGCGCAATAACCTCCGTGTACCAGCCACCCGAGGGCCAGACCTCCACCACCCGGGAATCCGGCTGCAAGCCGAAAAACCTGAGGGTCTCGGCGGGATTCCGGGCGCCGTCGCGGTCGGAATTGGGCGCGCCGCTGCGGCTTTCGCCACGATGCTCGCCCGCCAGGACGGTCGCCATTGCGTCATCCCAACCCGCATCGTCATCGGCGCCGGCAGCTGGCGCAAGGAAATTAAGAGAAAAAACGACCGCCACAGCGGCCAGCACGGATGGGTTCATCGCTCGACTCCCGGTTTCATCAACCGCTTGCAACACGCCGCGGCGCACCAAGCGCATGGAGGTCAACCCCGATAAATGGCCACCCCCTGGAAGAAAAGCATGGACGCCGCAAACCGTCCATGCTTCAACCCGGCTCAGCTAGCCGGCTGCGGCTTCATCGCCTCCATCGCCGGAATCGCCGCCTTCGTCAGCGGCAGCATCGGCATCATCGGTGGCTTCGGCATCATCGGCAGCTTCCATCTCGTCAGCCGCCTCCATCTCCATAGCGGGCGCAACCTCGGCAGGGGCCTCTTCCTCAGCAGGCATGCTTTCGGCAGAAGCGGCGGAATCATCTGCCGCGGCGCCTTCGTCTCCCGACGGCGCACCGCCGCCACAAGCGGCCAGCGCCAAGGCTGCGGACAATAGGACCAAGTTCAAACGCACCATGGTTTTCCCCCTGAGTGTTCTTAACGAAAATCAAATCCCGCGCATTTTCGGCGCGTTAGCGGTAAGCCTACCAGAATCAGGCGGAAAATAAACCCACAGCCTTGTGGTTATCCCGGCCAGCGCAAAAGCAGAACTTCTTCGCGCAACTGCTCGCCGGTAGCCGTTGCATGGCGGGTGCGGAACAGTTTGATTCCTTCCAATTCATACCCTTGCGACACCGCCACCTCCGCCAGCAACCTGGCCGTGCGGATCATCACCCGCAAATAGGATGCCTGATCGCCCACCACGTAGGCAAGGCGCGCGCCTGGTTTAAGGACTTTGGAAAGGCTCTGAAAATGCCGCGCCATGCCGCCGAAATAGAGTCTGGCGACCCGGTGATAGGTCCTCTCGAACCCGGATTCCTTGCCGAGAGCGATCCTTCGGGACTCAATCTCCTCTGCGACCCTGGCGATGTTCCGGTTTGAACGGATCCAATTATCGTCTTCGTCGCCCTTATAGACTCCCCGGGTATTGGAGCGCACCAAGCGTTTCTTCAGAGCGCGAAGATGAAGCGGGTCGTGGATGAGGCCCAGCAGGACGGACTCAAGTCGAACAATACGCAGGTAGTCCTTCTCGTTCGGGTAGGGAGGAGAGCAAATCACCGCATCAACGCTATGCGGGGCCAATATCCCGCCAATGTCGCGCGCGTCGCCGGCAAGCGCCTTCGCCGGCGTTTCTCTCATTGAGCGCAAAGCGCTTAAATCGTTCGCCATTCGACACACCTGGCTCAGCCATGAGCGGACTACCGCAGCGTCCTGCTTGATGACTCCAACGCCCACCTCCGGCCCGAACCGCAGATTTCCAATTTCCGAAGGCAAGAGCTTGGCCAGCGCAAGCAACTCATGGCGATAGCAGGGGGACTCCTTCTCTTCATCCAGAACTTCAATCAGCGCGAGAACCTTGTGAAGCGGAAGCGGGCTGATCGATCCTTTCAATAGCAGTTTCGCGGTCTTCTCCGGCAACGAACGAAGGTTTGCCGCACTCCCGGCATCCTGGTTTTCGTCAGGATCATCACTGATGCCTTCGAGTTCAAGAGTGGCCAGGACGCGCTCCGCCACACTTTGCGCATGAGCCTTGAGACGAGCCGGGCTCGGGCTCCAGTCCACTTTGGTCTGTGATGCGAGCAAGGGCAGAGGAACGGCTTCGATGCCCACTGCTGGTATTCCGAGTTTCTTGCCCTCCACAATGGTGGTGCCCGTGCCGCAAAACGGATCCAGGAGAAGCGAACCGGAGTTCAGTTCAAATTGGCCGGCGTAGTCGCGAACCAGATGCGGCGGGAAAGACAGGACAAACCGGTACCAGTCATGCGCCGGACGGTCCACGGGCAGGAGATTGTTGATTGAGCCGTTTCGCCGCGCCGGACGCGAAGCGATGGGCTGCCGGGGCATCCGTTGCCCTTCGAAGAGCTCCTGCTGGTTAGCGCGCATCCTTGTTAAGTACCGGCATTCGACGAGCCGCTCACTCGCAAACCGGCCGAACGCCCCGGGCCAGGGCCGCGTTGTAGCGGTCGAGCGCGCCGCTCATGCCCGCGATCAGTTTGCCCATGCGGTCTTCCGGCGCGGGATGCGTGGACAGGAACTGCGGCGGGCGGGGGCCTGTGGACTTTTCTTCCATGTTCTTCCATAGCGTAATGCTGGCGCGCGGGTCGAAGCCCGCCTCCGCCATGTAGATCAGCCCCACTTCGTCGGCCTCGCGCTCATGCTGGCGGCTGAACGGGAGGGTGAGGCCAACCTGCGCCAGGGCCTGCGCTTCCTGCTGCATGCCTACGCTCGCCCCGAGCACGGCGGCCGCGCCCTGAGTCATCATGCCGCGGTTCGCCTGCGCCACCTGGTGCTCGCGCGTCACATGCGCGATTTCGTGGCCGATCACGGCGGCGAGCTGGTGCTGGTCCTGAGCCACATCCAGAAGGCCGGAAAAGATGCCGATCTTGCCGCCCGGCATGGCGAAAGCGTTGGCGTCGGGCATGTCGAACACCTCGATTTCCCAGGCGCGGCTGGCGTAGGGTTCCTCCACCACGCGCAACACCGACTGCGCCACGCAAAAGATGTAGGCGCGCTGCGCCGGGTCGGTGGAAATCGGCAGCTGCCGGCGCATCTGCTGGAATTGCTGGTTGGCCTCCACCCGCATCGTGGATTCGCTTACGCAGGCCGCGGCGGCGACAGCCAGCGCGACAATGACCAGTTTCTTCATTCCTGCCTCCTTGTTATGAACAGGAGAAAGCGGGCTCGGCGGCGCCTTTGCCCGCGGCGTTGACAACATTCAGGGCCACGCCTGCGTTGTTGCCTGCCAGGGCCCGCTCGGCGCGATAGCTGGAACGGACCATGGGGCCCGCCACCACCTCCGTAAAGCCGGCTGCCAGACCCTCCCCGCGCCACTCGGCGAATTCCTCGGGGGGAATGAAGCGCTCCACCGGCAAATGATGGGGCGTGGGGCGCAGGTACTGCCCCAGCGTAAGCAGGGACACGCCGCGCGCGCGCAGGTCGCGCATGGCCTGGCGCACTTCCTCATGACGCTCTCCCAAGCCCAGCATGATGCTGGATTTGGTGAGGATGCCCCGGGCGTGGCGGGAGGCGGCCTCAAGCGCTCGAAGGGACTGGTCATAGCCGGCGCGGGGGTCGCGCACCCGCGGGGTGAGTCTTCGGACGGTCTCGATATTGTGGGCGAACACGGCCGGCCCCGATGCCAAGACGGCATGCACGGCTGCTTCGCTGCCGCGGAAATCCGGCGTGAGCACTTCAACGGCCGTCGTTGGACTCGCGCGGCGGATAGCGCGCACGCAGCTTGAAAAATGCGAAGCGCCGCCGTCGGGCAGGTCGTCGCGATCGACCGACGTGAGCACCACATAGCCCAAGCCCATCAGGCGCACTGTTTCGGCGGCGTTGCGCGGTTCCTCAGGGTCCAGCCAACCGGCGGGATTGCCGGTATCGACCGCGCAAAACCGGCAGGCCCGGGTGCATACGCCGCCCATCAGCATCAATGTTGCGGTGCCCGCGTTCCAGCATTCGCCAATATTGGGGCAGTGCGATTCCTCGCACACCGTAGCCAAACGATGAGTGCGCATGAGGCGCTTCAGCCCGGCATAACGCTCGCCGGAGGGCATTTTCGCCCGCAGCCACGGCGGTTTGCGCCCCGCCCGGTCAACAAGCGGAGCGCGGCGGCGCTTCTGGCCGTCGCGGATGGCGCTGAATCCCTGCGCGGTGCGATATTTGGCGCCGCTGACCACGGGGATGGCGCCCAGGGCGGTAAGCGCCGGGCTGTTGCGATGCGGATGCTTCACGCCGCCAACCGAGCGCCGCCAGCCCTCGGCTCCATTTCGGCGGACAGCAAAAGTTGCTTGCGCTTGAGGCCGCCGCCGTATCCGCGCAGCCCGCCGTCGCTAGCCACGATGCGGTGGCAGGGCAGCAGCCAGGCAACCGGGTTGGCGTTCATAGCGCCGCCCACGGCCCGCGAGGCGCCCGGCCGGCGCACGCGCCGAGCCAACTCTCCGTACGACTCCGTAGCGCCCGCCGGAACATCCAGCAGGGCCTGCCAGACATCCAACTGAAAGGCTGTGCCTCGCAAAAGCACTTCGACCACTGCCGCGCCGGGGGAAAACAGCGCCTCCGCTTCCTCCTGCGCCCAGTTGTCGTCGCGGCGCAACTCCGCGCCGCGCCAGCGGCGCGCAAGCCGCTTCCACATCCAGTCTTGCGAACGGTCCGCGTAGCCAATGCGGCACAGCGCACTGTCCACCTGCGCCAGCATCAGCCGTCCCAAAGGGCTGGAGGTGAAACCAGCGGTAAGGCAGCGTCCTTGCGTGGAAGTTTCATCACGATCTTCAATACGGACTCGCACCGGAGGAGGAATAAGGCTGAATTGGCTCACAGCATTAAATAACGAATAGGAATTCCGCGCCAAGTTTAGCAGCCCCCGGCGCCAGTCCCTGCCGCTATTGTCCGGGTTTTTGCGGCCACAACGGCGGCAACGCGCTAGCAGGGTAGCGGGGGATGGAGGTGGCGGCGCGCGTTTTGCGCGCGGCCTTGAGCAGGGCCGCGGCGTCCCAGTGTTGGGGTTGAGGGGCGTAGAGGGCGGCGGAAAGGCGCCGGCAATGGTCCGCCAGCGGCTGGCCGCAGCGTTTGGCGAGCTCGTTGAGGCTGCGGGGCGGACGATCGCTGAAGCAGATACGCGACCAGGCCAGCAGGGCTTTTTCAGCGCCTTGCGCATCGGCCCGCTTGCATGCGGCGGCTAACGCGACCAGAGGCTTCGCAGGACCCGCTGCCGAAACGGCGGATTCGCGCGCCAGGCGCCTTCCCAGTTCTACGCGGCGGCGGCGCTGACTCAGGATTCGATGCGATGCCCACCAGGCCACTGCGGTCAGAAGCCAGCCAGCGGCGAAGATTCCCGCCAGCCATTCATTTGCCGCGCCGCCCTCGGAGCGCGCTTGAGCGGGTTCCTCCAGGACAGGCGCAGCCGGCCCCTGCGCCTGAAGAAGACGCTGAGGCAACTCGGCCGTTTCCCAGCGCTCCCGCGATGTGTTCCACCAGTTGATCCGAATGGGCGGCAGCGCCACGTCGCCGCCGCTCAGGGCGAGCAAGGCGGCGCGCTGACGCCGAACGCCCACCAGCCCGCCCCGGGTAACCTGGTCCTCGAATTCCGCCCGCTCGATAAAGTGACGAAAATTGGGTCCGTCCCCGGGATCAAGCTCAGGAATCTGCCGGGCGGGCTGGCCTTCAACCCGCACCCCCAGCAGGCGAATCAGGGGCTCGCCGGCCGTCAGCTCCTCCGGGGCGCGCTCAAATTCGTCCCATATCCGAACGTCCCGCGCAGCCAGCCATCGACCTGCCGGAGGCGAAGGCACGGCCCGCGCTTCCAACCGCTGCGGCTCGGCATCGGCAACGAATGCGCGGGTGCGGAAACCAAACTCGCCGCCAATCCATTGCAGGCTTGCCGGCATCAGCAGCAACTCGCCGGGCGACTGGGGAAATATGGCATAGCGCCGTTCCAACACCAGGGCGTTGGAATCCCTCGACCGGGCCGTGTACTCGCGATCGTTTCCCAGCCGCTGGACCAAAGCCTCTCCGCTAAGCAGCTCCGGCTCATCCAGACTGCGGATGCGGTCGGCGCGGCCCGCCCCGGCAGGCCGGTAAACGCGCACCGTGTAGAGCACCTGCGCGCGTTCCCAGGGACGGCGCTCGCTCAACTCCGTGCGCACCACGAAAGGGGGGTCGGCAGCGGGCGCTTGCGCCGCCGCCCCAAGCCAGGGCAGCGCGGCCAGCGCCAAACCGGCGAAACAGCAGCGTTGGCCTACCACGGCTCGTCCGGCTCGCCTGGCCACAGCGCCTTGCCGTCCTGGTCCACGCCCAAGGCGCGGTACTGGCGCTGAAACTTGCGCCGCAGGAGGTCGCCCGGGCGATCGGGAACTTGCTGCAGCCAGCGCTGGACCTGCTCAGGCAGCATAGGCGTTTCCAGGACGGCTTCGCGATCCGCAAGCGGCGCAGCCACTTGGCCAGCGTTCCGCTGAAGCGGATCGGCGGCGGCATCGGGCGGCGGCAGCTCCGGGCGGGGCGCAGCGCGCGCGGCATCGGGACGCGCCTGTTTCAGAACCGCCAAATTGTGACGCGCATCGGCGTGACCGGGGTGCTCCAGCAACAGTGCCTCATAGAGTTCAATCGCGGCCCGCAGCTTGCCGGCCCGGGCCAGCGCGGTGGCGCGGTTATAGCGATCTGCCGGCGCGGGAGATAACTCCAGAAGCTGCGCAGCGGCTTGAAACCGCCCTCGTCGATACAAGGCGGCGGCTTTCCATGCCGGGTCCTCGAACAATGCCTCCGCGCGCCGGAAATCTCCCTGCGAGAAAGCGCGCAGGCCCTGCCGGTCCGCGCTGGCGAACCAGCCGTCAGAGGCAAAGGCCGCCAGCGGCGCCGCCAGCGCAACCAACACCCACCCGCGGCGAAACGCCAGCGCCCCCAGCGGCGCAAGCAAAAGCAGCAGCAGCGGCCCTTCGTCGCGCCAGCGTTGCGCCTGCGCAGCGGCCGGCGAGGCTTCAGCCCGGGCCGGCCGGCCATGCCCCAGCAGTTCGTCCAAATCGGCGTTGTTCACGCTGATTCGCCGGTAGGCGCCGCCGCCCTCGCGGGCGAGACGGCGCAAGGCGCGCTCATCAAGCCGGCTGAGAACCAGCCCGGAATCCCTGGCGCGCAGGAAGCCGCCCTGCATGTCGGGCACCGGCGCGCCGTCCGGGGTGGCTGCGCCCAAAACCAGCAGCGTGTGCCCAGCGGCTCGCAGCTTGCGGGCCGCTTCGGCGGCACGCTGCCCGCCTGCCGAATCGGTAAGCAGCAGCAGGCGCCCCTGGCGCGCCTCGGCCTGTTCCAGCAACCGCTGGCCGCGGGCGATGGCCGCAGCCACGTTGCTGCCGCGAGTGGGCATGATGTCCGGCGCAAGCACATCCAGCAGATTCAGCACGGTGGCCGTGTCGGTGGTGATGGGCGTTACGGTGAAGGCATGCCCGGAAAAGGCCACCAGGCCCGCGCGGCCCTGCGAGCGGCGGCGCAGGCTTTCCTTTACCTTCAGCCGCGCCAGGCTCAGGCGGCTGGGAGAGAGGTCGCCAGCCAGCATCGAACGCGAAACGTCGAGCAGCGCCACCAGCGTATCGGCGCTGGGACTGAAGCGCTGAGGCTCTTGCCGCCAGGCCGGCCCCGCCAAAGCCAGGAGGCACACGGCCAGCCCCGCGCAAGCCGCAACACGCCAGGCCCGCCCGTTGGGCGCGCTGCGTTGGCGCAATACGAACGGCGCAAGCTGCGGGTCCACGAGCCTGGCCCAGGGCCCGATGGAGCGCCGCGCTCGAACAAAGGGCAGCGCCGCCAGCGGCAGCGCTAGCAGCCACAGCGGACGCAGCCAGTGAAGATCAAGTTCCATCACCGCTGGCGGGCCCTCCAGGCCAGCGCCATGCCCAGGAGCAGCGCCATCAACAATGGCGGCAGGTGGGCTGGACGGGCGCCGGGAAGATCCGGCGCATCAAGGCGGGCGGGCTCCAGGCGATCCAGTTCCGCGTAGATTTCTTCCAGGTCGCCCTGCCCGCCAGCGCGAAAATACCGCCCGCCGGTGGCCGCGGCGATCCGCAGCAGCGTTTCCTCGTCCAGTTCCGCTGAAAGGCCAGGAGCCGAAAGGCGGGTGGAGCCAATGCCGATCGTGTAGATCTTCAAACCCGCGGCGCGCGCCAGCTCGGCCGCCTTCAGCGGCTTCAGTTCGCCTGCTGTAGCGGCGCCGTCGGTGAGCAAAACCAGCACGCGATGTTCCGGGGCCGGCCCTTCCAGCAACATGCGCTTGACAGCCAGAGCAATGGCGTCGCCCAAAGCGGTTTGGCGCCCCGCCAGGCCCACCGAAGACTCATCGAGAAACGCGCGCACAGTGGCCCGGTCGAAAGTAAGCGGCGCCTGAAGATACGCTTGGCCCCCAAATAGAATCAGGCCCACCCGGTCGCCGGCGCGGCGCTCGATGAATTCACCGGCCACCCGCTTGATGGCGCCGAGGCGGGATGCCGGCTGGCCTGCAAGTTGCGCGTCGCGCACCTCCATGCTTCCAGACAAATCCACCGCCAGCATCAGGTCGCGGCCCGTAACCGGCGCCTCCATCCCTGCATCAAGCAACACGGGGCGGGCGGCGGCGCACAACAGGCACAGGTGCATCAGCCCCGCCAAAAGCCAGTCGGGCGAAAAGCCGCGAACCGTTTCGCCAACGGCAGCGCCGCCATGCGCGAAGCGGGCGCGGTCCGGCACCCGCAGCGCCGGGCCGGAGCTGCGTTTGAGCGGCGCGAGGAAACGCCGCGCAAGTAGCGGCAACGGCAATAGCAGCCACACCCAGGCCCATTCGAAAACCAGCGTGGAATTAAGCAGATCACCTCGCATCAGCGGGTTCCGTGTGGTTTGCGGGAAGGCAGGCGCAGGCGGGAATGATGCCGCCGCGGCCGGCGCGCGCGGCGGATCCACGCCGTTACGCTGCGCGAGAAAGCCTCAACATTGAAATCGACCTGCCCTTGATAGGGACCTTCAATCAACGCGCGGGACGGCTCGGGCGCGGAGCCTCGTCCCAGTTCCGCCAAACAGTCCAGCCAGGCCAGGCCCACCAGGCCGGCAGTCTTGCGGCGGCCTTTCAGGCGCAGCGCGCAGGAGCGCAGCAGCATGGAAACTTCCGCGAGCAGCCGGGAGGCATCGCCGTGCCGAGCGTAATCGGCCTTTAGCGCCTGCATCCGCGCCAGCGCCTCCCGCTTCCAGGCAGGCAGGCGCAGCAGCAGCCACATAGCCGCCGCCAGCGCCGCCAGGGCAATCAGCCACCAGCCGGGCTGCGGCGGCCACCAAGAAGGCTCGGGCGGCAGGTGGATGTCGCGCAGTTGCGCCGTTAGACCGGCAAGGTCGTTGACCGCGGCAGTATTCACCGGGCCATGCTCCGCGCCGTCCCCGGTATGGCCCGCGGCGGCGCCCTGCGCACATGCTGCGCAGGGTCCTGGTCGGTGCGAAATTCCAGCAAGGCGCCGCCGCTGGAGCGGGCGATATCCGCAAGCGCCCGCGTAGTTTCTGTGAAAGCGCGGCGGAAGCGCAGACGCGCGGCCGCGTTGCTGCTATCGAACTCCAGTTCGCCCAGCGGATCCTGCACGGCATAGCGCCCCGGCGGCGGCAGGTCGCGATCCAGCGGATCGTAAAGGCGCGCAATCAGCAGCGGCCTGCGGGCAGCGAGGCGGCGAACCGCGGCCAAGTCGTCCGCGCCCTGAAAATCGCTGATCAGCACCAGCCGGCTGCCCGAAGGGGCGTGATGCCGCAGCAGCGGCACAGCCCGCGCCAGCCGGGAACCGGACGAACCCTCGCCGGGCGCGCGATTGCGGAAGGCAGCCGCCAGCGTGGCGGCCAATTGCTGAGCGCCCCGGCGGCCAGGCAGGGGTGGGCTCGCAGAAATGCCTGCTGAAGTCATCACCAGCCCCGAGACACGATCGCCCGCCGCGACCGCCGACCAGGCGATCATCATCGCCACCCGCGCCGCCAGAACCGACTTGAACAAACCTGCGGTTGCGAAATGCATGCCAGGCGTGAGATCGACGCACAGCACGCAGGGCCGCTCGCTTTCCTCCTGGTAGAGCTTGGTGTAGGGTCGCCCGGTTCGGGCTGTGGCTTTCCAATGCATGTGCCGGGGATCGTCGCCCGGCTGCCAGGCGCGCACCTCGTCGAACTCCATGCCGCGAGCGCGCAAGGGCGCCAGCCGGGCCGAACCGCTGCGGGCGTGTCCGGCGACAGGCAAAGGCCAGATGAAACGGGCATGGCGCAAGGCCAGCAGTTCCGGCAAGCCGGTCCAGGTGCGTCCCCGGCCCTCCTCCGTGTTGATGAGCGCCGCGTCAGGCATGAGCCGTCCTCCCTGCTTGCGCCGTCATGGCCGCTCGCATCGCGCCAATTCCCTGTTGCTCAGGGCACCGCCACGCAGCCGAGCAGGCGATCGACGACTTCCTCGGAATTTCGCCCCTCGGCCTCGGCCTCATAGGTGAGGATGATCCGATGGCGCAGCACCGCCGGCGCTGTCGCCTGGATGTCGCCGGGCGTGACGAAATCCCTGCCGCGCAGGAAGGCGCGGGCCCTGCTGCAGCGGTCCAGCGCGATCGAAGCGCGCGGACTGGCGCCGTAGCGGACCAAGCCCCGAAGCGAGCCGTCGCAGGCTTCGGGGCGGCGGGTGGCGCGCGCCAGCTCAACAATGTAGCGCTCCAGCCGCTCGGCCAGATGAATCCCCAAAACCTGGGCGCGGTCCTTGAGCACCTGCTCCAGCGCGTAGCCGGGCTCCCGCTCCCCGGCAGCCTGCGGTTCCCGCCCGGACGCTTCACGGCGGATAAGCGCAACGATCCGCTGCTCCTGCTCGGCGCTGGGGTAGCCGATCGTGGTTTTCATCAGGAAGCGGTCCAGTTGAGCCTCCGGCAGCGGGTAGGCGCCCTCCTGCTCAATGGGATTTTGCGTGGCCATCACCAGAAACGGCTCCGGCAGTGGCCAGCTGCTGTCCGCCACGGTCACCTGCTTCTCCTCCATGGCCTCCAGCAGGGCTGACTGCACCTTGGCGGAGGCGCGGTTGATCTCGTCGGCCAGCACCAGGTTGTGGAACAGGGGCCCGGCGCGGAATTGGAATTCGCCTGTTTGCGGACGGAACACCTCGGTGCCGGTGAGGTCCGAAGGCAGCAAATCGGGAGTGAACTGGACGCGGTGGAAGCTGGCGTTCAGGCAATGGCCCAGAACCTTCACCGCGCGGGTCTTGGCCAGCCCCGGCACGCCCTCCACCAGCAAGTGGCCGCCAGCCAGAAGGGCGATCAGCATGTGCTCAATAAACTCTTCCTGACCCAGCACCTTTTGCTCCATGCGGCGGCGCAAGGCCGCCAGCGGCGGCGGCGGTGTTTGCTGCGGCGCGGGTTCCGCCGGCATGGAGTTTCAGGTTCGCAACATTTGCGGCATAGGCGCCCGATTGTAGCGGGTACATACTTGCCGCATGAACTCCTGGATGCCTCGCACGCTCTCGCGCAATATGAAAGCTGGAAGCGCAGCGCTGCTGTTGCTGTTATGGCAAACGGCGGGCGCGCAGGACCTGGGTTCGCTGGCGCGCGCCCGCGGAGTGCTGGAGACATCCGGAGGCGCGTGCGTGCTTCTGGATTTGTGGCTGGCGCAAACTCCGGCGCAGCAGCGCCGCGGCCTCATGCGTGTGCGCGACCTGCCCGATGCCCGCGGCATGCTGTTCATCTACCGCCGCGAACAACCCATCAGCATGTGGATGAAGAACACCTACCTGTCGCTGGACATGCTGTTCATCCGCGCTGACGGCAGCGTAGCGCGGATTGCCGCAGGCACCCGTCCCTTGAGCCTGGAAAGCATCCCCTCCGGCGAACCCGTCAACCGCGTTCTTGAACTAAAAGCCGGCGCCGCGGCGCGCTGGGGCATACAGCCTGGCGACCGCCTGCTAGCGCCCGTCTATTAAGGCTTCACTCTCTAATCCGATTTCAGGGAAAGGCGCCTCAGGCTGGTGTTTTCCGGTTTCCATGTAATGGGCGATGCTGGGGATGGGGCAGATCCATTCGATCTCCCCGGTTTTTTTCCCGCCCTGGCCGGTTTTCTCATTGCGAGCCAGCAGGCCGCTCATGCTCAACGCATGGCGCAACTCCAGCGCCGCAACATCTCTTTCAGGCGAATGAGCTTTCAGCGCCTTGCGCAGCGCCGCATTGAGTTGCCGGCGCTCCAGAGGCGCGCGGGCGCCGTCCATCTGTCCGAGGACTTGCAGAACCGCGCCTTCGCATGCTTCGATTTCGGCCTGGCTCGATAAGCGGCTTTGGTAATAGCGCAAACGCCGGGCGGTCAGCGATGCTGCAACCACTTCGCCGTCAATTGCCCTAAGGCGCATGGAACTGGCCTCAAGCAGCCCCTCGGCCACCGCCTTCATGGCGTTGGAGAGGTGGTGCGGCCAGCCACCGCACTCCGCGGCGATCCATTGCGCCAAAGCCTCGCGCTGCGCCGGCATCCCTTCAATCTCCAGCCAGTCGAGCATGGCCAGGACATAACCGCGGGCCTCTCCGTCCTTCAGCCCTGTCATAAAGGGCTCATTGCCATCGGCGTAACGGGAGCCTGAGATGGTTTCCCTCAAGCGCTCCTGCGTGTTCGGCTGGCCGGCCAGAACCGGCACGATAGGCAGCGGAACGCCCTGATGCAGATGGGCGAGCAGGCCGTTGGCCTTTGAACCCGGCGACGGGTCGATGCCTTGCGCCTCGTCGATCACCAGGATGAAAGCGTCGCCGCGGGCCAGCAGCTTTTTCGCGCCTTCAGCGAACAACTCGACAGGGAAGCTGCTGAAAGGCGGCGGCGCTTTCGGGTTCCACGACAGGGACATGCGCCCGCCGGTTCCGGCGGCAGACAAGCCGATCCCGAAGCCGGTCAGCCGGCCGCGCAACTTCTCATCGAACTCGAAGTCCTTGATGGCGCCGGCCACCGTCGCCAGCACGCAGCCTGGATGATGCAAATCGGACCGAGGAATTTCCACCACCCACGCCGTGAAGCCGTCGAAGTCCTTGCGCTTTTTCAGCGCTTGGACGAAGGCCGACTTGCCCGCGCCCGGGGGGCCGGTGAGACAAACGGTCGTTCCGGTGGAATCGCCAGGGCCTTCCGGGTCGCCCGCGATGCGGCTTTTGGCGCTTCGAACGTTTTTGGCAACGACATCGAAAAATGCCTCTCGCCCCGCGAACACCGGCTCCGGCTTGCGGTCCTCGCGCGAGGCGTAATCCAGCAGCTTCCGGCGTTGATCAGGGGTCATGGCGGATGATTCTAACCTTCGCAGGGCCGGCGGCCGCATGCCCGCTTCGCTCTCGCGGAGCGCCTGATCCGTTTCCGCCACGCTGGCGTTCAGCCTGAAGGCTCAGGGTTGCTGACCGGCTCCCCGGCGCGGTGGAGCGCCTTCGCGATTTAGGCTATATCTGGAAGCCGCCAGGCAGCGCGCACTATGCGCCAAGCATTCCTTCGCTGATGGATTATGCGCTTGATGAGTCGTATTTTGAGCCCGGCCGGACTAATCTTCGCTGGGCTTGAAGGCGTCCTGGAGCGATTTCTGGATGGGCGGCGGAACCGTGGCGTAGTGATCGAATTCCATGCTGTAGGCTCCCTCGCCGCCGGTGAGCGATTTCAGACGGGTCTGGAAGTCGCCCAGCTCGCCTACCGGCGCCTCGGCTGAAATAACCACCTGATTGCCCGGCAGCGCATTGTTGCCGTTAATCCGTCCGCGAGAACTGGACAGATGGCCGGCAATGTCGCCCATGAACTGGCCCGGCGTGGTTACTTCGATCTTCGCGATCGGCTCAAGCACAATCGGCCGTGCCCTGGTGATGGCATTGATGAACGCCTTCTTGCCGGCCGACACGAAGGCCACTTCCTTGGAGTCCACCGGGTGGTGCTTGCCGTCATACACCGTTACCCGTATGTCTTGCAGCGGATAGCCGGCTACAGCGCCTTCCTGCAGCACCTGGCGCACCCCTTTCTCCACCGCGGGCATGAACTGCGACGGAATCACGCCGCCCACCACCTTGTCCACGAACTCGAAGCCGCCGCCGCGCGGCAGCGGCTCAATGTTGAGGAACACTTCGCCGAACTGGCCGGCGCCGCCGGTTTGTTTCTTGTGCCGGTGATGGCCCTCGGCCTTGCGGGTAACGGTTTCGCGATAGGCAATGCGCGGCTGGCGCGTTTGAACCTCCAGATTGAACTCCTCGCGCATGCGGTCCAGCACCACCCGCAGGTGCAGCTCACCCATGCCGCGCAGCACGGTTTCATTGGCCTGCGAGTCGAATTCCAGCCGCAGGCTGGGGTCCTCGGCGGTCAGTTTGGCGAGCGCGTCGGAAAGTTTCTTCTCGTCGCCCCGCTGCGTTAGCTCAAGCACCACGCCCTGCATGGGCGCGGGAAGCGGGGCTGGCGGAAACTTCAGACGGTCGTGCGCGTGGCTGGCGTGCAGAACGCCGCCGTAGAACAGCTCGTTGATCTTCGACAGCGCGGCGATGCCGCCGGGGCCCACCGACTGCACTTCCTCCACCGCCGCGCCCTGCACCGCGTACAGGTGCGCCGCCTTGATCGCCTTGCGCTGGTCGTCCAGATACAGCGAATCGCCCGCGTTTACCTGCCCCTGGAACACGCGGAACAGCCCCATCCTGCCCACGTAGGGATCGACATTGATCTTGAACAGCAGCGCGACGGCATCCTCATCCTTGTCGGCTTTGAGGGCAACGGCCTCGTCTTCCACGAAGCACTGCGGCAAATTGCCTTCGCGCGGCGACGGCGCAAGGCGATTGATGATATTGAGCAGCTGTTTGATGCCCGAGCCGCTGGCCGAGGAAACGAAGCACACGGGAATCAGGTGCCCGCGGCGCAGGGCGCGTTCAAAGGCGCCGTGCAACTGCTCGGGATTCATGTCCTCGCCCTGCTCCAGGTACAGCTCCATCAGCTCGTCGTCCAGTTCCACCACCTGATCGACGATGGTGGTGCGCGCTTCGGCGGTGGAACCAAAATCGGTTGGACGATCTTCGGGGTCGAAGTAGCAGTCCGCAACGCTGGCGGCCTGGTCCGCAGGCAGGTTCAGCGGAATGCACTCGCGGCCGAAGGTTTCGGTGATTCGCTCCATAAGCCCGGACAGGTCGGCGGTTTCGCTGTCGATATGCGTAATGACGATGAACCGCGCCAAGCGCAACTGTCCGGCCGCTTCCATCGCGCGCCGGGTCATCAGTTCGATGCCGGCAGCCGCGTTGATTACGATCATGGCGGTCTCGGCTGCCTGAACAACGCCGAGCGCCCGTCCCGCGAAATCGGCGGAGCCTGGCGTGTCGATGAGATTAACGTGGGCGCCGTCGTGCTGCAGATGGCACACCGACACGTCCGCGGAGTACTGCAGGCGCTTCTCTTCCGGCCGGTAGTCGCACACGGTGCCGCCGCGCTCAATGCTGCCGGGCGCCTGGATTGCGCCGGAGGCCGCCAGCAGGTTCTCGGCCAGCATGGTTTTGCCCGCGCCGGAATGACCGAGGAGAACGATATTGCGCAGGGAAGCGGTGGATGGATGGGTCATGCTTGGCAAACCTCGGCGTTATTCATGCAGTCGGCCGGATGGCCTGATGTCAAGTGGCCTGGCCGTTTTCAAGGGCTTGCTGAGGCCATTGGCGCGGCTGCGGCGGCGGCGCGCCTTCGAGTATCGCCTTCAGGTTGGCCAGCCCCTGCTCGTAGGACGGCCCGATCATGCCGTCCATCATCAAACCCACGTAACGTCCCAGGGGGTTGCTGCCCATGTCCGTTTCCAGGGTCCAGGTGAGCACCGAACCGCCCTCGCGGGCCTCGATCACGTAATTGGCGTATGCGATGCCTCCGGTGCCGAAATCAAGCAGCGCCCGAACCTTCGAATAGGGCAGGCTCTCCACGATTTCCTGCATGCCGTCGCCCACCTGGGGATGGTCGCTGCGCCAGAGCATGCGCGAACCGGCGCCCGTGGACGGCCCCTCGAAAACGTAGCGCGTGGACGGATCGATCAGCGCCCAGGGCTGCCAGCGGTTGAACTGCTGAAAGTCGTTGACCATGGCGAATACATCCTGCGGCAAAGCGTCGATTTCCACCGACCGCTCCACCCGCGCCTCGCGCGGGAGCAGAAAGCCCACCACGAAAAACAGGACCAGCAGCGCAACGATGCCGATCAGCATTCGCTTGATAAGAACCATGGCGTACCTCTCTTCGTTTGCGAAACCTTGCCCTCGGGCCGCGCCGCAAGGTGCGGGAATTTACCATAGCAGCCCGCCAGCGCCGGCCACGATGGCAAAAAAATCACCATATCAGTTCCTGGCAGTCCGCAATTTCAAGGAGTCGCGCTTCCTCGCCCCATGTCTTGCCCCCTCCCTATGCGAGACGCATGAATACATCCCTGCCGAAAGGAGGGACAACCCTCTCGGCCTCATCAAAAGGCGAGGAAGCGCTACTAATATATGCAGCGGTCAGAACGAACTTTCCTACGCAGGAGAATGCTCATGTCCACAATCCCACGCCTGAGCCGCGCATTCGCCGAAACCGCCACCGGGCGCATTCATTACCGCTATCACCGCCCCGACTCGCCGCGCGGCACGCTGCTGATGCTGCATGCTTCGCCCACCTCCTCATGGAGCATGCGCGCCCTGGGCGGCGCGATCGCCGGCGAGTATTACGTGATTTGCCCGGATACGCCGGGCAACGGGGATTCCGACCCGCTGGAAGTGGAGCAGCCGCGCATCAAGGACTTTGCGGCAGCCATGCTGGCCTTGCTGGATGAGCTCGATATCGCCCGCGCTTCCGCTTACGGCAGCCACACGGGAGCGCATACGGCCATCGAACTGGGCATCGCGGCGCCGGACCGGATCGCCAAGATCGTGCTGGACGGCATCGCGCTGTTCGAAGGCGAGGAACGCCAGGACATGCTGCGCAACTACGCGCCGGAAGTGCGCCCCGACTTGGAAGGGCGGCATCTGCTATGGGCGTTTCAGTTCATGCGCGACCAGAACATCTTCTTCCCCTGGTTCAAGCGCGACGCCGAGCATTTGCGGGGCATGGGCATCGTTGCGCCGGAACTGCTGCACAAGGCCACGGTGGAGGTGCTCAAGGCTCTGACCACGTACCACAAGGCTTACCGCGCCGCCTTCTCGCACCGCGTGCGCGAGCGGATGCCGCTGGTTACTCAGGAAGCGCTGGCGCTGTGCGACGAGCAGGACCCGCTGCACGACCAAACCCGCGAAGCGGCAAGCCTGGCGCCGCGCGGACAGTTCATGTCGATGCCGAGCTACGCCGCCGACGACTTCCTGACCCGCAAGCGCGACGCAATCCTGTCCTTCCTGACGCTCTGACTATTATCAGCAACGCATTCTGAATGATAGAATTGCGCACCGGGAGTCAGGCGCACTGCCGCAAGCAGCATGGAGCCGCGTTCGCATGGATGCTTGCGAAAACATAGGGAAATTGCAATTTGGCTGAAATTCAGAAAATGCCGCCCATTGCATTGCCAGAAGACACGCTGGCCGATTGGGGCGAGCTCTGGCTTGGCAACACTGCTGGCATACCGGGTGAGGGCGTTGCAGACGACGATGCGCCGCCACCGACAAAGGCTCCCGAACGATTCAACAAAAGGCAAGGAATGGAATTCGGGCGCGTTTTTGATTTTGCTTTCGGTATAGCGTTGGCGGAAATGCTGGGCGGCATCGCTGTTGTTTCGCCACGGGCGAGATCCCTGACACCGCCACAGCCGGATTGCGTCGAAGTTGGAACAACACGGGTTATTGGCGGAATTCGGCCACAAAACTATGATGCGGCCTACCGGCCCGATGGCCCCAGAATTGTGTTTGACAGCAAAACGCTGAACGACGAAGCCAGCATAAGAAAGAACTGGCAGAACATGGTGAACGATTTGGCTTCGGAAGCCGCCACTGCGCACATTCGATTTCCATTCTGCATTGTCGCTTTCATCATTGCTCTGCCCGCGGTTGCGTTTCACGCGCTTTCGCAACGGCAACGCCGCGCCATTACGACTACGCTGGAGCGTCTGGGCTCAAGGAAAGATGAGCTGGACCAGCACCACTTGGCAGAGGCAATCGCATTGGTAATATGGGATCCTCGAACCGGCCAGTTGGACACTGAGGCACCACCGCCTGATTCTGCAATTTCTCTTAACTCCATGCCCGACCGAATCTACGCGAGCTATGCTGACCGCTACCAGCACTTGCCGCCGCACACGACATGAATATGGCTGCCTCACCAAGGATGGAAATTACTGAGCCGTTCAAAAACAACAAGAAACGCCCTGATGCGCGGAAATTGAGAGGCGGGTATTACACGCCCCAACAACTTTCCGACTACCTTTCAAATTGGGCAATCCGCAACCCCGCCGATAATGTCCTGGAACCAAGTTGCGGCGATGGCAGCATAGTAGCTTCCGCTGCAACCCGCTTAGGCAAAAGGGGCAGGATTACAGCTGTTGAAATCGTCCCGGAAGAACTGGAAAAGGCGCAAAAAAGGCCGTTAGGCGCTACCCCCAAATTTGATTGGCGCTGCGGAAGTTTCTTTCAATTCTTTCAAGGCCTCGAGGCTGCGGAACCATTTGATGCGGTAATCGGAAATCCGCCGTTTATACGATTTCAATACTTCGATAAGCGTGAGCGAGCCTTGGCGTTCAGCATGTTGAACGCTTTTGGTTATCGGCCTAATGGTTTGGCCAATGCCTGGGCGGCCTTCGTAGCCTTGTCCGCGGAATTGCTGAAAGAAGGGGGAAGGCTGGCGATGGTTGTTCCGGCCGAACTGCTCCAGGTGCAATACGCCGCAGAATTGCGGCACCGTCTTCCCGCTCTCTTTGACGAAGTGCTCGTGGTTGCGTTTAAGGAACTTGTTTTTCCCGAGATTCAGCAGGAAGTTCTCCTGCTGTTGGCCGATGGCCGCAACAGAGACCGCAACAAGGTTGGCCAATTGCGCACTCTTGAGGTTAGAAACGGGCAAGAATTGCCGAAAATCAAGGACTTGTCTCGAGCCACATCCCATCTTCCCGAGCGTCACGCCAATCAGGACATGAAGTGGACATCGCTCTTTCTTGAGGAGGATGAGTTCAGAGTTTTGCACGAGTCAAAAAGGCGCGATGGCATACGCCAGTTGGGTGCTTATGCTGATGTGGATGTGGGCATCGTGACCGGCCGCAATAGCTTTTTTGTTGTCGGAGAGCGCAGGGCTCAGGAACTGCAGGCGGACGGATATTTCGTGAACGTGGTAGGCCGCACCTCGGCGCTCAGATCTATCCGATTTACAACGACTGATTTTCTGACCTTCAGCGCAAAATATCCATCCAGACTGCTGAACTTGAAAGGGCGCCGGCGAGCCAATTTCCCGGAGGCGCTTGAAGAGTATGTGAGAAAGGGAGAGAAGGAAGAAGTGCATAAGGGCTACAAGTGCCGCATTCGCCAACGCTGGTTCGAAGTTCCGTCCGTGTACATGCCAGATGCCTTCTTGTTCCGGCAGATCCACCACGCCCCCTTGCTCGTGGCGAATCATGCTCATTCCACATCGACCGATACCATCCATCGAGTGCGCGTCTTTCCTGGAGTTTCGATTGAGGATCTGTGCGCTTCGATGGTGAATTCGCTCACCTTTGCCTGGTCAGAGGTCGTTGGCCGAAGTTATGGAGGCGGCGTTCTTGAGTTGGAGCCTGGAGAGGCCGAGAAACTTCCGGTTCCCTACGATCATGCTGCAGGAATAGATGCGGATTTGATTGACAGGAAGCTCCGCTCGGGAGACATTTCGGCGGCATTGGATCATGGAGACAAGGTGTTGCTGCAAGAGGGTTGCGGCTATACAAACCGCGAATTGAAGCAGATGCGCTGCGCCTGGACGCGCCTCCGTGAAAGGAGGCAGCTAAGGCGGCAGGTTGAATCAAGACCAGCGCATGAGAATCAAAGAAGGGGGCCGGGGTCGTTGGGGTCCATCATGGCTTCGCGCAGCACGGGCAGCGGCGCGCTGCCGTAGGACAGCAGCGTTTCGTGAAACTCCTTCCAGGCCGCGCGGCCGCCGCGCTCCGCAGTCCAGTCCTCGCGCATCTTCCTGATGATCAGCTTGCCCAGCGTATAGACGAAGTAACTGGGGTCGTAGGTGCCGCGCAAAGCCTGCTGCTGGGCGTTGCCGGGGTCCAGGTAGGCCAGTTCGGCAAACATCCGCCGGGAAGTTTCAACGCTCATGCCCTCCACGTGCAGGCCGATGGACGACAAGAACCGGACATCGCGCATCAGGGCATCAAGAATTTGCCCCACCCGCAGCAACGGCCGCCCGTCGCCCAGCCCAACTTCCTGCATCAGCTCCTCGGCGTAGTGCGCCCAGCCTTCGCTCAGCATTCCGTTCCAGAACAGCTTGCCCATCTGGTTGGCGGAGCGCTTTACATAAAGGGAATGCAGGAAATGTCCCGGCCACACCTCATGCACCGAAGTGTTCAGCAGGTCCGCCTCTCCGGGCACGTACTGGCGCTGCACCTCCGGCGGCCACTCAGGGTCCGGGCCGGCGATGTAGTAAATGGCCGGCAGCCCCTGCTCATACGGTCCGGGAATCTCGATATAGGCGGAATTGGTGCGCCGGTAGGCGGGCGCTTCGGCCACGAAAGCGTTTTCCTCGCCGGGAATGCCGATGATGTCCGCGGCAATCAGGCGCTCCTTGAGTTCCGGTAATTGCTGGTTGGCGCGGGCAACGGCGCCTTCCTCCGGCTTGTCCTCGCGAACACGGGCGGCGCACTCGGCAATGGTGATATCGGGATCGACCAGCTGGCAGGCGGCGCGCAGCAGCTCCAGGTTGCGCGCCAGGTCGGCCTGCGCCACCCTCTTGAGGGTTTGCCATGGCAGGTCGATGCGATACGAGCGCCATAGAAGCTCCCGGTAGCGCTCTTCGCCGAGCGCGAAACCGTCCGTCGCATCCTCAAGGCGCAACTCCAGCCAGGTCTCAACCTCCCGCAGCGCGGTCACGGCTGCTCCCAGCGCCTGGGCGAACGCCTGCTGAAGCTCTTCATCGGCAACATCGGCAAACAGGCCGGGCACATCATTTTGAAAATGCGAGGCCAGGCCCCCGAAACCGACCAGCGCGGTGCGCACGAATGGCCGGGGGAAAGGGGGTTCAAGCGTCTGGCGCATCTGCTGGAGATACGCCGGAATTTTCTCCAGGTGGGCGGTGAGGGCCGCCAGGCGCTCCTCCCTGGGGGCGTATTCGCGGGTCACATACACGCTGGGGCTCAGCGGCCCGGCATACCAGGCGGGATTGCGAAGATGGTATTCCGCCACCTCTACGGCAAACAGCATGCCTTCGATGGCCGAAACCAGGTGCTGGCGCTCCAGCTCCTCGCTGGCATCCAGCGTGGCGGCGGCAAACTCCTCGCCTGCCCGGCGGGCGTACTCCCTGAGCATCGCGGCGCGCTCGCGAATGGCGGTGGATGTGACATCCCGCAACTGCCCGTCGAATTCGTGGCGGCCGGCCCAAACGGCCCGCGAAGGGGCGGCGGCGAAAAACCGTTCGGTGAACTCGTCGGTAAATTGCCGCCAGGTGGGAGACATTACGGTTTCCGGTTCC
>RKRP01000182.1 GCA_007571315.1 Gammaproteobacteria bacterium
GGCTGGTGGTTCGACAACGGGGCAGGTTACGGGCCGTTCGGGACGGTGGGCGGGGGGAATGGGGGAGTGTTCGGCTTGGCGTTGCTGTTGCTGCGGCACGAGGCCAGGCGCCGCAGACTTGAGGCGGCTGGCGTGGCCGGTCAGGAACCGGCACACAAAGGAGGCGGAAATGCAACAAAATCGTCGTGAAATCATCTGGAGCTTCGGCGCTGTGGGGGCCTTGGGTGCCGCGGCGCTCGCGTTTGGCCAGGCGCCGCGCAAGGCGCTTGCCGCCAACCACGGCTCCGCCGCCGCGGACTACATCAGCGGCCCGCACCTGGACTTGCGCACGCCCGAGGGCAACCAGATCGGTTATGCCCGGCTGACCAGCGACCTGGATGAAAGCAAGCAGCGCTACGGCTGGTTCAAGGGCTACGTGATGGGCGTGCGGCCAGGCGAAAGCATCCGCGACCTGTTCGGATTTGCCGGGTTTGGAGTTTCACGCCTTGAAACCCAGCCGGACGGCGGCATCGCCCGGGTGTTGCGCGAGGTGGGCTACTACACCAACCTCAAAAGCGGCGAAATTATGGAGGAGTGGCGCAATCCGTACCTCGACGAGATTGTGCATCCCGTCCCGATCGCCAACGATCCCTTCAATACCGTAATCCGGGACCGGTTTGCGCGTCCGCCGCAGTATGGCGGCCTGAACGAGGCCGATGTGCGTCCGGAGCAGCCGTTTATCCTTCCCTGGCGGCAACGGGGCGAGCGCCTGGAGATGGAGCGCCATATCCATCTCTACTACAAGAGCGCGCTCGACCCCGAAGTGTGGGCGCGCGAATCCTCCGGCAGCATGGTTCGGGTGTCGGAGTTCTTCGCCTATTACCTGAAGGGCGCGGACATGCAGAATCCCGAAATCACCGCGCTTGATGTGCATGGCGTCTGGAACCGCACCACGCCGTGGCTGCCGTGGATGCTGATGGGCCAGGCCGAGGGGCACTGCCAGTACGCCTGTTTCATGGGATCCACCGGGGACCTGGAGCGGATTCACAGCCGGGCGCTTCTGGATTACACGGAGAAGCACTATGCGAAGTATTTCTCCGCGCCGGAAACCTATGATCCGGACACGCCCAGCCTGTCCAGCCTGGAGCGCTACTCCGATGAGCGCCAGCCTGTCCCGCCAAAGCAGGAAACTTGACCGGGCGATTCGGACCAGGGCTGCCCGGCTTCCGGTTGGGCGGGCCCTGTGGCGGGCAGCGGCAATGTGCTGTTATTCTTGCTCGCCACGCGCCTGCCGCGGCAAGGCCCAGGTTTCTTAAGTGAACTTCCGGTTGCGGCGGACTTGAGAAGTTGGCAACACCATAAAAAGGGGAGAACTTATGCAAACGCAACGGCGGGATTTCATCAAGGGCTTCGGCGCCGTAGGCGCGTTTGGCGCCGCGGCGCTGAGTTTGGGCGCCTGCGGAAACGCCAATGTAAACACAAACGGCAATGGCGAGGGGAACGGCGCGTCGTCCGGCCCCGGGGATTACCTGAGCGGCCCTTACGTGGACCTGAGCACTGGCGAGGGCAACAAGATTGCCTACGCGCGCACCCAGGGCAACCTGGACGAAAGCGAACAGAAGGTTGGCTGGTTCAAGGGCTATGTGATGGGCGTGCGCCCGGGCGAGAAGATCCGCGACCTGTTCGGTTTTGCCGGGTTTGGCGTGTCGCGCCTGCAGCAGAATCCGGACGGCTCAATCGCCAAAATCCTGCGCGAAGTGGGCTACTACACGGACCTGCGCAGCGGCGAAGTGCTTGAGGAGTGGCGCAACCCGTACCTGAACGAGACCGTATCGGTGGTGCCTATCGCCAATGACCCCTTCAACTACGTGATTAGCGACTATTTTCCCGAACCGCCGGAATTCGGCGGGCTGAACGAGGAAAAGCCGCCCCAAATTCCCTTCATCCTGCCGTGGACGCAGCGCGGCGACCGAGTCGATATGGAAATCCATATTCACCTCTATTACCCCAACGCGCTTGACCCCGCGAAGTGGGTGCGGGAGTCCTCGGGTTCAATGGTGCAGGTGTCGGAGTTCTTCGCCTTTCATATGGATGGCGCTCATATACAGAACGCCGGCATGACCACGACTCCGTACCACGGCGTCTGGAATCGCACCACGCCGTGGCTGCCGTGGATGCTGATGGGTCAGGAGCCAGGCTTTTGCCAGTACGCCGCTTTCATGGGCTCCGGAGAGGATCTCGAACAGGTGCATGACCGGGCGCTGCTCGACTATGCCGAGAAGCACCATCCCAAGTACTTCAACGCGCCGGAAACGTACGACCCGGCCACGCCCAGCCTGTCCAGCCTGGAGCTGTACGCCATCGAACGCACGCCGGCGCCTCCCAAGCAGGAGACCTAGCCCGCATATGGCCCGCGGAATCAACCTGGCTTCGGAGCGCGACCTCAAGCCGGATCCTTCCGGCATTCGCCTGTTGGGCCTGTGGTTCGTGCCGGGCCTTACCCGCGCCCACGGGTGGTCA
This sequence comes from Gammaproteobacteria bacterium, assembly GCA_007571315.1. Lineage (GTDB taxonomy): Bacteria > Pseudomonadota > Gammaproteobacteria > Steroidobacterales > Foliamicaceae > Foliamicus. The sequence continues at coordinate 2,500 of RKRP01000182.1, forward strand.
TTCATTGTCCTTTCGTTTACCACCGTTGGCCTGCTCACCGCGATTACCGGCGTTCAGACCAATGTCCTGAGCGAAAACTTTGGCATCCCCGCAAGGGATCAGGGTCAATGGATCAGCGTCCTGGTGCTGTGGACGGAATTCGTGCTCATTGCCGTGTTTGGCGTGGTGGGAGTTGCCGCCGACCGCATTGGTCGCCGCCAGCTGTTCGCGGTGGGGCTGTTTTTCATGGGCTTGAGCTATGTGTTCCACGCCTATGCCGGCGAAATGTGGCAGCTGTTCGGGTCGCGCGTGGTCTATGCCGTGGGCATTGGCGCGGCCACGGGAATGCTCGGCACCATTCTGGCGGACTATCCGCAGGAGATCTCGCGCGGAAGGGTGGTGGCGATCAGCGGGGCGCTCACCGGCCTTGGCGTAGTGCTCATCAAGCTGATGTTTGGCGACGGCGCCCGGGTGGTGGTGAACCGCCTCGGCCTGCCCGAGGACTCGGCGCTCACTGTGGGCTTGTTCCTGATCGCGGCAGTCGCATTCGTGTCGGCCGCGGTGGCGGCCTGGGGCCTGCAGTCCGGCACGCCAGCCAAACGTGAAGAGCGCCCGCCGGTCAAGCTGCTGCTCACCGCCGGCGTGCGTGAAGCGATAAAAAACCCCCGGATTGCGGTGGCCTACGCAGGCGCCTTCGTGGCTCGCAGCGACCTGGTGATACTCGGCAGTTTCCTGACACTGTGGGGGCGTTTCGCAGTCGAGAGCGCCGGCATTTCCGGAGCCGAGGCCCAGGCGATGAGCGTGCGCCCCTTCGCCGCCGCCCAGACCGCCGGCCTGATCTGGATCGTTTTGCTGGGCTTCGTGCTGGAGAAACGCGACCGGCTGGTGGCCTTGGCGGTGGCCTTCGCAGTGGCCACGATCGGCTACCTGGGAATGTGGTTTGTCGAAGACCTGCTTGCGCCGCGCTCGATTCCGCTTCTCTGCATGCTGGGCGCCGGGCAGATCAGCGCTTTCTGGGGCGCCACCACGCTGATAGGGCGCGAGGCGCCGAAGGCGTCGCGCGGCACGGTGGTAGGCGCTTTCAATTTGAGCGGCGTGCTGGGCATTCTTGTGTTCGTCGCGCTGGGCGGCGTGTTGTATGACCGCTACGGACCGCCCGCGCCCTTCATTATGGTGGGCTGCGCCAACCTGCTGGTCATGGGGGCCGCGGGACTGCTGGCGCTCAAGGAATCGCGCGACGCGGCTGCCGCCAAACGCATTGAGGACGCGGCTTGAAGCCAAAGCTGCCGGAGGAACCGCGTGAGCGATAGCGGCGGCCGCGCCGATTGGCGCGCGCTGCTGAATCCGTACTTCCTGCAGGTGTTCGGCATCTGCCTGTTCGGCTGGACGCTGGCCAACATGGATCAGGCTTTCTTCGGCTACGCCATACCTCCCATCAAGGCATCGTTCGGGATTGGCGACCAGGAAATCGGCTACATTCTTTCCGCGTCGTTTTTGGCCGCGGCGTTCTTTATCGTGGTGGCGGGCCTGCTTACCGACCGCTATGGCCGGCGCGCCATGTTTTCCGTATTCCTGGCGTTGTCGGCGCTTATGGTGGGCCTGTTTTCGCTGGCGGAATCGCTGGCCATGCTCATTTTCCTGCGCCTGGTGGGCTGGTGTTTGTGTTCCGGGATGGTGCCGATCGTGAATTCCTACGTGGTGGAAACTTCCCCGGCGAGGTTCCGCGGCTTCAATGCCGGAATCCTGCAGATCGGCTACCCCCTGGGCTGGTTCATCGGCGGGCTGCTGGCGGTGGAACTGATGGGGAATGCCGGGGTTGGGCGGGCCGCGGGCGCGTTCCTGGAGTCGCTGGGGCTGATGTCCGCCGAAGCGGTGCAGGGCGAGACCGGGAGCTGGCGCCTGCTGTTCATGGTGGCCTTCCTGGTGATACCCGTGGCTGTTGCGCTGTACTGGTTGATCCCGGAAAGCCGCCGCTTTTTGGAAGAGAAGAAAGCGCAGGATGCCGCTCCCGAAGCGGGCATGAAGGCCCGCGACCGCATCGCCCTGCTGCTGAGCAAGCAATATTTCCGCCGCGTTTTGCTGGGATGGGTCGCATCGCTCACCTTTGGCGGCGCCTACGCCGGCACCGCTTTTTTCTTCCCCACCTTCTTCCACGAGGTGCGCGGCCATACGCTGGAAGAGGCGAATCTTATCGTTGGTGTTTCCTACGGCATTGGCGCCATCGGCTATGTGGTTTCGTCGCTGGTTGGCGAGTTCGTCACGACCCGCCGCAACACCGTTGCGATTTGGGTCTTTATCGCCATACCCATCGCCGCAGGCGTGTTCTGGCTGGATTGGGGGCTGGGCGCCGACATCGCGCTGATGGCGGCGATGACCTTCTTCTTCTACGGCGCCATTGCCGTGCTGCAAACCTATCTGGCGGAGGTGTTCCCCACCCGGGTGCGCGCTACCGCCGTGGCCTTCGTGGCCGGAATTGGCATCAACGTTGGCTTTGCCGTCTATCCCCTGGTGGTTGGAGCGCTGGTTGGACTGATCGGCTGGCAATGGGCGTTCACCGTAACGGTCCTCCCCAGCCTTTTGCTCACCGGACTGTCCACGCTCCTGCAGATCAACGTGCGCTCCGGCGAACGCCTGGAAGACATCTCGGAGTAGCGCGCCCGCCCGCCGTTCCGGCGCCGAATGCGCCAGAACAGCGCGCTGCTTGAGGAGGAAGCAGGCTTCGCGCTGACCTGCCAGACCCTCCCCCTGGGGCCCTCGCGTGGCTCTCGACTACGAACTCCCGGCGCCCTGATCATCAAGGCAGGCCAGGCAGGGGAGATTCCGGACAATCTCCTAACCAGGGTCAGGAGGCGCTGTCGGCATCGTCGGTAATGGGGGGCGGAAGCTCAACATGAGATCGACGCGCGCGCGGTACCCCTCCGGTCGCTTTTCGATCAGTTTTTGTTGTAACAGCCAGTTCAGATCCCGCGTCATCGTTTTGTCCGTCTTACCCGCATAGAGTTCGGCAAGCGCAGGGTTGAGCCGCCGCAGTTGCGGTCGTGGAATCGCGCCGTCCTGGGTTAGAGCCAGCACCAGCTCGCGCCGCCGACTCAGCGCCGCCGAACGCTTCTGTTGCTGAAACTGCTGGAAAACGAAATGTTCCCACGCGATGGAAAGTTGAATGTTGTTGACATAACGGCATTGCTCGTCCAGACCGTCCACGAAACCTTGCAAGGCGTACAGGATGAAGCCCATGGCATCTCCGCGGCCGCTGTCCGCGCGGCTCGACCTGTCGAGCTGCCGGTAGTACTCGGTCCGTGTGAGGTTATAGTGATTGCTCAATAATTGCGCTGAAGTCAACGGCACGCCGGCGCGCGCCAGCAGCATAAGTTCGACGAGACGCGCCGTGCGGCCATTGCCATCACCGAACGGGTGAATCCACGCGATGTAGAGATGCGCCAGGATTGCTTGCAGTATCGCGGTTGCAATCCGGTTGCTAAGGGCATCGCCCAGCAACGATACATTGGTGAGCGCTTCCTCAATCCACTGACAAAGCCGTGCGAGCAGGCATGCGCAGTCTTGCCAGTGGACACCCCGGTAACGACCGACCCCTACAGCGTGGGTCCGGATCTCACCGGGCACTATGCCTTCCTCCAGATGATCCTCCAGGCCGTTGAGCACTTGCGCGTTGAAGGTGGCGATCCTGTTCGGTGTAAGCCTGAGGGGATCGCCTTTTAACAGCGTATTCGCGATCTTGTTGCACGCGCGGATGACATTGTCCACTTCGCGGCCGAGATATTCCTGCGACGGCGGGAGGTCGAGAGTCCCTTCGATTTGCGCGCGAATCTGCTCGGTGCTGAGCGTGTTGCCTTCAATCGCGGTGGTTGCCTGCACGCCCTTGATCAGGTACAGCTTCAGCATCTCATCGGCGCTGCGGGGTGGCAGCGCCGACTTGGCGATTTGATCACAGCGGGTTAACGCCCGTCCGAACAGCGCCCACAAATCGACAGGGGCAGTGCGCAGATCCAGCTCGAAACTGATCCACGGGTGGGTGCGGCGATCGCTCTGAGTGACTATTTTCGTTCCTTGCGCCTTCGTCGGAGCTCACGGAATTCGCCGAAGCGCTAGCCTGATTTATAATTTTAATCTAAAAATTGTCCACTATTATGTCCCGAAAAATGTCCGCTATTCGTTGCTCCTCTTCTACAGGCTGGAAACCGGGCCTAACGAATGTCGTGGATGCGCTTTTCAGGTTTGGCTCGGGGGCAGGAGGGTGTCAATGTTTGCGCGGAGTTCTTCGGCGCTGAGGCGTTGGGTGTAGTCGGGGTTGCTGTGGCTGAAGCGGATCGTGCCCTGGCTGTCGATCAGGTAGGCGGCGGGGATGGGCAGGGCGTGATGGGTTTCGCCGGAAGCCTTTTCCAGGTCCACGCCGTATTCCTTCGCTTGCCGGTAGTAGTTGTCCGAAACGCGAAAGGCGAGGCCGAAGGCTTCGGCGGCGCTTAGGCGGGCATCGGACAGCAGCGTGTAATCCAGGCCCTCGGCATCGCCGCGCAGGGCCGAGGCCAGGTTCTCGGGGGCATCGGCGCTGAGGAAATGCACGTTCATGCCGCGCTGCTCAAGCTCGGGCACCACGTGCCGCAGTTCGGCCAAATGCGCGTTGCAGTACGGGCACCAGCCGCCCCGGTAGAAGATCAGCAGGGCAGGGCGTTCCAGTGCGCCGGGATCGAAAACGAAATCGCTGCCGTCTGCATGGCGGGCGGTGAACGCCGGCGCTGCCATGCCGGCGGCCAGCGGCGACGCAGCCTCGGCGCTGGCCGCGATTTCCGCTCGCGCGGCGCTGGCGCCGAGAATCAGAAAGCTGCAAAGCGCCGCGGTGGCGGCGGCGCGTCGTGATGCAAGGCTCATTGTTTTTACTCCATGAATATGGGTGCAGATACCGCCTATTGTATTTCCTGCGGCACCGTAAAATTTGCGGTTATGGAAGGCGCGCTTCCGAGGGGTTTGGGTGAATGGCTGCGCCATGCGGCGCGGCTGCATCCCAGCGAGATTGAACTGGGGCTTGAGCGGATTGGGAGGGTGATTGGCAAGCTCGGTTTGAAACCGCCTGCCGGGCGCGTGGTGACGGTGGCGGGGACTAACGGCAAGGGCAGCACTGCGGCGCTGATTGAGGCGGCGCTGCGCTTGCGGGCAGGATTGCGCACGGCGCTGTATCTCTCGCCCTACTTGCAGGATTTTGGGGAGCGGGTGCAGATTGGCGGTTTCCACGCCCCCCCGGAGAGCCTGAGCCGCGAGTTTGAGCGGGTGGAAGCGGCGCGGGGCGATATTCCGCTCACTGAGTTCGAGTTTGTTACTTTGGCGGCCTTCAGCCTTTTCAGCCGGGAGAACCTGGATGCCTGGGTGCTGGAGGTGGGCCTGGGCGGCAGGCTGGACGCGGTTAACGCGATCGATCCGGACGTAAGCGTAATTACGCGCATCGCCATGGACCATCAGGACTGGCTTGGCGACACGCTGGACTCCGTGGCGGCCGAGAAGGCGGGCATCCTGCGCGCCGGGCGTCCTGCGCTTTATGGAGCGGGGATTGCGCCCACGCCAATTGCTGCCCGAGCGGCAGAATTGCAAGCGCCGCTGTACCAGGCGGGCGTTGATTTCCGCTTCGAGCAGCAGCAGCATGGCGAGCGCTGGCAATGGCGTGGCCGGGCCGTTTGCCGTCCCGGCCTGTCTTTTGCCGATCCTGCCAACGCGGCGGAACGGCCAAACGCCAGCCTGGCCTTTGCGGCGCTGGAATGCCTCAATCCGGATTGGGTGCCCGAAGCGGCCGATTATCCGGCCATTTTCCAGGCCGCCCGCCAGCCGGGACGGTTCGAGCGCATCAAGTTTGCCGGCGCGGAATGGGTGCTGGACGTGGCGCACAATCCGGATGCCGGCGCCTGCCTGGCGGAGAGCCTCAACGCCCTGCCGCCGCGCCCTGCCATTTGGGTGCTGGGCATGCATAGCGGCAAGGATATTGCCGGATTCATTCGCGCTCTGCCGCTGAATGCGCGCGATCAGGTGATCGTTACGCGGGCGGAATGGCCAGGCGCGTGTTCCGTGGATGATATGGCCCGGGCGGTTCAGGCGCGTCCGCATGCGAGGCTGCGGCGCTGCGGCTCGGTGGCGCAAGCATGCGGGCAAGCCGCGGAACTGGCGGAAGCGGGCGGCCGGGTGGTGGTGACCGGATCGTTCAACACCGCAGGCCCGGCGCGAACATGGCTTCTGGGGCAGTCCCCGGCGAAGGCTGCAAACCCCTTTCGTAATCCCGAGGGCGTAGCTCAGCCCGCAGCTCAACTCAAGCTGTAGATCCTGAGAACGTTGTCGCGCATCAGCTTGCGGCGCGCCTGCGGGCGCAGTTCAAGCGCGTCGATATCGCTCACGGTGCGCTCAAAGTCCAGCACCGGAAAGTCGGTTCCGAAGATCACCTTGTCCTGGCCGAAGGAATTAATGTAGTGGCGGAAGCTGTCCGGCCAGTACTTCGGCCGGTGCGCGTCGCAGCCGATGAACACGTTGTCGTGCTTCCACGACATGGCGATCATCTCCTCGTGCCAGGGAATGCCCACGTGAATGCCGATCAGTTTCAGTTCGGGAAAGTCGCAGGCCACGGCATCCAGCGTAATCGGGCGGCCAACGCTGCGGCGCGGGGCATCCTTGGCGTAGATCATGGACTGGCCCACCTGCATCTGCACCGGCACGTCCAGTTCGCAGCACTTGGCGTAAAAGGGATAGTAGCGCGCGTGGTCCGGCGCCAGTTCAAACCAGTGCGGGTAAAGATGCGCGCCAATAAAGCCCATGTTCTTCACAGCGTCCTCAAACATTCGCACGCCCTTCATGCCCTGGGTGGGATCAATGCCGGCCAGCCCGCTGAAGCGCCCGGGATATTGCTCGCAAGCGCGCGCCACCACTTCGTAGGGAAGGTGGTAGCAGCCGGGCAAACCCGCCTGGCCGGTGCGCGGGGCGATCAGAAACGCCCGTTCAATGCCCGCCGCGTCCAGCCGCCCGATCATCTGCTCCAGCGACAGGCCGCTCATCAGGGGGCTTTGGGCTTTCATCTTGCCCACGAAAAAATCGCCCTGCCAGCCGGGCCGATGCGACAGGGCTTCGGGCGTCCATATATTCACCACCGCGTCGATCGCGGCGTAATCGTGCTTTGGCCGGGTCATGCGCCAACTCCGCTCACTCGGCGGCAATTATCCTTCAAGCGATCCTTGCATGTCCTGCGGGCGCGGGCCGCCTGGCGGATAGCGGTTTGCGCGGCCGCTTCCCACAGCAGGCGCAGGCCTTCGTAACCATTCACCAGATGGCCAAGAGCGCGCCGCTCCGAGGGATGCGCGCGGCCCCTGGCGGCGGCGAGAAGGATTCGGGCCTGGCGAGCGTTGAGGCCATGGTCGCCGACCACCACGGCAAGGTCGAACAGCGGATCGCCCGGGGCGGAGAACTCCCAGTCGATCAGGCGCAATGACCGGCCGCGCAGAATGTTTTTCGCTACTGGGTCGTTGTGGCAAAGGGCTGGCGGCCTGAGGCTGCTGCCGGCCGCCTTGAGGCAACGACGAACTTCCCGCGCCGTTGCGCGCGCCCGCAGCCCCCCAATGATTGCCGCGTAGTGGTCCGTCGCGCCGGACAAATCCACAGGCGCCACCCCGCCCGGCGCCTCAACAGTGCGGTGAAGGCGCCCAAACAACGCGCCCAGCTTGCGCAAAAGCCGCGGGTTGCCCAGGTGGGTCGCCGCGCAGGCGCGCCCGGAAAGCCAACGAGTCGCCAGCACTCCCCGGCCAATATCGGAGAACACCACTTCGAGGCCAATCCCGAGGCCCTGAATGGAACGCAAGGCTTGCATCTCGACGGCCCGGTCAAGCCCGAGCGCGGAAACCGCCGGCGTATCCAGGCGCACGGCCAGCCGCTCCCCCCGCCGCTCCGCCAGCCAGGTCTCGTTCCAGCCTCCGCCGCCGGAAACCCGGCAGACGAATTCCAGGCCGCCGAGTTCGGCGATACCGGCGAGCCGCCGCCGCGTGCCCGCGCTCACGCGGGAAGGGCCTTTCGCCAGGCGCGGTATCCGCTCCAGGCCAGCCCCAGATACAGCAAGGAGAGGGCCGCTGTGTAGTGCAGGCCCCTTTCCAGGTACAGCAAAACGTAAATGCTGTCCAGGGCCATCCACCAGATCCAGTTGCCGATGTATTTTCGGGCCTGCATGAACGTGGCCAGCGGCGCGGCCAGCGCGGTGATTACGTCGATGAACAGCAGGGGCGAGTCGCTGTAAGGCCGCGCGGCGATGGTTACGGGAACCGAAACGGCCAGCAGTATCGCCGCCGCAAGCAGGTTGTTGCGCCACCCCCAGTAGCCGAGCCGCGCCGGATTCTTGGCGCCGGAGCGCCACTTCAGGTAGCCGTACACGGCCATTGCCATGTAAAAAACTTGCAGCCAGGGCTGAAACACCAGCCCGGCATCCACAAAAACCACCACAAACAGCCCGGAACCTATGTAGGCCGCTATCCAGCAGCTAACGTGGCGGCGTATGGCCAGCAATACGTACGCCACTCCCAGCGCCACCGCCAGGATCTCCAGCACCCTCATCAGTCCAATATCCATCATCCGCCGCTCGCTTCCATCATGCATCTGCCACCTCGCCTCTTGCTGATTTCGGGCGCCCTGCCGCTCCTCTCGCCGGGGACGCATGAACCCGTCCTTGGGGCTCGGCAACGGCTATCCTGCCGCTGACGCCCCGGCGAGAGGAGCGGCAGGGCGCCCGAAATCAGCAAGAGGCGAAAGCCCTCTGCTTTTCTTCTCCCAATAGCCGGTAAAGCCCTTCACTTGCCCCCTCCCTGTGGGAGCGTCGGCGGCAGGACAGCCGCCGCCGAGCCCCATGGATGGGTTTATGCGTCTCCCACAGGGAGGGGGCAAGTGAAGGGCGAGGAAGCACGACAAGCACTCATGCAATATGCGGGCTAGGCCAGGCGCGGCTGAGAGTTGATCGGCAGGTCCGCGTTCAGGTACTTGGCGACCAGAACCACGCGGTCGCCCGACTCCATCACCGTCCTCATGCACGCATTCACCGCCTGCTGAACATCTTGCATTTCGCCGCGCAATTGCGTGCTCATCTGATTGGTTACAAGTTCCACGCCCGGTTGCTCGCGCAAATCGCGGATGAACCCGGTAATTCGGCTTATCGGGTCCTCGCTGGCCAGGGGGTAAAGGCTGAGTTCGGCGGTAATGCGCATGGTCGCGATCCTCAAAACGAGCGGCGTATCGTAACGCCGAAATGCCGCGGGTCGCCCTGCTGGCGGAACTCCTGCTCCGGCCAGTCGGGCGGCACGTTGGAGAAGAAAAAGCCGCGCACCGCGTAGTACTCGTCGAACAAATTGCGCGCCCAGGCGAAGGTTTCCCAACCGCCCCAGTACCGCCCAAGCCTTAGGTTCGCTAGCGCATAAGGCTCCGATTTGCGGTCGTGGCTGTTGGAGAAATAGAAGCCGTCCCGCCCGGTCAGTTCGCTCTCAATGAACCAGCCGCCCGGATTACGCCAGCGCGCCGCCAGCGCGTATCCATAAGACGGCGCATGCGGCTGCTCGCGTCCTTCCAGCTGAGGGCGCCCTGGGAACCGGGTGATCTCGGTATCCAGCAATCCCAGCGCCGCGCTCAAACGCCAGGCTTGATTGGGCGCGAAAGCAACGCTCAGCTCAATGCCGCGGTTGTTCCCCCGGCCCACGTTGCGGGTGAAGAAAACAAAGGTGTTGGGGTCCTGCGGGTCCACCTGCCGGGACGAGTCCACCTGCACATCCACGCGCTCGGAGTGGAACACCGAAAGCTCGCCGCGCAAGCGTCCATCCAGCCACAGTCCCTTGGCGCCCAGCTCGTAGTTCCACAGGAACTCGGGCTGGTAAAGCAGTTCATCGCTGCGCAGCCCCTGGCCCGCCAGGCCGAGGTTGAAGCCGCCCGCCTTGTAGCCCCGGGCGATGCGGGCGTAAACTTTGGCGTTGTCTCCAAAGGCGCGCGCCAAACTTAAGTGCCCTCCGAACATTTCGTCTTTGGGCGCGAACCGCTCGTCGTTCGAGTCGTCGTAGTTGGCCTTGCGCTGTTCCCGGCGCAGGCCGGCCGTCCATTCCCATGCGTGCCCGAACGAGCGCGACAGCTCGCCGAAAAGCGCAAGGCTGTCGGCGCCGTAGCGTGACGCGAACCGGTCCTCGCTGGGCCCGGGCGCGTAGCCGGGCTCAGCGTAAAGGCCCGTGTCCAGGCGGTCATTGTTTTCCTCAAGGTTCAGGAACCACAGGCCCAGCACGTAGCCGGTTTCGCTGTTGGCCGGCGACAAAAGGCGCAGCTCCTGGCTGAGGCCGCGGCGCTCGCGCAAGGTGCGCGAGGCGTAGTCGTAGCGGATATCGAAGCCGGCAATTTCCGACCAGTAGCCATCTTCCCCCCAGTCCGCGTCGAAGCTGTGTTCGATATCCGAATTCGCCGCCCCGGTAATGCTTGCCAGGCTATGGCCGCCGGGGAGCGCAAAGTCGGCGCGCAGGGAAGCGCCCGCGGAGGATTGCGAATCGCGCCCCGGCCGGTCCGACCAGGTGGTCAACTCATTGTCGATCGACCAGCCGTCGTAGCCGTTGTTCAGGTCGATATGCAAAAGCGTCAATCGCAGCGCCAGTTGCGGCGACGGCTGGTAGTTGAGCTTGGCTCTGAGGCTCAACTCCTGGCGGGCGTTGGTGTTGTCCCTATCCAGAGTGGCGTTGCGACGAAAGCCGTTGGCCCGGTACTGATGCGCCGAAAACCGGCCTGCGGCCGACGGCCCCAGCGGCCCGCCCAATGCCAGCCCCGCGGCCCGCATTCGGTCATTGCCCAGGGAAATTTCGACTTCTGCCTCCCTCTCCCGGGAGGGTTCCTTCGAGCGCGCGTAAATGAGGCCCGCCAGCGCGTTGGCGCCGTAGCGAGTGCCTTGAGGTCCCCGCAATATCTCCACGCTGTCGAGGTCGAAACGGGTGGCCACGCCGCCCAGGGCCGAGAAGTCGATGTCATCGAGAAGAAAACCCACCGAAGGGTTGGGCGCGCCTTCATACTGCGACCGTTCGCCAATGCCCCGCACCTGGAAATAGCGGGCCCGGGACGACCCGCCGGCCCAATGCAGGTTGGGCGTGAGTTGCGCCAGCTCCTCGAAATGCTGCGCTGCGGAACTGCGGATGGTTTGCGTGTCCAGCACCGTGACGCTGGAAGGCAGGTCCAGGCTGCGCATCTCTTTCAGCGAAGCCGTCACCACCACCTCCTCCAGCGCCGCCGCGGCCTCCGCTTCCGCCGTCAAACCGTCCCCGGAATTCTGCGCAAAAGCCGCCATCGCCAGGAAGGCGCTTGCGGTAAGGAAAAAACTGCGCGAAGTGAAATGCCGCATACCTCGTTCCTCCGCCGGTGCTAACCGGATCAGGTTCAAGGGGTCCCCAAAAAAGGGTCTCAGGCCGAATCGCCGCCCCCCAGGCAAGCCTTGAGTATAGCCGCAAAGCGCCATCGAACTTTTGCTTTTCGCCCGCCTGCTTTCGCCAGGCGCGCGCGGCAGGCCATCAAACGCGGCAACGACGCATCCTCGCTTGCGCGCCCGCCCCGCTTCACACTTTTGGCGCCATGCTTCATACTTCGCTTCCCATGAGCATTGAAACGGCCTTCACGGTTCGCGATGCCGTAACCAGCATTATTGACGGCGAGCCCGTCAAGCGCTCGCGGCGCGGAACCGACTTCCCTTTCATCAATCCGGCCAGCGAAGAACCTTGCGGAGTATTGCGCGAGGCGGATGCGCAGGAGGTGGATGCGGCCGTTCGCTCGGCGCGCAAAGCCTTCGAGACCGGCCCCTGGCCGCGCATGGGCGCCGACGAGCGCAAGGCGATTTTCCGTTCCATGCACCAAGCGCTGCACAGGCACCGCGAGGAACTGGAGTTTCTTGACTGCCTCAACACCGGCGTTCCGATTAGTCAGGTGAGGGCCATGCATGTGGCGCGCGCCGCCTACAACTTCGAGTTCTTCGGCGAAGTCCTGAGCCAGGACTCCGGCGAGGCGTACACGCAAAACCCCAGCTTCCTCACCTACGCCACCCGCGAGCCGGTGGGCGTAGGCGCCATGATGGCTCCTTGGAACGCGCCAATTCCGCTGGCTTCCATGCGGGTGGCCACCTGCATCGCCTTTGGCAACACCTGCGTGCTCAAACCCTCGGAATACACGCCGCATTCCATGCAGCGCATGGTGGAGATCTTCCATGAGGCGGGGCTTCCGCCAGGCGTGGTCAACTTGGTGAACGGCCGGGGGCCGGTAACCGGCACGGCGCTGGTAACGCACCCCGAGGTGGACATGGTGGGCTTTACCGGAGGGTCGGAAACCGGCAAGATCATCATGTCCGAAGCGGGCAAGTCCTTAAAGCCCGTGCTGCTGGAACTGGGCGGCAAGTCCGCCAACATCATTCACGAGAGCGCCAACATGGAGCGGGCGCTGGACGGCGCGCTGCTGGGCATCTTCTCCAGCAACGGCCAGCAGTGCCTGGCGGGGTCGCGCATCCTGGTGCAGCGCTCCATTGCGCAGGAATTTATCGAGCGCTTTGTGGAACGCGCCCGCAAGCTGCGGATTGGCGACCCGCTCAACGCGGACACCGAGATTGGCCCGCTGTGCTACCAAAGCCATATGGAGCGGGTGCTGAGCTACGCTAGGCTGGCGCGCGGCGAAGGCGCAAAGCTCCTTTTCGGCGGCGGCCGGCCGGCCGGGTTCGAGCGCGGATGGTTTGTGGAACCCACCGCGGTGCTGGCCCAGGATAACTCCGCGCGCGTCTGCCAGGAGGAGATCTTCGGGCCGTTCGCCACTTTCCTGGAGTTCCGCGACTTAGACGAGGCTTTGCGGGTCGCCAACGATTCGCAGTTCGGGCTGGTTGCGTACTTGTGGTCGCAGGATCTCAACGTAACCATGCGCGCCGCGCGCGAGCTGCGCGCCGGAACGATCTGGGTGAACACGCCTATGTTCCGCGAACTGCGGGCGCCCTTCGGCGGCTACAAGCAGTCCGGCATCGGCCGCGACGGCGCCAGGGGGAGCCTCGAATTCTTCACCGAACCCAAGACGGTGAGCATTCCGCTTACCGACTTTCCTATGACGAAGATGGGGAGTTAAACCATGTCAAGCGATCTTCCGGTGCGCGTGCAGCGCACCAATCTTGTTGTTGCGGACCTGGAGCGCGCGCTTCGCGTTTACCGGGACATCCTGGGCTTCAGGCTGGACTTCACGCTGGGGCACCGCGGCGATTCGTATTCGTACACGGTGTTTCAAATTCCTGAAGAAGCTACGACCGGGTTCGCCGCGCTCAGTTCCAAAAACCAGGAGCGCAGCCTGGCCTTCACCGAAATCAAGGGCGTTGAATTGCCGGAGCCCAGCCTGCCCAGCAGTCACGCGCTGGTGCTGGAAGTGGACGATATGGACGGCGTTCTGGAGGCCTCGCGGGCTGAGGGCCTGCACATCTTTCCGGAAGAAACGCTGCACACGCACGACGGCCGCGTTGGCCGCGAAATTGGCATGCTCGACCACGACGGCCACCTGATCGTGCTCTATTGCATTCTCACTGCGTAGCTCTGGCCCGCGCAGCGGGGGCTTGACGGCCTCGCTGCGTTAAGCCCCCGCAGCATTGCCCAAGGGCGCCCCGGCCTGTTGCAGCGCGAGGCGCTGGCGCGCTGGCGCGCATACTTCACCAAGCCCTGGCGGAATGATGTGAATACGCCGTCCAAACTTCGCAAAGACCCGGACTTCATCCGGCTGCGCCGTCTTCAGCGCCGCTACGCTTTCTCCATTGCCGGCTGCGTAGTGGCGTTCTACGCCTCCCTGGGCCTTGTGATGGCCTGCTGGCCGGAAGCGCTTGGCGTTCGCCTTGCGCCGGAGCGCTCAATCACCGTTGGGCTGGCGTGGAACGTGCTGGCGCTGATTGGCTGGTTTGCCGCCACGGCCATTTACGCCGCGCTCAGCACGCGCCGGCTGGCGCCGTTGCGCGCCCGGGTGAGAGAGCGTTACGGATGGAACGCCCCTTCGGAAGATGTTGGGCCGCCGCCCCTGGCCAGGGGCGGCGATTCTTCCTGATGGCGCCCAACCTCACTTCCATCTTCACTTTCGTCCTGATTCTCGGGGCATCGCTCCTGATTGCCTGGCAGGCGGGACGGCGGACGCGCTCGTCTTCGGAATTCTACGCCGCTTCGCATTCGGTGGGCGGCTTCAGCAACGGACTCGCCATCGCGGGAGACCACCTCTCTGCGGGAACATTGCTGGGAGTGACCGCCGTTATCTACACGGACGGCTACGATGGCCTGATTTACATGACCGGCGGGGCAGTGGGCTACCCGCTGTTGATGTGCCTGCTCGCGGAGCGGCTGCGCAACCTGGGCAACTACACCTTTGTGGATGTGCTGTCGGCGCGCTTCCGCCAGGCCTCCATCCGCGTGCTGGCGGCCACCGGGACCCTGGTGTCCGCGGTTTTGTACCTGATATCGCAGATGGCGGCCGGCGGGGCGCTGTTCGAGGTGCTGTTCGGCATTCCCTATCCCTACGCCGTCGCTCTGGTGGGCGGCCTGACCGTGCTGTATGTGAGCGTGGGCGGAATGCTGGCGACCACCTGGGTGCAGATGACCAAGGCCGTGCTGCTGATGTTCTCGATCCTGGCGCTGCTTGCCCTGCTCATGTTGCATCTGGGCGAGGGACCGCTGTCGTTGCTGGAATCGGCGGCGCGCGCGCATCAGCGGGGCCAGGATTGGCTGAGCCCGGGGCAATTCCTGCCGGACAAGCTCTCAATTTTCTCGTTTGTCCTGACCGGCCTGGTGGGCATGGTGGGGCTGCCGCATTTGCTGATGCGCTTTTTTACCGTTCCCGACGCCAGGCAGGCGCGCCGGTCCGCGGTGTACGCCACCGGCTACATCGTGACTTTTTCACTGCTGCTGTGGATTGCAGGCCTCGGAATCGTTGTGCTGCTGGCCGGAAATACGGACATCCTCAACGATCAGGGCGAAATGATCGGCAGCGCCAATATGGCAATCATGCATGCTGCGCGAATCATTGGCGGCAACGTGCTGCTGGGATTCATGGCTTCGGTGGCCTTCGCCACGCTTCTGGCGGTGGTTTGCGGATTGGTGCTGGCGGCCGCCGCGGCGCTGGCGCACGATCTCTACAGCGGCGTTTTCAAGCGTGGCCGCGCCAGCGACAGGGCGGAGGTCCGCGCCTCGCGGATCAGCGTTGCGGCGCTGGGCGCGGCGGCCGTGGCGCTGGGCATTCAGTTTCAGGGACAGAACGTAGCCTATCTGACCGCGCTGGCCTTTACCGTGGCCGCCAGCGTGAATACGCCGGCGCTGGTCGCCGCCCTGTTCTGGCGGGGCGCCAGCGCCCGCGGCCTGGTTCTCGGAGGCTGGGTGGGCATGGCCGCGTCGGTGGTGTTGCTGGCGCTGAGCCCGGCCGTGTGGGAAGGCGCCCTGGGGCTTGAGAACGCGCCTTTCCCGTGGATTTACCCGGGGCTGTTCTCGATTCCGGCAGCGGCCCTGGTACTTGTTGTAGTATCGCTTGCGGACCGCAGTCCCGGCGCAATGCTTGGGCGAAGCCGGTACGATGAGTTGCTGGCGCCGTCCGTTCTCGGGCGCCGCGCCGCCTGACGGGAGAAGCGCGCATGCCGGATTTGTCAAGGGCCGATGTGGCGGAGATCTATCACGCGCCGCTGCTCGACCTTATCTACAGGGCGGCTACGGTGCATCGGGAGCATCATGCAGCCGGCGAGGTGCAGTTATGCACGCTGCTGTCGGTTAAAACCGGCGGTTGTCCCGAGGACTGCGCCTATTGCCCGCAGGCGGCCCGTTACCACACCGGCATCGATCGCCACGGCCTGTTGAAACTTGACGCGGTGCTGGAAGCCGCGCGGGAGGCCAAAGAGGCGGGAAGCACCCGCTTTTGCATGGGCGCCGCCTGGCGCGAGGTGCGCGACAACCGTCATTTCGACGAAGTGCTGGAAATGGTTTCCGGCGTTCGCAGCCTGGGGCTGGAGGTGTGCTGCACCCTGGGCATGCTCACCGAATCGCAGGCGGAGCGCCTCAAGGAGGCCGGCCTTTACGCCTACAACCACAACCTCGATTCCAGCCGCGATTTTTATCCCGAGATCATTGGCACGCGCACCTATGACGACCGCCTGCGCACGCTGGCCAACGTGAACAAGGCCGGCCTTTCGGTGTGCTGCGGAGGCATTATCGGGATGGGCGAGACGGTGGATCAGCGCATCGGCCTGCTGCGCGCGCTGGCCACTCTGCCCAGCCCGCCGGAGTCCGTTCCGGTAAACGCGCTGGTGCCGATGCCCGGAACGCCGCTGGAAGACTGCCCCCCGGTATCCACCTGGGAAATGGCGCGCATGATCGCCGCCGCCCGGATTCTCATGCCGCGCGCCATGGTGCGCTTGTCCGCAGGCCGAACGCGCATGAGCGCCGAACAGCAGGCGCTGTGCTTTCTTGCCGGGGCCAATTCCATCTTCACTGGCGAGAAGCTGCTTACTACGCCCAACCCTTCGTTTGACAGCGACCAGGAACTGCTTGAACTTCTTGGCCTGACCGCGCGCGAGCCGTACCTGCACGAGGAAAGCGGCTTGCCTGCATGAGCGAGCCGGCATGAGCGAGTCGGTCCGGCGCGCTCTGGAGAAGGCGCTCGCGGAGCGCCAGCAGGCGGACCTGCTGCGGCGCCTGCCCGGCCAGCTTGAGGGCGTGGATTTCTGCTCCAACGATTACCTGGGCCTGGCCCGCGACGAGCGCCTGCGGCGGCGTGTTGCGGACCTCGCCAGCCGCGGCCCTGCTCCGCACGGGGCTACGGGCTCGCGGCTGATTTCCGGCAACCACCCTCAACTGGAGGCGCTGGAAGACCGGCTCGCGGAGTTTTACGGCGCTGAAGCGGCGCTGGTTTTTTCCAGCGGCTTTGCGGCCAATCTGGGCCTGCTGGCGAGCCTGGGCGGTTTGGTGAGCGCGCTTTTGTGCGACCGCCTGCTGCATGCCAGCGCCATCGACGGCTGCCGCCTGAGCGGAGCCAGGCGGATCATCTTCGCCCACAACGACATGCGTCAACTTGAAGGCGGACTGGATCGCCTTAAGCCCGGCGAAGCGGCGGCGGTGGTGGTGGAGAGCCTCTACTCCATGGAGGGCGATTTTGCGCCGCTGGAGCAGATAATGGCGCTGGCCGACGCCCGAGGGGCGGGCGTGGTGGTGGACGAGGCGCACGCCAACGGTTTGATGGGGCCGCTAGGCCGCGGCGCTGTGGCGGCCGCGGGGCTGGAGGATAAGGTGCTGGCGCGCGTTGTGACCTTTGGCAAGGCGCTTGGGCTTTTTGGCGGCGCGGTGCTGTGCTCGGCGGCGCTGCGCGATTATCTGGTGAATTTCGCCAGGCCCTTCGTGTTCTCCACCGGACCGTCGCCCTTGTGGGCGCTGTGGGTGCGGGCCGCCTACGACTTGTTGCCCGAGCTGGAGGATTTGCGTGAACGGCTTTGGGCCAATGTGGCTTATTTTCGCAATCGGGCGGCGCAATCCCGAGGCAATTGGCTGCCGAGCGAATCCTGGATTCAGTGTTTGCTGGCGCCCGGCGCGGCCGAGGTTCGCCGGGTGGGCAAAGCGCTTCAGGAGCAGGGTCTGGCGGCGCTGCCGATTCGCGCCCCCACGGTCCCGGCAGGCCAGGAACGGATACGGGTGTGCCTGCACGCCTGCAACACGTTCCAGGAGATCGACTTGCTGCTGGCCGCGGCGGATGAAGCGTGCCGCGCATGACGCGGCACTGGATATAATCCGTTTTCTTCCCATGCAAATCAAACGGTAACCGCATTATGAAAAAGACCCTGGCTGTTTGCGCGCTTGCTTTTGTGGGCGCCGCCTGCGCCGCCGCCGCGCCGCTTGAAGTTGGCGCTCCGGCGCCAGACTGGACCCTCCCCGGCTCGGACGGGAACCATCATTCGCTCTCGGACCTTATTAAGGATGGCCCGGTGGTGCTCGCCTGGTTTCCAAAGGCTGATACGCCGGGATGCACCAGGGAATGCAAGTCCTTAACGGAGAACGGCGACAAGATCCGCGCATTCAAGGTCAGCTACTTCATGGCCAGCGTCGATTCGATGGATGACAACACGGCCTTCGCGAACAAGTACGGCGCGGATTTCCCCATCCTGTCCGACGAGACCAGGGAGGTTGCCGAGGCGTACCAGGTGATGAGCGCCTTTGGTTTCGCCAAACGCCATACCTTCTACATCGGCTCGGACGGGCGTATTCTTGCCGTGGACCGCGAAGTGAATGCCGACACGGCCGCCGAGGACATCGTGGCGATGCTGGAGCAGCTGGGCGTGGCCAAGCGCGGCGCGGACATGTCCTCGCCGGGCCGCTAACCCGTATATTGCATTAGGGTGCGCTTCCTCGCCCTATGTCTTGCCCTCTCCCCGCGGGAGACGCATGAACCCATCCCTGGGGCTCGGTTCCGCCATCCTTGGCTTCAACGCTCCCGCGGGGAGAGGGCGGGACAGCGCGCCAGGCTATCAGGCTGGCAACAGCCTGGGCTAAGACGCCGGAAATGGAACGTTGCGTTATTGCGGGAATCGGCACTGGCGTTGGCAAAACCCTGGTTTCCGCGCTGTTCGCGGAGCGGCTGGGCGCCGCCTACTGGAAACCGGTGCAGGCCGGGGGGCTTGAGCATACCGACGCCAATGAGGTAAGCCGGCTGGTTACCCCCGGTCGCGCAAGGGTCCTTCCCGAGGCGTGCCGCTTGCGCGCCGCGATGTCTCCCCATGCCGCCGCCGCGCTCGAGGGCATCACCCTGCGGCGGGAAGATTTGCGGCTGCCGGAAGTGGAAGGGCCGCTGGTGGCGGAGCTTGCAGGAGGCGTGCTGGTTCCGGTAGCCGAAGGTCTGCTGAACGCGGATTTGCTGGAGTGCTGGAATCTGCCGGTGGTTGTGGTGGCCAACTATTACCTCGGCAGCATCAACCACACGCTGCTTACCGTTGAAGCGTTGCGGGCGCGCGCAATCCACCTGGCGGGGATTGTCTTCAGCGGCGAACCGGAGCCGGCGAGCCGCAGCGTAATTCTGGCCGTGACCGGGCTTGAGTGCCTGCTGGATCTGCCTGTCCTTCCGCAACCCGTTTCACCCCGCAGCATCAAGGCGCACGCGGCCAGGCTCGCCCTGTGAACGAAGCGCTTTCTCCCCTGGACCTGGATTTCGATCGCCGCCATATCTGGCATCCGTACGAGTCCATGCGCGATCCCAAGCCCGCCTACGCGGTGGCCTCGGCTCGCGGAGTGCGCCTGACGCTGGAGGACGGGCGCCAACTGATCGACGGCATGGCCTCCTGGTGGTCGGTAATTCACGGCTACAACCACCCGGCGCTCAACCGCGCCGCCCGGCGGCAGTTGGCCCGCATGCCGCACGTGATGTTTGGCGGCTTGACGCACCGCCCGGCGATTCGCCTGGCCCGGCGGCTCACGGAACTGGCCCCGGGCGACATCGACCGCGTGTTTTTCAGCGATTCCGGTTCGGTTGCGGTGGAAGTGGCAATCAAGATGGCCCTGCAATACTGGCGCGCCAGGGGCGTCGAGGGCCGAACCCGCATGCTGACCATTCGGGGCGGCTATTACGGCGACACCTTCCAGGCGATGTCGGTATGCGATCCGGTAAATGGCATGCACCACCTGTTCTCCGGGGCTGTTTCCGAACAGTTGTTCGCCGACAGGCCGCGAGCGCGCTTTGGCGAGCCTTGGGATCCGTCCGACCTGGATTCGCTTAAGGACCTGGCGGCCCGGCATCGCAATGAGATCGCCGCAGTAATCCTGGAGCCGGTCGTGCAGGGCGCTGGCGGCATGCGTTTTTATCACCCCGAATATCTCAAGGGCGCGCGCCAACTGTGCAGCCGCCTCCGCCTGCTGCTGATCGCCGACGAAATCGCCACCGGATTCGGCCGCAGCGGCGAACTGTTCGGCTGCAATCACGCCGGCGTGGTTCCCGACATCATGTGCGTGGGCAAGGCGCTAACCGGCGGCTACCTGAGTCTGGCGGCCACGCTGGCGCGCCCCCATGTGGCCGAGGCGATTTCCGCCGCTCCCGGCGCCGCTGGCGCGCTGATGCACGGCCCTACCTTCATGGCCAATCCCCTGGCCTGCGCGATCGCGGCGGCGAGCATTGATCTGCTTGTGGAATCGCCGTGGAGGGAAAGGGTGGCGCGCGTGGAGCGCGAATTGCGCAAGGGTCTGGCGCCGTGCGCGCAACTGCCGCAGGTGGCCGATGTGCGCGTGCTGGGCGCCATTGGCGTGGTGGAGATGCGCCGCCCGGTGGATGTTGCCGAAACCCAGCGCCTGCTGGTGGAGCGCGGCGTGTGGGCGCGGCCGTTCGGCAGGCTGATCTACCTGATGCCCGCCTACGTGATGTCCGCGCGCGACCTCAGGCAATTGTGCGCCGCCGTTTGCGAGGCTGCCGCGCTGCAGTCCGCCTGAGGGCGCGGCGGCTTCCAGACCTCAACGGCGGCAAAACGCTATGGCCTTGAAGCGCCGCGAGCGGGTACCATCGGCATCAACATCCGGGGAACATCAGCATGAGCGACGCGCTGCTCTATAGCAAGGAAGGGGCTGTAGCCCTGCTTACCATCAACCGCCCTGCGGAGCGCAATCTGCTGGGCCGCCCCGGCGATGGCGAATTGTTCGAGCGCGCCGCCGAGCGCATGCAGGCGGATACGGCGATACGCTGCGCCATCCTTACCGGGGCCGGCTCGGCTTTCTCTTCGGGCGGCGACGTAAAGGCCATGCGCGACCGCACCGGGGTGTTCTCCGGCAATTCCGCCAACCTGCGCGAAAACTACCGCGGCGAAATCCAGCGCATGGTCAAGGCGCTGTGGAACCTGGATGCGCCGCTGATCGCGGCCGTTAACGGGCCGGCCATCGGACTTGGCAACGACATGGCCTGCCTGGCGGACATTCGGCTGGCATCCAACAAGGCGCTGTTCGGACAGACCTTCCTCAAGCTGGGCCTGATTCCTGGCGACGGCGGCGCGTGGTTGCTGCAGCAATTGATCGGTTACTCGCGCGCCGCGCAATTGCTCCTCACCGGCCAGTTGATCGATGCCTCCACCGCCAGGGAGTGGGGCCTGTTGAGCGAAGTGACGCCGGCCGATGAACTGCTGCCCAGGGCGCTTGAGCTGGCCGGCCAGATCGCCGCGCAGCCGCCCGCGGCGCTGCGCATGGCCAAGCAGTTGCTTCGCGCCGGGCGCCAGGACCGTTTTGAATCCGTCATGGACATGTCGGCCAACCTGCAAGGAATTTTGCAGCGAACGAAAGACCACGAAGAAGCGCTGGCCGCATTCTTCGAGAAGCGCCCTCCCAATTTCACCGGCAATTGAGATTCCGGCGGCGGGTTAAACTAAAGCGCATGATATTCAGGAGCAGGAGCCTTCCGGCGCTCTTCGGTTTTTTGCTGGCGGCTCCGGCCTTCGGCGGTCCGCTTGAGGATGCTGCGCTGTATGAACAGGCGTGCGCCGCCTGCCACGGTTCCGACGGGCGGGGGCGTTCGGTGGAAGATCGTGGCTTCGAGCTGGAATTGCCGGACTTCACCGATTGCGAGTTTGCGTCGCGCGAACCGGACCCCGACTGGCATGCGGTGATTCACGAAGGCGGCCCGGTGCGCGCCTTCGACCGCATGATGCCCGCTTTCGGCGATGCCCTCACCGATGAGGAAATCTACGCCATCCTCCGTCATATCCGCACTTTCTGTGAAAACAGGAACTGGCCCCGAGGCGAGTTCAACGTGCCCAAGCCGTTGTTCACCGAGAAGGCGTTTCCTGAAGACGAGACTGTTTTCAACCTCAGGGCCGATACGGACGACAGCGACGCCGTGATCTTTGAAACGGTCTATGAGAAACGGTTCGGTCCCCGCGGCATGACCGAAGTGAAGGTTCCGCTAGGGAGGCGCAATTCGCCGCAGGACGGCGCCGCCAATTTCGGATTCGGCGATCTGACGCTGGGCTACAAGCACGCGCTCCATCACAACCTTGAGCGCGGAAGCGCTTTCAGCATAGGCGGTGAAGTCATCCTCCCCACCGGCAAGGAGGAGGACGGCTTCGGCTCGGGCTCCACCGTGCTGGAGCCCTACGCGGCCTTCGTCCAGCTCTTGCCCGGAGACGCTTTTCTCCAGGCCCAGGCGCTGGCCGAATTCGCGCTGGACGGTCCGGCGGAGGACGAAGTGGCGGTTCGCGCGCTGCTGGGCAAGACCTTCACGGAGGGCGAGTTCGGCCGGGCCTGGAGCCCCATGCTGGAACTGCTGGCCGCGCGCGAACTGCGCTCCGGCTCCGGCGCCACGCTGGATGTAGTCCCTCAATTGCAGGTGGCGCTGAACACGCGCCAGCACATTCTGCTTAACGTGGGGGTGCGTGTGCCTGTAGCCAACCGGCAGGAACGCAAGCCGCAGATCGTGATGTACCTGTTGTGGGACTGGTTCGACGGAGGTTTCCGTGACGGCTGGTAGCGGCGGCTGGATATTCCCGCCCGTAAAGGCATCAGCAAAGGCGCCGGCGGCGCTCGGCCTCTTTTTTGGACTGCTTGCCACAGCGGCGCCCGCGCAGACGGTGGATCACAGCACTTTCGCCACTTCCGACCAGTGCATTGCCTGCCATAGCAACCTCAGCGACGCGGACGGAAAGGACGTGTCCATCGGGCACGCGTGGCGCGGCTCCATCATGGCGCATTCAGCTCGCGACCCCTACTGGCAAGCGTCGGTGCGCCGCGAGCTAAGCGACTATCCCGAAGCTCAGGCCGAAATCGAGGACACCTGCTCGACCTGCCATATGCCCATGGCCCGCGCTCTGGCCCGGGCCGATGGGGGCCTTGGGAAGGTGTTTGAGCATCTCGAAGCGGCCCGCCAGGGCGATGCAAGCGCATTGCTCGCGCTTGATGGGGTGTCCTGCACCGCCTGCCACCAGATTCGCGCCGACAACTTCGGAGAGGAATCCAGTTTCGACGGCAACTTCGTGATTCGTTCGGGCGCCGACCCCGAGATATTCGGGCCCTTTGAAGTGGACGACGGGCTGCGCCGGGTTATGCAGTCCGCTTCCGGATTCACGCCCGAGACTTCCACGCATTTGCAGCAATCCGAACTGTGCGCCACCTGCCACACCCTGTTCACAGCCAGTCTCGATGCCGAAGGCCGGCAAGTGTCGCGCTTCCCGGAGCAAACGCCGTACCTGGAGTGGCGGCATAGCGCCTACGCCGAGTCCGAGAGCTGCCAGTCCTGCCACATGCCGGAGGTTTCGCTGGCGCCCATATCCTCGGTGCTTGGCGAGCCGCGCGAGAATTTCTCGCAGCATGTGTTTCGCGGCGGCAACGAGTTCATGCTGCGGCTGCTCGACAAGTATCGCGGCGAACTCTTGGTGAAGGCGCCCTCCGGCGATCTTCAGCGCGCCGCCGAGGCAACCCGCGAGCACCTGCGAACGTCCACCGCCGAATTGCAGGTTGTGGATGTGAGCCGCGACGGAGAGCAATTCGTAATCGACCTTGAGGTGGCGAACCTGGCAGGCCACAAGCTGCCAACGGCCTACCCTTCGCGCAGGGTGTGGATTCACCTCGCGGTGCGCGGCAGCGCAGGCGGGACGCTGTTTGAATCCGGCGCCATGCGCCCCGACGGCAGCATTCAGGGCAACGACAATGACGCGGACGCGGCCCGCTTTGAGCCTCACTACGAAGTGATCGACGACCCCGCCCAGGTGCAGATCTACGAGCCGATCATCATCGACGGCTCGGGCAATGTGACCACGGGCCTGCTTTCGGCCGTCACCTACGCCAAGGACAACCGGCTGCTGCCCGAAGGCTTCGACAAGGCGGGAGCGGGCCCCGCTATCATGGTGCATGGCCGGGCGCGGGAAGATGCCAACTTTCAGGCCGGGCGCGACCGGATCCGGTACCGCGTACAGGCCCCGCCCGGCGCGCAAGAGGTGGAGGTGCGGGCGCGGCTCATGTTTCAGACCATCGGCTTTCGCTGGGCGCAAAACCTCAAGCCGTATGGGGCGGACGAAACCCGCCGTTTCGTAACCTTGTATGAGGACAACGCATCCACTTCGGCGGTCGTGCTCGCCGAAGCCCGCCAGCGCAGCGCGCCGGGATCGTAAAGCGGCGCGGCGGACTTCCTAGTGGCCGTGCGGGGCGATCGCAGCTTCCGCAAAGCGCAGCGCATACGCAATGCCGGTCCCCACCAGCAAGGCGCACATCAGCTTGAGGCGGTCATGGCTGTGGAAGTGTATTTCCGGCAACAGGTCGCTTAGCGCCACGCACAGGAACGTTCCCGCTGTGAAACACAAGGCGTAGCCGGCCAGAACACCTGCTTGCGTGGCCCCGAGCTGCGCGCCCGCCCAGAATGTGGCCAGCGCAACCAGAGGACACAAAAGGGCGAATCCCAGGTTGGCCAGATTGCGGCTGCGGCGGCTGTAGCCTCCTGAGCGCATCATGCTGAGAACGGAATACGCATCCAGCGGCTTGTGCAGCGCGATCGCCACGAAAGCGCCAAGACCCGGCAAGGCGCTGCTGGCCGTTAATGGGCCGCCAGCCTGAACGGCGGCGCCAAGCGCGATTCCTTCGGTAATCGCGTGGATGCTCATGCCTAAAGCCACGCTGGCAACGCTGCGCGCATTAACGGCGTGGCGACCGTGCGCGCGGGCTGCGCGCAGCGCTTGCGCATCGGCGCTGAAATCGTATTGGTTGAATTGAAACATGCGCAGCAGTCCCACCATGGCGATGATTCCCAGCGCAGCCCAGAACAGCCCTTTTTTGGCGCTTTCCGGTTGCGGAATCAGCTCCAGCCCGTGCGGCAGCAGGTGATACAGGGCGATGCCCAGCATCAGTCCCGCCACCAGGCTCATAACCACCTGGGTGCGCGTATGCGTTAAGGCGCCCAGCACGGAGAAACGCCCGCCGGCGAAAGAAGCAGCGAAGATTGCCGCGCAGTACCCGAACAGCAGCAGAAGAATAGGGTCCATGGCGTGAAAGAAAAAATTCCCAATCGCCACGTGGCGCGGCCGGTGTTTTTATTTTATGCCCTGCGCTGCCTGCATGAGCGCCAACCCGCCCGCCAACCCGCTCTGCGCGCGGCGCGGGCTGAATCAGCGCAGCCTTCGTGGTATCCTTCCTCCGTTGGCACAAAGATGTTTATAACAACGGGCAGAAATCGCTCCGGCTTGCGGGGCATTGCGGCTGCGGCTGCGTTAGCGGCCTGTCTGGCTGTCATCCACTCAAGCGGACATTGGCACCATGACGACGAATGCGCCAGGGATGCGTGCGCGGTTTGCCTGTTCTCGGACCCCGGCAGCGCGGCAAGCGATTACTCGCCGCGCGCCGCCGCGCAGTTTTCCGAGTCTTCCAGCGGACCGGCCCGCAGCGCCACGCCAGGCGCCTCGCGTCCGTTTGCCGCCGCCCGTCCCCGCGCTCCGCCCATCGCCTGACCGCACCCCTCAATAAAGCTGGCGCAGCGTTGAGCAACGCCGCGCTTGAGTTGCGTACGCATCAGGAGATGAAGAATGAATTGCAAGACTTATTTGGGCGCGGCCGCGCTGCTGCTGGCCGCCCCTTTGGTCCTCGCCCAGGATGAGGACACCGAAGAACAGGCCGAAGCATTCGAGGAAATCGTAATCCTCGGCCACCCTCTGGCGGCGGAAGGGCTGGCCACGCCCACCGATATTCTGACAGGGCAGGAACTGGAGCAAAAGCTCGCAGACAGCATTGGCGCCACGGTGGCGGCCGAGCCTGGAATCCACAACGCTTCCTTCGGCGTGGCCGTAGGCCGCCCGGTTATACATGGTTTGGGCGGAGCCCGCGTTCGCGTCATGGAGGACCGCATTGATGCCATGGATGTGTCGGTCACGAGCGGGGACCATGCGGTTACCGTGGCCCCCTTTGTTGCCGACCGCGTCGAAATCTTCAAGGGACCGAGCGCGCTTTTGTACGGGTCCGGAGCGGTTGGCGGGGTGGTCGATACCCGCACCGGCCGGATTCCGCGCGCGGCTCTGGATGATCTGAGCGGCAAACTGGACTTGCGCTGGGCGGACAACGGCAATGCCGGCAACGGCTCGTTCCGCCTCGACGGAGGCGCAGGGAACTTCGCCTGGCACCTCGACGGGTTCCGTCGGAAGGCGGATGATTACGAAATTCCGGGATTTGCCGAATCCGCGCGGCTGCGCGCCATGGAAGAGGAAGAGCACGAGGAGCATGAGGACGAAATGGGGCATCGCGAAGAGGAAGAAGAGCACCGCGAAGAGGAAGAAGAGGCTTTCGGAGTTCTGCCGGGCAGCAGTCTCGACATGCAGGGCGGTTCCGCGGGCTTTTCCTTCATAGGCGAGCGTGGGTTTATTGGACTGGCCATCAGCAGCTTTGATTCCAAATACGGCATCCCGGGGCACAGCCATGGGCACGAGGAAGAGGAGCATCACGAAGAAGAAGCCCATGAAGACGAGCACGCGGAAGAGGAAGAAGGGACTGCGCTTGGCGACCTGAAACAGACCCGCGTTGATCTTGAGGCCGCTCTGATCGATCCACTGCCCGGCTTCTCGAATCTGAATGCGCGGCTGGGCGTTAACGACTACGAGCACTTCGAGCTGGAGCCCTCGGGAGAAG
>RKRP01000037.1 GCA_007571315.1 Gammaproteobacteria bacterium
CCCTGTGGGAGACGCGCGAGTCCATCCATGGAGCTCATTCCGGCATCGTGCGCGCCAATAGCTTGGCGCGCACGATGCCGGAATGAGCTCCATGGATGGACTCGCGCGTCTCCCGCAGGGAGGGGTCCAGCGAAGGACGAGGAAGCAAGAAGGCGCTCACAGCAGGCCCTTACAGCACGCCCTTGGTGCTGGGTATGCCGCCGCCTCCCTCGCGCGCGATCGCCCGGCGCAGCGCGCGTCCCACGCCTTTGAAGCAGGATTCGATCATGTGATGGTTGTTCTCGCCGCGCGCCCGAATGTGCAGGGTCGCCCCGCTGGCCTCGGCCAGCGAGCGGAAAAAATGCTCCACCAGCTCAGTCGGCAACCCGCCCACATGCTCGCGCGTGAATTTGCCCTTGAACTTGAGCCAGGGACGCCCGGACAGGTCGAGCAGCACCCTGGCGTCCGCCTCGTCCATCGGCAAATGAAAAGCGAACCGCCCTATGCCGCGGCGCTCACCCAGAGCCTCCTTCAGCGCCGCTCCCAGGGCCAGGGCGCAATCTTCCACCGTGTGGTGCTCGTCCACCTCCAGGTCGCCCTCGCAGCGCAGTTTGAGCGCGAATCCGCCGTGTTTGGCCAGCTGTTCCAGCATGTGGTCGAAAAAGCCGATTCCCGTGGCCACTTCCGCCGATGCCGGGGCATCCAGATCCACTTCCACCCGAATGTTGGTTTCGCGGGTGGCCCGCCGCGCCCGGCCTACCCGGGGCGCGTCCACGATTTCGCGCGCAATCCGCTTCCAACTTTCCGGATCGGCGGCATCAACGCGAAAGCCGCGTACGCCCAGGTTTTCGGCGAACCGCAGATCGGTGTCGCGGTCGCCGATCATGACGCTGGCGGCCCGGTCCACGGGCCGTTCCCGCATGAAGGCGTTGACTAGGCCGGTTCGCGGCTTGCGGCAATCGCAGCCATCCCCGGGGCGGTGCGGGCAAACGAACACTTCGGAGAACTCAATGCCCTGCGAGGCGAGCACTCTCAGCAGGAACTCGTGCGGAACCCGGTAGTTCTCCATGGGGAAAGTTTCGCTGCCCAGCCCATCCTGGTTGCTGACGATCGCCAGTTCAAATCCGGCATCCAGCAACCGCCGCAGCGCTGGCACCACGCCCTGGGCCAGCCTGAGCTTCGCAAGGCTGTCCACCTGGCAGTCGGGCGGCTCCTCGATGAGGGTGCCGTCGCGGTCCACGAAGGCGATGCGGGCGCTCACGCCGTTGCCTTCAGGACGGCAAGCAGGCCATCGTTCTGCTCCGGCGCGCCCAGGGTAACGCGCACGCAGGATTCAAGCCCCGGCTCGTCCGGAATTCGCCTCAGCAGGTAGCCGCCGTTCCGCGCCGCGGCGGTGAAACCATCCGCGCTGGCCACTTTCAGCAGAACGAAGTTGGTTTGGCTGGGATACACGGTTTGCACCTGGGGGAGCTCCGCCAGCCGGGCGCTAACGCGCTCGCGTTCCTCAATGATCCGAGCGATGCGGCTCTGCGTCCTGGCCAGGTTTTCGGGTTTCAGGGCCTCAAGCACGGTGTGCTCGCACAGGGCGGAAAAGCTGTAGGGCGATTGCACGCGGCGCATCAGCTCGATGATTTCCTCGCAGGCGAGGATTGCGCCGCAGCGTACGCCGGCCAATCCCAGCGCCTTGGAGACGGTGCGCAGCACCGCCACGTGCGGATGCCGCGCGATCCAGTCGGCGCCCGGGTTCTGTCCCGCGAACTCGGCGTACGCCCCGTCAAGCACCACCACGGTTCTCTTGCGGGCATGCTCCACCAGTTCCAGGATGCTGCCGGGGTCCATCAGGTTGCCTGTGGGGTTGTTCGGGGAACACAGGATCAGAAGCTTCACATCGTCCGACCAGG
This sequence comes from Gammaproteobacteria bacterium, assembly GCA_007571315.1. Classification (GTDB taxonomy): domain Bacteria; phylum Pseudomonadota; class Gammaproteobacteria; order Steroidobacterales; family Foliamicaceae; genus Foliamicus. The sequence goes on from RKRP01000037.1 coordinate 1,881, forward strand.
CCGCCTTGATGGCCGGCACGTCAAGCGAGAAGCCGTGTTCAGCCCGCAGCGGAACTTCAATGACCCGGGCGCCCTGCAAACGGCCGTACCAGCGGAACATCTCGAATGCGGGAGGGCAGAACAGCGCGGCGTCACTGTTCGCCTCGCAAAACGCCCGGTACAGGCAGTCAATGCCTTCGCTGCTGCCGCGGGTCACCGAAACTTGCTCCGGGCGCACGCCATAGTGTTGAGCCATGCGCCCGGTGAGCGCGTCTGGATATAGCAGCGGGTACCAGTTGAGGCCGCCCGGCGCCGGGTTGTAATCGGGCGCCCAGGGCAGCTCGTTGGCGTGCAGCCGGGCCAGGCTCGGCGTTGTGGGCGCCCGGTAGGCCCGGCCTGTTTGCACGGCCTCCCGCGCCAGCGATGTGATCCAGCTCATGTTGCAGTCCGCCAGCCGAGCCTATCCGGCCCGTCCAGGAATCCCGCGCCCCGCGTTTCCTGAAAGCCTTCGGCAGTCATTGCGGGCGATCCATGGGCGGGCATCGGGCTTCCGCGGCGCGCGCGTGTGCCTCCAGGCCCTCAAGGCGCGCCAGTTCGGCGATGGCCGCGGCGATGCTTCCCAGCCCTTCCCGCGTAAGCTCCTGGACGCTGATGCGCTTGTGGAAGTCGGCAAGCGACAGGCCGCTGGCCCATCGGGCGCTGCCGTAGGTGGGCAGCACATGATTGGCGCCGGTGCAGTAGTCGCCGCTGGATTCCGGCGCCCACGGCCCCAGAAAGACAGCCCCCGCATTGGAGATGTCCGCCAGCAGCGGCCGCGGCTCGGCCACATGCAGCAGCAGATGCTCAGGCGCGTAACGATTCGCTATTTCAACGGCTGTTGCCAGCGAATCCACAATCAGCAGCGCCCCGCGCGAAAGGGATTTCTCCAGCACGCCGCGGCGCGGCAGGGTGCCCAGCTGCCTGGCGATTTCGCGCTGAACCTTCTCGGCGAAACGCTCTTCGAGGCACAGGAGCAGCACGTGCGCGTCTTCTCCGTGCTCGGCCTGACTGAGCAGGTCCAGGGCCGCGAACAGCGGATTCGCGCCCGCGCCGGCAATCACCATGGCCTCGGTGGGCCCGGCCGGCAGGTCCTGAGCCGGGCCTCCGGGCTCCATTGCGGCCTGCCGCTTGGCGGTGGCCACCCAGCGGCTTCCGGGGCCGAACAGCTTATCGACCCGCGGGACGCTTTCGGTGCCATAGGCCATGGCGGCGATCGCCTGGGCGCCGCCCAGCTTGAACACGCGGTGCGCTTCGCACAGCCGCGCCGCGTGCAGCACCGCGGGATTGGCGTTGCCACCGCGGTCCGGAGGCGTGCACAGGATGCGCAGCGGGCAACCGGCCAGCTGCGCCGGCGCCGCCAGCATCAGCGCTGTGGAGGGCAGGGGGGCGCTCCCGGCCGGCACGTACAAGCCGACCGCCTGCAAGGGCTGGTGTTTCTGCTCGCAAACAATGCCCGGCGCGGGCCGCGCGCGGATGTCTATGGGTTGTTGCGGCGCGTGGCAGGCGCGAATGTTGTCCAGCGCCGTCTGCATGGCCGCGCGTTGGCTGGGCGTCAGTTGCTCCGCCGCCCGGTCCATTTCTGCGGCGCTTACCTCGATGGAATCCAGCTCCGCGCCGTCCAGCTCGGCCTCCAGGCGCAACAGCGCGGCATCGCCGCCCTGCCGCACGGCCTGCATGATTTCCCGCACGCGCAATTCCAGGCGCGGAGCGTCCGGGAGGGCCGGGCGCGCCAGAACGGCCGCGCGCTCCGCCTCGGCGAGAGCTTTCCAGCGCAGCAGTGGAAGCGCAGGCTTCATTCGAGCATTTTCTCCACGGGCAGCACCAGAATCGAGCTTGCGCCGGCATTTTTGAGAGCCTCCAGGGTTTCCCAGAAAATGCTCTCCCGGCACACGGCATGCAGCGCCACGCGGTCTTTGCTGCCTTCCAGCGCCATGATGGTGGGCGATTCCGAGCCAGGCAGCAGCTCCGCAATGGCGCGCAGCGCCTCGCGCGGGGCATGCAGCATGATGTATTTGGTTTCGCGCGCCTGCATCACGGCGTCAATTCGGCGCTTGAGCAGGTCCACCAGTTCGCGCCGCGCCGCGGGCGCTTCGGTTGGCGAGGCAAGCAGGGCGGCCCGGCTCTCCAGAACCGTCTCGCCCTCGTCGAGCTGGTTGGCCGCCAGCGTTTTGCCGCTGGAGACCAGATCGCAGATAGCATCCGCCCGTCCCAGGCGCGGCGCCAGTTCCACCGCTCCGGAAAACGGAATGATCTCGGCTTCCACGCCCGCTTCTTCCAGGAACTTTCGGGTGAGCCGCGGATAGCTGGTGGCCACCCGGCCACCGCCGAGCTGCGCTGCGCAGCGGGCCGAGCCCTCCCGCGGGTAGGCCATCGCCAGGCGGCATCCCCCGAAATCCAGGCTGCGGACCGTCCGCGGCGCCAAATCGCCGGCCGCCAGTCCCAGGCGCTGCTCTTCGGCCACGTTCAGGCCCACGATTCCCAAATCGCATGCGCCTTCGCGCACCAGGCCGGGGATTTCGTCGTCGCGCACCAGCAACACGTCCGCAGGCATGTTTTCGGCAACCGCCAGCAACTGACCGGCGCCGCGCGTCAGCCGCAGGCCGCAGCGCTTCAGCAGCGCCAGCGAGTGGTCGGTAAGGCGCCCGGATTTCTGCACCGCGATTTGCACCCGCTCGCTGCGTTTCCACTTAACCCGCATATTGCACCAGGGGGCCGCGGAGACCGCTCCGGTTGAGGCGCGCCAGCACCGCCTCGGTGAATTGTCCGGTGGAGGCGGCGGCCCCCTCGCCGGCGATGTCGGCGGTGCGGACGCCTTGCGCCACGGCGCCCGCCACGGCGGCCTCCACCGCGCGCGCGGCCTGCGGCGCCTTGAGGCTCAAATCCAGCATCATCGCCACCGAAAGGATCATGCCGCAGGGATTCGCCAGGCCCTGGCCGGCAATGTCCGGCGCGGAGCCGTGGATGGGTTCGTAGAGTCCCTTCCCGCCGTCGCCGACCGAGGCCGAAGGCGCCATGCCCAGCGAGCCTGTAAGCACCGAAGCCTCGTCGGTGAGGATGTCGCCGAACATGTTTTCAGTAACCAGCACGTCGAAACCGGCCGCGCGCGTGAGCAGGCGCATGGCTGCGGCGTCCACCAGCAGATGCTCCAGTTCGAGTTCCGGGAACTCATCGGCGATCAGCCGCGATGTGGCCGAGCGCCACAGGCGCGATGTGGCCAGCACATTGGCCTTATCGACCGAGCACAGCCGCCCGCTGCGCTGCCGCGCCAGGCGCGCGGCGCAGCGCACCACGCGCTCCACTTCCCCGCGGCTGTAGGCGCACAGGTCGCTGGCCGCGTCGTCGCCTTCCCGCTTGTCGCCGAAGTAGATGCCGCCGGTGAGTTCGCGGACCACGATCAGGTCCACGCCGGCCAGGCTTTCCTGGCGAAGGGGCGAGGCCGCGCAGGCGCCCGGCAGCGGCCGTATCGGCCGAAGGTTGGCATACACCCCCAGAAGGGCGCGCAGGTCCAAAAGGCCCTGCTCCGGCCGCAGGGCCGGGTCCGAGGGGGGCGGCCCCGGCAATCCAACGGCGCCCAGCAGCACCGCGCTGGAATCCAGGCACAGGTCGCGCGTGGAGGGCGGCAGGGGAGCGCCCAGCGCTTCCAGCGCGGCGCCGCCGAAAGGCGCCTCCTCGATTCTCAGGTCAAGCGCGTGCCGTGCCGCAGCGGCGCGCAGCACGGCCAGGCCCGCCCGCATCACTTCCGGCCCGATTCCGTCGCCGGGCAAAGCGGCAATGAGGGATGTCAATTGCTAGGCCCTCTGCCGCCGCCGCGCCCTCTGCCGTTCCCACTCGTCAATCCGCTCCTGCTGCCGGAGCAGGTATCCGAGCTGATCGATGCCGTTCATCAGGCAGTAGCGCGCGAAGCGCTCAATTTCAAATGGCGCGGGCGGGCCCTCGGGCAGCTCCACGCGGGCCTGCTCGAGATCAACCACCACCTCGGCGCCGGGATTGTCCAGCAGCCAGCGGTGCGGCTGAGGATCGATGACCACCGGAACAAAGCCGTTCTTCAGCGAGTTGCTGCGGAAGATGTCGGCGATGCGGGTGCTGATGACGGCGCGCAGCCCGCTGTCCAGAAGCGCCCAGGGCGCGTGCTCGCGCGACGAGCCGCAGCCGAAGTTGTCGCCCGCCACCAGGATGGCGCGGCCCTGATTTTCCTTGCGGTTGAGCGCGAAGTCCGGGTTGAGCTGCCCGTCGCCGGAGTAGCGCCAGTCGTGAAAGGCCATATCGCCCAGGCCCTCGCGTTTGGTGGTGGTGAGAAAGCGCGCCGGAATGATCTGGTCCGTGTCGATATTGTCGATGTTCAGCACCACGGTGCGCGATGCGATGCGGGTAATCTTTTCCATGGTCGCCGCGGCAATCATGCGCTCATCAGTTCGCGCGGGTCCGCCACCTCGCCGCGTATTGCCGAGGCCGCCGCGGTAAGAGGGCTGGCCAGAACCGTGCGCGCTCCAGGGCCCTGGCGGCCTTCAAAGTTCCGGTTGCTGGTGCTCACGCACAAGCTGCCCGGCGGCACGGTGTCGCCGTTCATGCCCAGGCACATGGAGCAGCCGGACTCGCGCCACTCCGCGCCGGCGGCCAGGAACACTTCGCGCAGGCCCTCTGCCTCGGCTTCGCGCTTGGTTTGCTGCGAGCCCGGCACCACCAGCATGCGCACGTTTTTGGCCACGCGCCGACCGCGCATCAGAGCGGCCGCGGCGCGCAGGTCGCCGATGCGGGAATTGGTGCAGCTTCCTAGGAAAACGATGTCCACGCCGCGGCCCAGAAGCGGCTTGCCCGGCTCCACGCCCATGTAGGCCAGGGCCTTATCGATCGCCGGATTGCCGCTGCCGGGCACCGGCTCGTCGATTTGCGCCGACATGCCGGGGTTGGTTCCGTAGGTGACCATGGGGCGCAGGCCGTTGGCATCCACGCTCACCTCCTCATCGAATTCCGCCTCGCCGCGATCCTCCAGGAGGGCCCAGCGCCGCAGCGCCGCGTCCCAGTCCGCGCCCCGGGGCGCCATGGGGCGGCCGCGCAGCCACTCGTAGGTGGTGTCGTCCGGAGCGATCATGCCGGCGCGGGCGCCCGCCTCTATGCTCATGTTGCACACGGTCATGCGCTGCTCCATGCTGAGCGCGGCGACCGTTTCGCCGCGGTACTGCAGCACCCGGCCGGTTCCGCCGCCCACGCCCAGCTTGCGGATGATCGCCAGCACCAGGTCCTTGGCGGTAACGCCCGGCCCCAGCCGCCCGCTCACGTTCACCGCCATGGCGCCCGGGCGGCGCTGCAGCAGGCATTGCGTGGCCAGCACATGGCCCACTTCGGTGGTGCCGATGCCAAAGGCCAGCGCGCCGAAAGCGCCGTGGGTGCTGGTGTGGCTGTCGCCGCACACCACGGTGTGGCCGGGCCAGGTGGCGCCCAGTTCAGGCCCCACCACATGCACAATCCCGCGTTCGGGGCTGCCCAGGCCGCGCAGCTTCACTCCAAATTCCCGGCAGTTCTCAATCATGGCGCGCACTTGGCCCGCCGCCGCCGGAAGCGCCACTTTCTCCAGCTGCTCCAGCGTGTCGGCCGGCTCGGTGGGCGTGGAGTGGTCCATCGTCGCCAGGGTGCGCTCCAGACGCCGCACCGGCAGCCCTCGGGCGCGCAGCGCGTCGAAAGCCTGCGGCGTTGTGACCTCGTGGATCAGGTGCAGGTCGATATACAGGACCGCCGGGGTGTCCGGGGTTTCCGGAACTACCTCGTGGGCGTCCCAGATTTGGCCAAGAAGCGTTTGCTGCGGCATCTTCAGATCAATCCTCCTTTTCCAGGCCCTGGACCGGCTCCAGCCAGCCGCGCGGGTCGTCCGTGCGGCCGTCGAACAGGCCGAAGAAGGCATCTTGCAGCGCCCGGGTCAATTCGCCGGGTTCGCCGTTGCCGATCTTCAGCCGGTCCAGGCTGCGAACCGGCGTAATCTCGGCCGCCGTGCCCGCCAGGAACACTTCGTCGGCGATGTACAGCACCTCCCTGGGCAGGGCTTCCTGCATTACGGGTATTCCCAGCCGCCCGGCCAGCTTGATGACCGTGTCGCGGGTAATGCCGGGCAGGATGGAGGCGGAATAGGGCGGCGTGTACAGTTTTCCGGCCACCGCCACGAACAGGTTCTCGCCGGCGCCTTCGCTCACCAGGCCGTCGTGGGTCATCGCCAGCCCCTCCACATAGCCGTTCTGCTGCGCCTCCAGAGTTACCAGCACGCTGGACAGGTAATTGCCCCCCGCTTTGGCCAGCGCCGGGATGGTGTTGGGCGCCACGCGCTGCCAGGAGGTGCAGCACACATCCACGCCCTCGTTGGTGCCGCCCAGGTACGAGCCCCATTTCCAGGCCGCCACGGCAACATGCACCGGCACGTTTTCGGACGGCAGGATTCGCAGGTCGCCAAAGCCGCGAAAGGCGATGGGGCGAATGTAGGCGCCATCCAGCAGCCGGTTTTTGGCGATCACCTGATGGCAGGCGGCATTGACTTCATCCGCGCTGAACGGAATTTCAAGCCGGTAGATCTTGGCCGAGTTGAACATGCGCCGGGTGTGCGCGCGCAGGCGGAAGATGGCGGGCCCCAGGTGGCTGGCGTAGCAGCGCACCCCCTCGAACACCGAGGTGCCGTAATGCAGGGCGTGGCTCATCACATGCGTCTGGGCTTGCATGTACGGCTTCAGTTCGCCGTCGTGCCAGATCCATTCGGGGTGTTCGCTCATGGCGTTGGGTCTCGTGCGCGGGAACGTATGGCTGCCGGGGCCGCAAGTGCCGCAATTTTAGCCCGCATATTGCGCCATGAGGCCGCGGTGGACGCGCCGGATTTAGCCCGCCATGCGCGGGCTAAGGTCCAAGCCGCCTGCGCGCGCCCGGCATGGGCGCCTCGCCCGAGCGGGCGCGCGCTTGCGCCCGCAGGGCGCGGTTGAGCACTTCCAGCAGGGCCTGGGCGCCGGATTCCACGATGTCGGTGCTCACGGCCCGGCCGCGATAGGAGAATTCTCCCCAGCGGGCGGTTACGGTGGCCTCGCCCTGGGCATCC
>RKRP01000073.1 GCA_007571315.1 Gammaproteobacteria bacterium
CCCCCGCGTCGGTCGCAACGACCCGTGTCCCTGCGGCTCCGGCAAGAAATACAAGCGGTGCTGCGGCGCTGCCGGCGCAGGGTCCGGGTCCGCCAGGGCGCTATAGGCGGAACGATTCTCCGAGGTACACCGACCGCACCTTCGGGTCCGCCAGCAATGCCTCCGGCTTTCCGGACGCGATCACCTCGCCCTCATGGAGGATGTAGCCCCGGCTGCATATGCCGAGCGTTTCCCTGACGTTGTGGTCGGTAATCAGCACGCCGATGCCGCGCTGCGCGAGGTCGGCGATGATGCCCTGAATTTCCGTAACCGAAATCGGATCGATCCCGGCAAAAGGCTCGTCCAGCAGCAGGTAGCGAGGCGCCCTGGCGAGGGTGCGGGCAATTTCCACCCGGCGGCGCTCTCCGCCCGAAAGGCTGGCCCCTGGCGACTTTCGCACTTTGTGCAACTGAAATTCGTCCAGGAGCCGGTTCAGTTCTTCCCGGCGCGCTGCGCGGTTGAGTTCGGCGCGCAATTCAAGAATGGCGAGAATGTTCTGTTCCACCGAGAGCTTGCGAAAAATGGATGCCTCCTGCGGCAGATAGCCCAGCCCAAGCATTGCGCGGCGGTGCACGGGAAGCGTGGTAACGTTGCTGCCATCCAGCGAAATGGCGCCGGCATCGCAGCTCAAAAGGCCGGCCGCCATGTAGAACGCCGTGGTCTTGCCGGCGCCGTTGGGACCCAGCAGCCCCACCACCTCGCTGGCGCCAACCTCGAAGGATGCCTCGCTAACGGCCTGGCGCTGGCCGAAGCGCTTCGAGATCCGTTCTGCCTTAAGGCTGGTTCGCACTAGACAATACCTTGACAGGCTTGTGCTTCCTCGCCTTTCGGCTTGCCCCCCCCCCGCGGGAGACGCATGAAGTCATCCTGACGCTCGGCTGGGGCCTCCTGCCCCGGACGCTCCCGCGGGGAGGGGGCAAGCCGAAAGGCGGGGAAGCACGGGCTAGCCATCCGCCTGTTGCGAGAAGAACTCGAACAGGAACTGCACCGGTTCTCCGTCGCCCGGCGCCACGGTTACGGTTTCGTCATTCAGGTCGAAGGTGATCGATTCACCGCTGACCCGGCTCTCGCTAGTCTCCAGTTCCGCGCCGTCCATGAACCGGATCAGCCCCAGCTCCGCCTGGTATTCCACCCGCCGCGCGCTGCCTGTCACAACGCGTTTTCCCTCGTTGCGCATTCTGACCGGATTGCCGCTAATAACCGCGCTGGCGAGCTTGTTCTCGAATTTGAGTTCGGCTTCGTCGCAATTTAGCGTGGCGGCGCCGGCGCGAAAACGGACATTGCCCGAGAACAGCCAGGTGGCGTTTCTGAAGTCCAGCGAAGCGGTTTCGGCGCGTTCCGCAGTAATCTCAAAGTCGCCCTGCCGGATGGTTACGCCGGAGGAAACGAGGCGGCCCAGGGCGCCGTCGTAGCGCGACCACTCGGTTTTGATGTCCAGGTCCGCGGACGATTCCCCGGAAGGGGGTTCCTGCCCCCCGGCTTGCATTGCCGGGAGAACCGCGGCCAGGACAAGGGCTGCGCGCCAGTTGCTAGGGCTTGATGGTTGCCTGCACATTGGAATCAAGTGTAATGGTTTCTTTGTCAATCTCGGCGTTCAGGCGATCGGCATCAAAGACTACCTGGCCGATACGCACGCGCACCGGCTGGTCGGTATGCGCCGTCATGCTTTCCACATCCAGGACCAGATGCTCGCCGGTAATCGACGGCGCGTCTCCGCCGCCGGCGCGATGGAAGCTCACGGCCTCAGTCAGCGTTACGCCGGCTCCATTGCCTTGCATCCGGGCCTGCCCGGCCCTCGCTACCCAAGCCCCGGAAGGGCCGAGTTCGAGGCGCACATTGCCTTGCGCCAGCAGGTCGGCGCCCTTCTGCGGCAGCAGCGCCGAATCCGCCGCAAGCGACAGGGCTGGCGGGTCTCCCCGGCGAATCGAAACATCCTCAAGTTGGAGCGCGGAGTCCTTGAGTTCCCGCCTTGCGCTGCCCGCCTCGATTTCCATCGCCGGGAACCCGTCGGCGCCGGTCAGCGTCAGGCGGGCGCCGCTGAAGAAGTAGTTGCCGGACAACTCCATCTGTTCCGGCGCCGAACTGTTTTCGCCGCGGTAGCTCAGCAGCAGGCTGGATGCCGCCAGGCCCGCCACCACCAGCGCCGGAAACAGTTGACGCTTGCGAATCACCGCCGCGCCGCCAGCAGAAAGTCGCACACTTCCCGCACCGCGCCCCGGCCGCCACCGCAAGAAGTAACCCAGTGCGCTTCGGCCCGGACTTCAGGGTGGGCATCGGCTACGGCGATCGCCAGGCCGGTCTCGCGCATGGCTGGCAGGTCTGGAACGTCATCGCCCACGAACGCCGCCTCGCGGGGCTCGGCCCCCAGTTCCTGAAGCATTTGCGCCAGCGCGGCGCGCTTGTCCCTGCAGCGCAGGGCTGCGCGCCGGATGCCCAGCTCCCCCAGCCGCCGCCGCAATCCATAGCTGTCCCGCCCGGAAATTACGCCGAGCTCCAGGCCCGCCTCCAGCGCCCGCCTTATGCCGTAGCCGTCCTTTACGGAAAATGCCATGGCCCATTCACTGCCGCT
>RKRP01000102.1 GCA_007571315.1 Gammaproteobacteria bacterium
GTCAGGCGGCTTTTGGGAGTGCGAGTTGGGCGTGGATGCCGTCCAGCATGCTCCAGCGCAGCGAGGCCGAGGCGCGCACGGCGGCGATGGCGCGCTCCTGCAGCGCTTCGGTGGTGGCGTAGCGGGCGGTGAGTTCAAGGCCGATGTGGGCGTGCTCTTCATCGCCTTCGATGTGAACGTGGAAGAACTCCATGTCGTCTTCGCTGAAGCCCATCTTGCGCATCGCCTGCACATAGGCGGGATACAGCGTGGGCAGCTGGCCTTCCAGCGCAACCATGATTCCGGCGGCCGATTCCGCCAAGTGGCGAATTGTGGACAACTCCCAGATCCAGGCGCGCATGGCCCGCGTGGTGGGGAGAATTTCGTCGCGCAGGTCCGCATTGACCACCTCGTCGCGCGTAAGGCCGCAGGCCCCGGCGAATTTAACCAGCAGGTCCGGATGCCGTTTTTCCGGCGTGTCGGGCATTTCCTCGCCCAGCAGGTTTTCCAGCAGATGCTGGCGCGCGTCGAGGTCCGGCAGCCGCGCATAGAGCGCCGCGAACTGCTGGGGGATGGGGGCGATGTAGTAATAATGCTGCACCGCGTAGCGCCCCAGTTGCTCGCGCGACAGGGCGCCCTGCGCCCACAGCCGGCTGAACGGATGGCCGCCGCCGTGGCGCGGCTTGCGGGCGGCTTCCAGGGCATCGAAGAAGGCTTGTTTTTTCAGCATGTGATCGTTCTCTCTGTTAATCTGCGCCGCTGCTCTTTGCGCGGCGCAATCGGTTGGGTTTGGCGCTAGTGATTGGCGCCAGCGATTGGGCGCTAGTGCATTTCCTCGCCGCCGGTTACGTTGAGCGAGTCGCCGTTGATGTACGCCGCCTGATCGGAACACAAAAAAGCGACGGCGTTGGCGGTGTCCGCAACCTTGCCTTCGCGCCGCATGGGATTTCGGGCGCGGATATTGCCGATGTATTGCTCCAGCGTTAGTCCGAAGTGGTTGGAAAAATAGTCGTTTTGGGCGGCGCCCAGCCCGGTGGTGACGTGGTTGGGGCAAACGGCGTTTACGGTGATGCCGTGCTGGCCCAACTCCAGGGCGCAGGTGCGCGTGAGGCCCACAAGGCCGTGCTTGGAGGCCGTGTAGGCGGCCATGTGCGGGAAACTGGATTTTGCCGCCTGGCTTGCGATGTTGATGACGCGCCCGCCTTCGCCCTGGCGGATCATTTGCCGGGCGGCGTGCTTGGTGCATAAAAAGGGGCCTTTGAGGTTCACGTCCAGCACCGCGTCCCACTTGTCTTCCGGCAATTCCGTGCAGGGCGCGATCAGGTAGCCGATTCCGGCGTTGTTCACCAGAATGTCCAGGCGCCCGAAACACTCCGCGGCGCGCGCCACCGCCGCCTTCACCTGCGATTCGTCGCGAACATCCAGAGGCCAGGTTTGCACGGTTCCGCCGTTGTCCCGGATCCGCTGCGCCACGCCCTCCATGGAGTCGGCCGCGCCGATGTGCTGGTCGGGCATGTGCTCGCCCGGCGATTGGCCGAGGTCCGTAATCAGCACGCTGGCCCCGCATTCGGCCAGCCTGGAGGCAATGCCCTCGCCGAGCCCGCGGGCGCGGCCCGCGCCGGTAACGAGCGCAACCTTGCCGCTCAAGTCGTAGTTCTTCATGGGGTGGATTTTAGCGTCAAATGGGGACCGTCATGGCGTTGTAGTTGAACTCCGCTTTCATTCCGGCGGTTGGCGCCCTGGCCCGGTCGGCTGGGTCCGCGCTCATGTAAATCTTGCCGCGCTTGTGCGATTGCACATGGAACTTGTTGGCCCGGGCCAGGCGCGCCCGCTCGTAGCGCAGGAAGGCCGCCCGCCAGTCCCCCGCTTCGGCTTCAAGGCAGCGCGCCAGGACCGCGGCGTCTTCAAAGGCCATGCCCGCGCCCATGCCGTAGAAGGGCGTCATGGGATGGGCGGCGTCGCCCAGCAAGGCCACTCGTCCGGCGGTCCAGCTGTTGAGCGGCTGGCGGCTTGAGAGCGCCCAGCGTAAACACCGCCCGCCGGGCGACGCCTTGATGATGCGCGCCACATCTTCATGCCAGTCGCCAAATTCCTCGAGAACCTCGTCGATGTCCGTTTGCGCGTGCCAGCTTTCCTCGCCGATGTCGTCCGGCCGGTAGGCGTTGGCTACCCAGTTGATCTGGGTGCCCCGGCGCAAGGGATAACGGGAAAACATCCTGCCTTCGGCCGGATAGGAGGCGAAGTGGGGCACGTGGCTGACTCCCGGCGCATCGGCGGCATCGACCAGGCCGCGCCATGCCATGTAGCCGGTGTAGCGGGGCGGTTCCGTGGGAAACAGTTGGTCGCGCACCACGGACTTGAGGCCATCGCAGCCAATGGCGATGTCGCGCCTGTCTGTCACGCCGTTCGCAAAGCCCAGGGTCACGCCGCTTTCGTCCTGCTTGATGTCCGTAAGCATGTGTCCCAGGCGAAGGGCGCCGCCCTCCTTGTTGAAGGCGTCTTCCAGGACCTTGTGCAGGTCCGCCCGGTGCATATGCCGCGTCAGCGCGCCGTGCATCCGAAGCGCCTCCTCGGGGCTGCGCTCCGAAAACCGGATCCGCGCGCCGGTCTTGTGATGAAGCGTGCCG
>RKRP01000195.1 GCA_007571315.1 Gammaproteobacteria bacterium
GCCGAGTTCCTGGGTGAGCACCCGGCCGGCGCGGTCGCGGCGCAGGAGCAGGAAGGAGGGCGATTCGGGCGGCTTGTTTCCGAGCAGGCCGTCGAGCGGGCCGTTTTTGCTCTGGTGCGCGGGGTAGCGAAGCGTGAGCAGGCGAAGCAGCGGCGAAGGCGCGGGAATTCCGGCAACCACGTCGCCGTTCGCATGGATGGCCGGGTCGGTCGGCGGGTCGGGCATGCGCTGCAGCGCGCGTTTTTCCGCTTCGTAGAGGATCAGATCGCCCAGCCAGGGAGGATCTTCAGGGCGCGTGGGGGTGGCCTTCTCGTGCCATAGCCGGAATTCGCCGGTCAGGCGCGGAAAGTAGGGCGTTGCGGCGCGGTGCTCGCGCAGGAAATCCCGCACCAGCGCGCCGAAGCGGCTGGCGCCCAACTGCTCGCGGGTAAGCGGCAAGCCGGCGCCCAGCAATCGCGACAGGTTGCCGAAAACGAGCCGGCGGTAGATGCCGAGCCGCCGGTCCTCCACGCCCTCCGGCGCCGGATTGGCCTCAGGGTCGCGCAGATGAGCGGTCAGGCGCCGCTGCGTTTCCTGAAAGCCTTTCATGCTTCATGGTCTGCTTGAAGGCGCGGGCTAGCCCGGCGGGCCAGGGGCGCAGTCATGCTTGCGGGACAGCTCGCTGGGTGTTGCGGATGCGCGCCACCTCGGCCAGCAGCTCGGGCAGGGGAGGCTGGTTGAAGTCGCGCTCCAGCACGGTGGGGCGGACTCCCAGGCGGCTGTAGGCATAGTCCAGAAGCTGCCACACTTCGTCCTTTACCGCGGCCCCGTGCGTGTCGATAAGCAGACCGGGCGCTTCGTCGTAGTGTCCCGCCATGTGCATGTAGAGCACCCGCTGCGCAGGGATGGCGTCTAGGAAGGCGCGCGGGTCGCAGCCGTGATTCACGCTGTTGACGAACACGTTGTTCACGTCCAGCAGCAGGCCGCAGTCGGCTTCCTCAAGCACGGCCAGCAAAAACTCCAGCTCGTCCATTTCCGCGCCCATCGAGGCGTAATAGGACACGTTCTCCACGGCGATGCGGCGCCCCAGAATATCCTGTACGCGGCGTATCCGCCCGGCCGCGTAGCGCACCGCCTCGCCGGTAAAGGGAATGGGCAGAAGATCGTAGAGCTGGCCCTCGTCGCCGGTATAGCTGAGGTGCTCGGAATAAAGACGCACGCCGTGCTCGTCCATCCAGGCTCCCACATTGCGCACCAGCGCCTCGTTGAGCGGATGGGGGCCGCCTATGGAAAGCGACAGGCCGTGCGCGATAACCGGCCAGCGTTCGGTAAAGAACCTGAGTTGCCCGCCCAGCGAGCCGCCCACGCCGACCCAGTTTTCCGGCGCCAGCTCGAAAAAATCGACCTCCTGCGGCGGCTCCTCCCGGAACGCCTTCAGGTACGGGCGGCGCAGGCCCAGCCCCGCTCCGGCGATGCCGTCGATAGAGGGAGCCATGGTTTGATTCGTGCGCATTGTGCGGGGGCCAGCGGAGCGGGCGCTTTCAACTTTCGGAGAAGCGCTCCCGCTGCGATTCTACTCGTTGGGGCGCAGGCGCTTGGGGTATTCGCACAGATCGGCGATTGCGCATTCGTAGCAGCGCGGCTTGCGCGCCTGGCACACGTAGCGGCCGTGCAGGATCAGCCAGTGGTGGGCGTGCTGGAGGTATTCCTCGGGGATAAGGCGCATCAGGCGCTTCTCCACTTCCAGCACGTTTTTGCCGGGCGCAATCCGGGTGCGGTTGGACAGCCGGAACACATGCGTGTCCACGGCGATGACCGGCTCGCCGAAGGCCGTGTTCAGGATCACGTTGGCGGTTTTGCGGCCCACGCCCGGCAGGGCTTCCAGCGCCTCGCGCTCCCGCGGCACCTGCCCGCCGTGCTTGTCAAGCAGCATGCGGCAGCAGGCGATCAGGTTGGCGGCCTTGGTTTTGAACAGGCCAATGCGGCGGATGTGCTCGCGCAGCCGGGCCTCGCCCATCGCCAGCATGGCGCCCGGCGTGTTGGCTTCGGCGAAAAGCGCGCGGGTGGCCTGATTCACGCTCACGTCGGTAGCCTGGGCGGACAGCACCACGGCCACCAGCAACTCGAACGGCGAGCCGTAGCGAAGCTCCGTGGCGGGACGGGGATTGGCCCGCCGCAGCCGCCGGAAGATCTCCGCTCGCTTTGCGGCGTTCAGCGCTTCGCCGTGACCAGGCCCGGCTGGCTGGCGTAGAATTCGGACAACTCGTTCAACTGCTCGTCGGTGAGCAGGTTGAGGAAGGCGTTCATCGAAATGTCGCTGCGTTCGCCTTCCAGGTACTGGCGGATGGTCTCGTTGAGGTAGTCGGCATGCTGGCCCGCCAGGTGCGGAAACTCCGTGGTGATGCTCACGCCGTTTACCCCGTGGCAGGACGCGCAATAGATGCCGGATTCCGGGGCCGTCACTTCGGGGTTCGCCTCCACCGCGGCCTCCTGTCCGAAATAGGTGGCGATGTCCTGGAGGTTCTGCTCGCTGAGGTCGGCCGCCTGGGCGTGCATGCCCTCGTGCGCGCGATCATCGTTCGCGTAGCCCTTGAGCGCCTTGATGATGTAGTTGGGATTTTGTCCCCCCAGGCGCGGCACGTGGTAGGGCGGATAGGTGGTCATGTTGCCTTCGATGCCGTGGCAGCCCAGGCAGCTGTCGGCCAGGATGCGGCCGCGTTCCGGGTCGCCCGCGTTCGGGTCGTCCTGGGCCGCCGCGTGCGAGCACAAGGCCGCCGCCGCCAGGAAGCCCGCCATTCGCAGTTTCTTGTTCATGCTCACAACTACCTCTGCTACAGCACGTAAACGAAAATGAACAGGCACACCCACACCACATCCACGAAGTGCCAGTACCAGGCCACCGCCTGGAAGCCAAAGTGCTCATTGGGGGTGAAATGCCCGCGCGCGATGCGCAGCCAGGTGACAATCAGCATGATTGCGCCCAAGGTGACATGGGCGCCGTGGAAGCCGGTCAGCATGAAGAAGGTGGAGCCGTAAATCCCCGTGCTGAGCCTCAGGTTGAGGTCCTGGTAGGCGTGGACGTATTCCACCACCTGGAAGTACAAAAACGCCACGCCCAGCACCACCGTCGCCAGCGTGAACAGATTCAGCCGCAGGCGGTTGCTGTTTTTGAGCGCATGATGCGCAATGGTGATGGTGACGCTGGATGCCAGCAGCAGGGCGGTGTTGAGCAGTGGCAGCCCCCCCCAGCCCATGGGCTCGAAGCTGCCGCCGACCGCTTCGGGGCCGTTGGTGGGCCAGTCCGCCTCGAACCCCGGCCACAGCACGCTGTTGGTGCCGGTTCCAATGCCTTCGCCGCCCAGCCACGGAACCGCCAGCGTTCGGGCGTAGAACAGCGCTCCGAAGAAGCCGAAAAAGAACATGACTTCCGAGAAAATGAACCAGGCCATGCCCTGGCGGAAGGAGCGGTCAACCTGGCCGCTGTAGAGCCCGGCGATGTTCTCGCGGATTACGGTTCCCAGCCAGCCGAACATCATTACGATCAGCCCCGCCAGGCCCAGAAACAGCACGGCGCGTCCCGCGTCCGATCCGTTCAGCCACAGCGCCCCTCCCAGCGCCATGACGAACATTGATGCCGAGGCCACGGCAGGCCATGGGCTGCCATGCGGCACGTAGTAATCCGTCTTCGTGTTGGCCATCAATTCCTCCTCAACCTCAACCGGGTTGCGCGGTGAACAGGGTGTATGCCAGCGTCACGGTATCCACATGCGCCGGCAAATCGGGGTCAATGGTGAAGCGCACCGGCAGTTCGCGTCGCTCGCCGGCCGCGAACGGCTGCTCCTCGAAACAGAAGCACAGCTGCTTGCTCACGTGGCTTACCGCCTCTATGGGCCGCACGGCGGGCCGCGTTACCGAAATGACATCATGCTGGAGCAGGTTGCGGGCCCAAAAGCGGGTTTCGGCGGCCCGTCCCGGAGTCACTTCGATGCTGAGTTCGCCCGGCTCGAAATCCCAGGCCGCCGGGTTGGGGGTATGAGTGAGAAATTCCACCTTGACCACGCGGTTCTGGTCGATTTCCGCCGCCTGCGCCAGCCCGGCCGGTTCGCTGGCGCGGCTCAGCCGCTCCGAATCCAGGCCGGTGAGCTCGCAGAACACCTCGTACAGCGGCGCCAGCAGGTAGGCGAAAGCGAACATGCCCGCCGCCGCTCCGCCCAGCGTCAGCACCAGGCGCCGGTTGCCGCCGCGCGCCTTCATGCGCCGCTCCTCACCCACTGCATCAGGATGAAGCCGCCGTAAAACGCCAGCGCCAGCAGCGCCAGGCACGCGGCGTGAAAGCGTTTTCGGGCTTTCGGGAGCATGGGGGAGCGGGGCGCCTCGCCGCAATCGCCGTTCAAACCCTGGGCGCCGTCTCGAACGTGTGGTACGGCGCCGGCGAGGGCACGGTCCACTCCAGCCCCTGCGGCTGGTCCCAGACCTCGGCGCTGGCCCTGGACCCGCCCTTGACGCACTTGATGAGCATCCAAACGAACAGCAGTTGCGAGAGGCCAAAGCCGAAGGCGCCAATAGTCGAGATCATGTTGAACTCGGTGAATTGCACGGAGTAGTCCGGAATTCGCCGCGGCATGCTGGCCAGTCCCAGGAAGTGCTGCGGGAAGAACAGGACGTTCACGAAAATGGTCGATAGCCAGAAGTGCCACTTGCCCAGGGTCTCGTCGTACATATGCCCGGTCCATTTGGGCAGCCAGTAATAGACGCCCGCAATCACGCCGAAGATGGCGCCCGGCACCAGCACGTAGTGGAAATGCGCCACCACGAAATAGGTGTCGTGGTACTCGATGTCCGCCGGCACCAGCGCCAGCATCAGTCCGGAGAACCCGCCGATGGTGAACAGGACCACGAAGGCGATGGCGAACAGCATCGGCGTCTCGAAGCTGATCGAGCCGCGCCACAGCGTAGCCAGCCAGTTGAAAATCTTGACGCCGGTGGGCACCGCGATGAACATCGTGGAGATCATGAAGAACAGCATTCCCGCCTGCGGCATGCCGGTGGTGAACATGTGGTGCGCCCACACGATGTAGGACAAAAACGCGATGGCGGAGGTCGCGACCACCATGGAGGTGTAACCGAACAGCGGCTTGCGCGCGAAGGTGGGAATGACCTGCGAAATGATGCCGAAGGCCGGGAGGATGAGGATATACACCTCGGGGTGCCCGAAGAACCAGAAGATGTGCTGGAACATCACCGGGTCGCCGCCGCCGGCCGCCAGGAAGAAGCTGGTGCCGAAATAGCGGTCGGTGAGCAGCATGGTGATCGCTCCGGCCAGCACTGGCATGGCCCCGATCAGCAGATAGGCCGTGATCAGCCAGGTCCACACGAACAGCGGCATCTTCATAAAGCCCATGCCGGGCGCCCGCATGTTGGTAATGGTTACGATGATGTTGATCGCGCCCAGTATTGAAGATGCGCCCAGCAGGTGCAGGGAGAACACCACCAGCGGGAAGGCATCGCCGGTTTGCAGGATGAGCGGCGGATACAGCGTCCAGCCGCCCGCCGGCGCGCCTCCGGGCATGAACAGCGTGGCCAGCAGCAGCAGGAAGGCCGGCGGCAGGATCCAGAAACTCCAGTTGTTCATGCGGGGCAGAGCCATGTCCGGCGCGCCCACCATCAGCGGAATCTGCCAGTTGGCCAGCCCCACGAAGGCCGGCATCAGCGCGCCGAAAATCATGACCAGCGCGTGCATGGTGGTCATCTGGTTGAAGAAGTGCGGGTCCACCAGTTGCAGCCCGGGCTGGAACAGCTCGCTGCGGATAATCAGCGCCATGGTGCCGCCCACTAGGAACATGACCAGGCTGAACACCAGGTACAGCGTGCCGATGTCCTTGTGGTTGGTGGTGGTGAGCCACCGCCGGATGCCCGTAGCGTGCGGGCCATCGTGATGTTCGCGCGCTTGTGTAGTTTCGCTCATGTTCGCTTGCCCCGTTTACCGGCCGGCCAGGCCGCTGCCGGCGTCTGCTGATGCGTTGCTGATGATCGCTTCGGGTTCGGCGGGCGGTTCGGTTAGCCCGGCCACCCAGGCATCAAACTCCTCCTGCTCAAGCACCTCCACCACGATCGGCATGAAGGCGTGCCCGCGCCCGCACAGTTCCGCGCACTGGCCGCGGTAAACGCCGGTCTTCTCGGCCTGGAACCAGGTTTCGTTGATGGTGCCGGGCACCGCGTCGCGCTTGACATAAAGCTCGGGAATCCACCAGGCGTGGATCACATCGTTGGAGGTCAGTTGCAGCTTCACCTTTCGCCCCACCGGAACCACCATGGGCCTATCGACATCGCGCAGGTAGTGCTCGTGCAGTTCCAGGCCCGCGCCCAGAACGGCCGCCGCCTGGCTCTCTTCGGTGATGTTGCTGAAGAAGCTGATGCCATGATCCGGATATTCATAGCGCCACTTCCACTGGTAGCCGGTGATCACAATCCGCAGGTCGGCGGACTGCGTGTCCTCCATTTCGATCAGCACCCGGGCGGAGGGAATCGCCAGGCCGATCAGGATCAGCACCGGGATTACCGTCCAGATGATTTCCGCCTTGGTGCTGTGGCTGAACTTTGCAGCCTGCGCGCCCTGCGACTTGCGGAATTTAACCAGCGAATAGCCGAGCGCGCCGAACACGACGATGCCGATAACCACGCAAATAATCAGCGCGGTGTGGTGCAGGCCGCGTATCTTGTTGCCCAGGTCGCTGGCGCTTGCGGGGAAGTCCAGGGCCCAGTCCGCGCCCGCCGGGGCCGCCGCTGCCAGCGCGCCCGCCGCCAGCGCCAGGATCGCCCAGCCGCCATGTGCCTTACTCCGATTCATGCAAAGGTCGCTCCTTATTTTTCCGGAAATGCCGGGGCGCGCGTCAATTCGCGCAAACGCCGGCACAAGGATTGCCGTTCTTCCTCCGTGAGGCAGGCGGCCAACTCGCAGCGCGAACCGCCAGCTCCCAAAAAAAGGCGCCCAGGCATGGCCGGTCTCGGGCCGGGTTCTATCCAGGCTCGGGTCCAGGGCCGGGGGAATTCTACATGTTCCTGGCGCCCGGCATAACCTGCTTGCACGCGAACGCGGCGGCGCCCGAAACGAACCACCTCCCGGTAGCGCCCGCGATGCACGGTAATGGCCAAAGCGGCTCCAAGCATGAGCAGTTCGAGGCCTGCGAAGGGCAGGATCAGCCAATAGCCCTTCAGCGCCCAGGCGGCGGCCACGCCAAGCACCGGCAGCGTCATTGCGCAGAAAAGCGCCATGGCGCCGCGGCCGGAGAAATTGCAGTTGGGGCGGATTACGATGCGGGGGGCGTGATCGCCAGTACTCGTCATTGCGCGCATTCTAACGGGAAAATCGGCAACTCAACGCCCTGATACGCGCTTGACTAAGGTTGCTCCGCCTGAGCCGGCGCAACCGGGTGGCCGCGCTGTGCGCAAAAATCCTCCACATAGCGCCGCATGCTGGGAATGGGGCAGTCGTAGCGGTCGCCGCCAAAGTCCTGGATCAAACCCTGATGGAGAAGTTTCGCAAGGGCTTTGGGGCGCTCCATTTCCTCGGCGAGGCCGGGGGCCGCCGCATACGCCCGGCTGATCGCCTTGCGCAAGGCGTAAC
The DNA here is from genome assembly GCA_007571315.1 of Gammaproteobacteria bacterium. Lineage (GTDB taxonomy): Bacteria > Pseudomonadota > Gammaproteobacteria > Steroidobacterales > Foliamicaceae > Foliamicus. Next base: position 7,604 of record RKRP01000195.1, read on the forward strand.
GGGTGGCGCCATGGGCTCCCGCCTCCCCGAGGGAACCTGCCATCGCGCCGAACACTTCCGCCAGCAGTTCCGGGAATGCCTGAAACGGCGCCATCTGATCGGAGTAGTATTCCTGCCGGAACCTTCGCCCGTTGGCGCGCGCTTGGTCAAGGGAGGATTGCGGCAGGCCGCCCCCGCCCGCAATCAGCGCATCGGCCGCGCCGCGCAAGGCATTGGTCAGGTGCCGCGGCCAGCCATCGGAGTCGGAAACCAGCGCCGCGGAAATCACATGCGTCTGCCCCTGGGCGCCTTCGCGCGCGAAGCCCGCCAAAGCCTCAATGCGCCTGATCTCGTCCCCGCGTCCGGCGAACAGCAACGGCTTGCCCCGGTCGCGTTTCAGCGCAAAGCGCCCCAGCCCCTCAAGGTCAGGCGCGGCATTCCCTTTCAGGCGGCGAAGCATCCCCCGATTCTACCGCCCGAACCCCTGGGCTTAACCAAATTCGTTGTAGCCAAGTCCTCTGATGTGCGGCTCTCGGTGCAGCAGCCGTCGAAGCCCGGCGAGCCAATCCCTGTCCCATCCCAGGGCGTCTGTTACGGCATCGTCCCAAATGCGCCGCGCTTCGCATTCTCCGTCGCGGTACTGGGGCACTTCCATTTCCGCCGTGCGTTCCCAGCAACGGGCCAGCCGGTCAACGATGGCCGGGTCGGAAAGGTCTGGCAGGCGGATGGTTTTCAGGCCAGCTGGCCTGTACTGGGGAAACGCCAGCTTCCTTCCGGGATTGCGCAATAACTGCAGCCGGCCCGCAGTCGAGTTGAGGAAGACGGCTGCGGCTTTCGCTTTCTCCAACGACACATCCGGCACCGGCAGCCAGCCTACGCCGACGCACCGCGTTTCTTGCGCCACCGCCGTCAGACGGCCAGTGCCGGTGTCCTGTCCGGCTGTCACCATCAGGTGGGAGAGTTGATGCGCGATCTGACGGGCCGTGTCGGGATGCTGCGGTCCATCCGCGCCGCGAATCTCGATCCAATCATGCCGGGAAACGGATCTTTTGGGGGCCCAATGCTGATCCGCTACGCCTTGAATGGCTAGCTGGGCCTCGGCGCTCTTGGAGGACAGAACTGGAAAACCGCCGGGCGCATCCGCGCCGGCTGGCCCGAATCTGCGTCCCCCTCCATCCAACACCGCGGATGGCACCATGCTCTGCTCCTCCATCGGAAGGAGCGACTTGTGAGTGGCGATATTGAAGGCGCCATTGGCCAGTTCGG
>RKRP01000041.1 GCA_007571315.1 Gammaproteobacteria bacterium
CAAGGCCGACATTGAGTTGCTCACGGCTGGCCTTGAATCGCTGCGCAGGGATACCCAGGCTGACATTGAGTTGCTGCGCGTTTCGACCGAATCCAAGTTTGACGCGCTGGAAGCCCGGGTGGATTCGCTGCAAAAATATATGGAAACGCGATTTTCCATACTGCAGTGGGTGATTGGATTGGTAGCGGCGCTGCAATTGGCCATGGCCATCAAGCTGTTCGGCCTTTTTTAGAATTTTCAAGCGCGAGCCGGCCATATTGACGAAGCGCTCCGCAATCAGGATGTGGCGCGGTCTGGCGGACCGAAGCCCCCCGAGTTTCCGGGCTGCCGTCCTGTGCGCATTTCGCGCGCCGAAATCAGGACTTGGGAAGGCCGTATCGAATTTTGGGATGCGGACACCGAAATCGCCATGGCGCACGAACCCGCCGCCGCCATCCAGGCCGCGCTCACATGCAACAACGAGGAAGATTTCCTGCTCCGGCCTAGAATCAGGGATTCCGCATAAGTAATCAGACCCAGCAATTCCTGGGGCACGGCAATGTTGAAATAGGCGCTCCGCTGAGCAGGTCCGGCTCAGCCCCGCCTCTGGACCTGCGGTTCTTTACGGTCGCTTTATGGTAAAGCGCTTAACCCATAACGAGCCCGGATATTGCATGAGCAAGGCAGGCATGGCGTTAAAATGGCGCCAAACGAAAGGCGGCAAAGCAAGCTGCCGATACCAACAAACCGGGGGTGTTTATGAAGCGACTGAGCGGTTGCAGCGTGGTTCTGACGGCCATGCTGTGCGCTTCCCAGGTCCAGGCGGAAGCAGTCAAGCAATATTCGGTTGCCGATTTCTTCAGAAATTCGGATTTCGCTGCGCTGCAGCTTTCGCCGGATGGCGAATGGCTGGCGGCGATCGGTCCGTACGAGGGTCGCCGCAATCTGTTTTCCATGCGTCTTTCGGACCGGAAGTCCGCGCGGCTGACTAGCCTCAAAAGCACAGGCAGGAGCGCGAGCAACAGGAACATCGCCTTTTTCTTCTGGGCCAATAACGAACGCCTGATTTTCGGAATGGATGCGGAAGGCAATGAATCCTTCTCGCTGTATGCCGTCAATCGCGACGGCGCGCAGCGGCGGGAACTGTTCAAGGGCGGGAGGGGCATTGTGCTGGTCCCCACCTATACCCAGCTGCTCAACCGGCTCATTGACGATCCCGACCACATCCTGGTAACCAACAACGAACGCAACAAGTTCTATCCCGACGTGTTCCGCATGAATATCTACAACGGGAAAATGACCCGGGTGGAAACCAACCCCGGTTACATCCAGGCATGGATAACGGATTGGGACGGCAATGTGCGCTTTGGCGTGGGGCATCCCGACAGTCGCGGGCGGGCGCTGGAGGATGGCGAATTGCTGCGCCAGTTGTCCTACTACCGGCCAGCGCCGGATGCGGAATGGCAGGTCGCGCACGCCACGCACTACTTCGACGGCCCCGTTTTCACCCCGCTGGCGTTTACCGCCGACAACCAATCCCTGTACGTGGCCTCCAACGAGGGCCGCGACACCCGGGCTCTGTACATTTTCGACCCGGAAACCGGCCAGTTAGGCGAATTGATCGTGGCCGATGACCGCGCCGACATTGGCTCAGGTCTCGAAATATCCCCCAAGGACCGTCGGCCGCTGTGGGTTTCCTGGCAATACGAGCTGCCGGAAAAAGTCATGCTGGACGAGGAATTCGCCGCGCTGCAGGCCACGATCGACGCGGCTTTCCCAAACCAGCGGAACAGCATCACCAGCATGAGCAGGGACGAGGAACGCATGCTGGTCTACTCGGGCAGCGACCGCGACCCAGGAACCTACTACCTCTACGACAAGGCCGCCGGAACCATCGAATTCTTCGCCCGGCCGCGCGGCTGGATCAACCCGGGCGACATGAGCGCCATGACGCCCGTCCGCTATGAGGCGCGCGACGGCGAGAAGATTAACGGCTACCTCACCGTGCCGGCCGGGATTGAGGCGAAAAATCTGCCGCTCATCATCAATCCGCACGGCGGCCCCTATGAAATCCGGGACTACTGGGGCTACAACTCGGAAACCCAGTTCCTGGCCAACCGCGGCTATGCCGTCATGCAGATAAACTTCCGGGGTTCCGGCGGCTACGGCCAGCGATTTATGGACATCGCCTGGCAAAAGTGGGGGCTGGAGATGCAGGACGATATAACCGACGGCGCACTGTGGGCCATTGAGCAGGGCATTGCCGACCCGGACCGAATCTGCATCTACGGCGGCAGCTACGGGGGTTACGCCACGATGGCGGGCATCACCAAAACGCCGGAGCTGTACCGTTGCGCGGTGAACTACGTGGGCGTGGTGGATATCATGGCGCTGCTGGATTACCACCACAGGTTCCGCGAGGGCCACTACATACAGGCTTGGGGCAAGCGCGCCATTGGCGACCGCAAGGCCGACCGCGAGCGTCTGCTGGCCACATCGCCCATCAATCACCTGGACAAGATCAAGGCGCCGCTGTACGTGGTCCACGGCAAGCGGGACCCGCGCGTGCCGTACGACACTCAGTACATGCCGCTGATGCGCAAGCTCAGAGGCACGGAGATTGACTACAAGTCTATGGTCAAGAACAACGAGGGCCACGGTTTTCGCGGCGAGTCCAACCGCATTGAGCTGTACACGGAGCTTGAGAAGTTTTTCGCCGAGCACTTGGGCGGCGGGAGCGCAACGGTCGCGAGCGGGCCGGTGGCGAGCGCGAGCGCCCCATAAGCGGCAGCGAGCGCCAATAGCCTGGCGCTCGCAACCTTGCCGAGCTTAAAGGATGGGTTCATGCGTCCCCGCCGGGAGGAGGAGGAAAGACGCCCGGCCTTACGCAATGGGCAGGCTATTGACAGCAACCCGTAGAATGCGTTCCTTTTGGGGAATCCGGGAAAGTGGACGCGGACAAGTTGCAATGGCTGCGAAAGCGGTACGCCCGGCCGGATGGGGACCTGAAGGCGGAAACGCCGTTTCGCGAGGCGCTCAAGCAGACCGGCGCTGGCGGCCTGCGCCAGAAGAAGCCGTACGCCGGCCTACCCACCCTTCTGGATTTCCCCTACCGCGAGAACTGGGAAGGCTTGGACACCGTCCTGGTGGGCGTGCCCATGGACCTGGGCGTAACCAACCGCCCGGGAGCGCGCTTCGGGCCGCGCGCTTTGCGCGCCATTGAGCGGGTTGGCCCGTATCATCCCACCCACAAGGTTATTCCCTCAAAAGCGCTTCGGTGCGCCGACATCGGCGACGTGCCATTTCGCTCGCGTTTCAGCCTGCGCCGGAGCATTGAGGACATTGAGGCGTTTTACCGCAGGATCGCCGCGGCGGGCCTCACGCCGGTATCAGCTGGCGGCGACCACTCCATTACCTACCCCATCATGAAAGCGCTGGGGGCGGAAAGGCCGCTGGGAATGGTGCATATCGACGCGCACTGCGACACCGCGGGGCCCTACGACGACGAGAAGTTTCATCATGGCGGGCCGTTCCGCCAGGCGGTCCTGGCCGGGGTTCTGGATCCCGAGCGATGCGCGCAGGTGGGAATACGCGGCAGCGCCGAACTCTCGTGGGCGTTCAGCTACGATTCCGGCATGACCGTGGTTCACATGGAAGAATTCCACCAATTGGGGCTGCCCGGCGTGGTGTCGCTGTGCCGCGAGAAAGTGGCCGGCGGGCCGGTTTACCTAAGCGTGGATGTGGATGGCATAGACCCGGCGTTCACTCCGGGCACCGGCACGCCGGAGATTGGAGGCCTTACGCCTCTGGAGGCGCAAATGCTGCTTCGGGGACTGGCCGGGCTGCCTATTGCGGGCGGGGATGTGGTGGAAGTGGCCCCGCAATACGACCCCTCGGCCAACACGGCCCATGTGGGCGCCAGCATGATGTTCGAAATTGTGAGCCTGCTCGCGCTTCAGGCTATTGCATAATCTTGCTCATCTACTTGAGGCGGGCCAGCAGGCTCTCCAGTTCGTCCAGGTTCTTGTAGCGCACCTCAAGGCGGCCGCCGCGCGCGCCGTGGCGGATGCGCACGGGGGCGCCCCAGCGCTCGCTCAAATCCTGTTCCAGCCGAACCACGTTGGGGTCGCGCGGCTGGGCGGAAGCCGACGGACGCGCTTCGGTCCGCGCCAGGCGCTCAGCCTCGCGGACGCTTAAGCGTTTCTGGGCGATGCGCCGCGCCAGCGCGGCCTGGCGGGCCGGGTTATCGACAGCGAGCAGAGCCCGCGCGTGGCCCATGTCCAGTATGCGCTCGGCCAGCAGCTTTCGGGCCGTATCGCCCAAGTCGAGCAACCGCAAATAGTTGCTGACCGCCGCGCGGGACAGGCCGATCAACCGGGCCACTTCCTTGTGCGTGTTGCCGGGCATGTCAACAATGCGGCGCAAGGCTTCGGCAAGTTCAATTGCGCTCAAATCCTCCCTCTGCGCATTCTCCACCAGCGCCGCCATGGCGGCTTGGCGGTCCGTCAGGCTCCGCACCAGCGCCGGCACCCGCTCCAGCCCGGCGCGCTGGGCGGCGCGCCAGCGGCGCTCGCCGGCGATGATTTCATATCGCGCTGCGGAAGCAGCCGCATTCTCCAGCGGTCGAACAAGCAGCGGCTGAACCAGTCCCTGGGCGCGAATGGATGCCGCCAGCCCGGCGATGCTGTCCGGATCGATCGCCTGGCGCGGCTGGAAACGGCCCGGCCGCAAAAGATCCAGCGGCAGCTCCTGAAATTCGCGTGAGGACGGTTCGGCTTCCCGAGGCGCTCCCAGCAGGGCCTCAAGGCCCCGTCCCAGTCCGCGGTTGGGCGCGGGCATGCGGCGGCTATCCGCTCAAACCCCGGCGAACCAATTCGCCGGCCAGGGCCGCGTAGGCCAGCGCGCCGCTGGCCAGCCGGTCATGCTGAGTTACAGGCACTCCGAAACCTGGCGCCTCGGCCAGGCGTATGTTGCGGGGAATGATGGTTCGGAAAAGCGCATCGGGGAAATGCTTCTGCAATTGCGCGGAAACATCTCGGGCCAAACGGTTTCGACCGTCGTACATGGTGCGGATTATGCCGCTTACCTCAAGGCCGGGATTGGACCGCGCGCAAAGTTGATCAATCACCTCCAGCAACGATGAAAGCCCATCCAATGCGAAATATTCGCATTGGATGGGCACCAGCACGCCCTCCGCCGCCACCAGCGCGTTGAGGGTAAGCATGTTCAGGCTGGGGGGGCAGTCCAGCAGGACCGTCTGGTAGTTCGATGCAATCTCCGCAAGCGCGCAGCGCAGCCTCAGTTCCCGCCCGCTTTCCAGGGCAAGGAGTCGCACCTCGGCCGCCGTCAGCCCCGCCGTGGCCGGCAGCAGATCGAAACCGGCCGGCTCGACAGGAACCAGGATTTCAGAAGCGGAAGCCTCGCCCATCAACAGGCCGTAGGTCGATCCGCCCAGGGCATCGCGGTCCACGCCGCAGCCGGTGGTGGCGTTGGCCTGAGGATCAAGGTCCACCAGCAGCGCCTTGCGTCCCATCTGCGCCAGGCAGGCGGCGAGGTTTATTGCGGTGGTGGTTTTGCCCACTCCGCCCTTGCGGTTGGCGATTGCGAAGGTGCGCTTCACGCCTGCGCCTTCCCGCCGCTTCGGTGGCTCGGATCATGACGAAAGATGGCGATGTGGCGCCGCGCGGACAGCCCTGGCACCCGAACCGGCTCCAGGGCCTGGCAACGCACTTCGCTCAGCGCGGCCAGCTCATCGTTCCCGGGGCGGCGGCCAAGCATGGCCACAAGCAGCGACCCGCGGCGCAGCAAGCGCCTGGATAGCGCGACCAGCTTCGGCAACGGCGCCAGGGCGCGCGCAATCAACGCTGCGGGCGCTTCGCGCGGATCGTACTCCTCAAGCCGCGCGCGAACGACCCGCACGTTGCGCAGGCCCAGCTCCGCGCTCGCATGGCGAAGAAAGGCCACCTTGCGGGCCGCGGAATCCAGCAGCGCCCAATTCATGTCCGGTCGCAGCAGGGCCAGCACCAAGCCCGGCAGGCCGCCGCCGCTGCCGGCATCCAGCAACGGGCCCGGAGGCAGAAACGGAAGCGCCGCGGCGCTGTCCAGCAAGTGGCGCGCTATCAGATCATCCCTTGAGGCGGCAGCCGTCAGGCCATGAGCGTGGTTCCATCGCATCAGCATTTCGGCATAGGCATTCAGCCGCGCGAGATCGTCAGCGCTCGCTCGCTCGCCAATGGCGGCGAGACCGGCGGCCAGCGGATCCGCCGAATCGGCGGGAATATGGATGGCGGCGGCGGGCGGCACGCGGGTTCATGCCCGGGAGGGCGCGATTTCTTCGGCCCGGTGGCAGGCCACCATGCCGCGGGCAAGACTGCGCAACCGCGGGGTTTCCTGCCGGCAACGCTCGATAGCGAAGGCGCAGCGGGTGGAGAAAGCGCAGCCGGGAGGAGGGTTCAGCGGAGAGGGCGGCTCCCCCTGCAGCAGTTCGCGCTTGCGGGCGCGCTCCACCTTTGGGTCGGGGATGGGCGCCGCCTCAATCAGAGCGCGGGTGTAAGGGTGCATCGGCCGGCCGTACAAATGCTCGCTGCGGGCAATTTCCATCGCCCGGCCCAGGTACATCACCACCACCCGGTGGCTGATCTGCCGGACCACCGCGAGGTCGTGGGCAATGAATACCAAGGCCAGGCCGAGTTCGTCCTGGAGTTCCATGAGCAGGTCCACGATCTGCGCGCGTATCGACACATCCAAGGCGCTGACGGCTTCATCGCAAATCACCACCGCGGGGCCAGGCGCCAAGGCGCGCGCAATACCTATGCGCTGGCACTGGCCGCCGGAAAACTCATGCGGATAGCGGTCGAGCTGGCCCCCCGCCAGGCCCACCCGGTTAAGGATGCGCGCTACCCGCTCATCCCGCTCGCTGCGGGACATATCCGGCCGGCAGGCGGACAGCGGCTCGGCCACGATCTGGCGCGCCGTCATCCTCGGGTTGAGCGACGCAAGCGGATCCTGAAAAACCATCTGCATGTTGCGCCGAGCGGCCTTCCACGCTCTTTTGTCGGCTTCCCGCAGTTCACGCCCGAGCAGCGCAATCCGCCCCGCGCTGGCGGGGACCAGGCCAATCACGGCGCGCGCCAGGGAGGACTTGCCGCAGCCGGACTCGCCCACCACGCCCAGCGTTTCCCCGGGGGAAATCGCAAACGCGCCGGAGCGGACCGCCTTTAGCCTGGGCGCCGGGGCGAACATCCTGGGGCGCTTGAGGGAATATTCCACATCAAGGCCCCGCACCTCCAGCGCCGGCGGCACCGCGGCATCCCCCGAACCGCGCGCCCGCGCGTCGCGGTCCAGCCGCGGCACAGCGCCGAGCAAACGCTGGGTGTACGGATCAGCCGGCTGCGCATAAACCGCCTCCACGCTGCCACGCTCCTTGCACTCGCCGTTCTGCATCACCAGCACTTCGTCGCAAAAGCCGGCAACGATGCCCAGGTCATGCGTAATGAAGATGATGGCGGCCTTGAAATCGCGCCGCAACTCCCGCATCAGGGTGAGAATCTGCGCCTGAACCGTCACGTCCAGCGCGGTGGTTGGCTCGTCGGCGATCAGCAGCGAAGGCTTGCACAACAATGCGGTAGCTATGGTGACGCGCTGGCGCATGCCGCCGGACAATTCATGCGGCCAGGCATCCAGACGCTTCCCCGCATCCGGAATCCGCACCGCCTCCAGCAGTTCGCGGCAACGCTTGAGCGCATCGCGCCGGCTCATGCCTTCGTGCAGCTCCAGGACCTGCGCCATCTGCGCGCCGATCTTGAGGTACGGATTCAGCGAAGTCATCGGGTCCTGAAAGATCATCGCGATGCGGTTGCCCCGGATGCCGCGCAGCTCCCCGTCCGGCATTCCGATCAACTCGCGGCCCTCGAACCGGGCGCTGCCCGAAGCGCGGCCGTTGTCGGCCAAAAGCCCCATGAGGCTCAGCACCGTCTGGCTCTTGCCGGAACCGGACTCGCCCACGATGCCCAGCGTGCCGCCCGCCTCCAGATCGAAGTCAATGCCTCGCACCGCATGCACCGGGCCGTCCGGGGTGCTGAAATCGACCTTAAGGCCGCTTACCGAAAGCAGCGGCATGTCAGGCGCTCCGGTCGCGCGGGTCGAGCGCATCGCGCAAGCCGTCGCCGATAAAATTGCAGCAGAACAGCGTGGCGGCGAGGAAGCCGGCGGGAAACACCAGCGTCCACGGGGCGTTTTCGAGTTCCTTGGCGCCTTCGTTGACCAGCGCGCCCCAGGATGTCATGGGCTCCTGCACCCCCAGCCCCAGGAAGCTCAGGAAGGATTCCACCAAGATTACCTGCGGGATCGTGAGCGTAACGTACACCACCACCACGCCGAAGAGATTGGGAACGATGTGCCGGCGGATGATCCGCGGCGTGGATACGCCGGCCGCCTGGGCGGCCTCAACGAACTCGCGGCGCTTGATGCTGAGAGTCTGGCCGCGCACGATGCGCGCCATGTCCAGCCAGTTGATGGCGCCGATGGCGACGAAGATGAGCGCGATGTTGCGTCCGAAAAGAACCATCAGCAGGATCACCAGAAACATGAAGGGCATGGCGTAGAGAATGTCCACGATGCGCATCATCACCTGGTCCACCCTCCCTCCCAGGTAGCCCGCCAAAGCGCCGTAGCTGATTCCGATCAGCAGGCTTACGGCAGTCGCCACCAGCCCCACCATCAACGAGATGCGCCCCCCCACCAAGGTGCGCACAAACAGGTCCCTGCCCAAGTCGTCGGTGCCGAAAAAATGCCAGCCTTCCAGCGAAGGCGGCACGGAAACGTAAAGGA
>RKRP01000089.1 GCA_007571315.1 Gammaproteobacteria bacterium
ATATTGTTCGCGCAGCGCGGCGAACAGCGACGGGACGGAGTTGAGGTACTTCTCCGAAGACCAGGTGTTCTCCTCCGGACGGGCCGAAGAGGCCGGCTCATAATACATCTTGTCCTTGCTTACGCCGTAGGTGCCTGCCAGTCCGGGCACGCCGCACTGGGCGCGCACGGCCTTGTAGCCGAGGTCCAGATAGCGGCCCACCTCGTCCACGGTAGCGGCCACGTCCTCGCCGTTGGCGTGCCCGTAGCACAGCGCGCCATCGCGGCTTCGCCCGCCTAGCAACTGGTAGAGCGGCATTCCGGCGGCCTTGGCCTTGATGTCCCACAGCGCGGTGTCCACGGCGCCGATGGCGGTCATCGTTACCGGGCCTCGTCGCCAGTAGGCGCCTCGGTACAGGTAATGCCAGGTGTCCTCAATGCGGCGCGAGTCACGACCGAGCAATGTTGGGACCACGTGATCGTTCAGGTAGCTTGCAACGGCCAGTTCGCGGCCGTTGAGCGTGGCATCGCCCAGGCCGTGGATGCCGTCTTCGGTAACGATCTTGAGCGTAACGAAATTGCGCCCCGGACAGGTCACGATCACGCGGGCCTCGGCAATCCGCGGCATTAGTCCAGCCTCGCCATAATCGACTTGGTTTCCATGTAGGTCTTCAGGCCCTCAAGGCCATGCTCGCGGCCCCAGCCGGACTGCTTGTAGCCGCCTATGGGCATCGAGAGTTCAGGAATTCCGTGCGAGTTGATCCACACGATGCCGGATTCCAGGCTTTCGGCAACTTGATGACCTCGGGCCAGGTCGCGGGTCCAGACGCTGGCCGCGAGGCCGTAGCGGCTGCGGTTCGCCTGGCGGATGGCATCGTTGGCTGTCTCGAAAGGCGTTACCGTAACAACCGGGCCAAAAACTTCCTCGCGGGTAATGCGCATGTCTTCGCCAGCCCCGGTGAAAACAGTTGGAGAATAGAAAAACCCATCGCCGGACACCGGCTCTCCGCCGGTGACGAGTTGCGCGCCTTCGCGGATGCCGGACTCGACCAGGGCGCGCACCGATTCGCGGTGCGAAGCGCTGATCAGCGGCCCCATTTGCGAGTCCGGGTTGAGTCCGGGGCCCAGCTTGAGCCTGCCCGCGGCATCCGCCAGACCGTCGAGCACTTCCTGATAAACACCTGCTTGAGCATATACCCGCGAGCCCGCCACGCAGACTTGCCCGGCGTTGGAGAAAATCGCGTCGGCGGCTCCGGCAATCGCCCGGGGCAAGTTGGCATCGTTGAAGATCAGCACCGGCGATTTGCCGCCGAGTTCCAGCGAAAGGCGCTTCAGGTTGCCGCGCGCGTCCGCGAGCAGTTGCTTGCCTACTTCGGTGGAGCCGGTGAACGCCACTTTGTTCACCTGCGGATGGCGGGCCAGGCGCTGCCCCAACTTGCCGCCCGGTCCCGGCAGGATGCTCACCACGCCTTCGGGCACGCCGGCTTCCAGCAGCAGCCGGCCAAGGTAGAGGGCTGTAAGCGGCGTCAGCTCCGCGGGTTTAAGCACGCAACTGCAGCCGGCCGCAAGCGCCGGGGCCAGCTTCCAGCAGGCCATTACCAGCGGCCCGTTCCAGGGCACAATTTGCGCCGCCACGCCGAGGGGCTCGTGCCGTATCAGACCGTGAAAGCGCTGCCCCGGCACCGAAGGCTCGAAGGTGGCGCCGGGCAGCTTGGTGCACCAGCCCGCGTAATAGCGGAAGGTTTCGGCCGCGTGCGCCACTTCGCCGCGCAATGCTGCCGCGTACAGCTTGCCCCCGTTAAGCGTTTCCAGTTCCGCGAGCGTTTGCGCATCGCGCTCAATCAGTTCCGCCACGCGCAGCAGCGTCCGCTGCTTTTGCGCCGGCGTTTGCCCGCTCCAGCGCCGGTCGTGAAACGCAACCCGCGCCGCCTCGACTGCGGCATCCGCCTGTTCTATTGAAGCGGGCGCAATCCGCGCGATGCTGTTGCCTGTGGATGGATCGATGAGCGGCTGCGGATCTCCTCCATGGCCAGTCATCCAACGGCCGCCTACAAGCGCGCGGTGTTCCTCCTCAAGGAAATCCGCCGCCGCCTGCGAAATCGTATGCTGCTTGCTCATTGCTGCATCATCGGGAATCCGGCGGTCAGCGCGCGATGCGGCCCCGAATACTGCGCGATGTTGCGCTACCCCGCGCTCGTGCAAGAGGCTTTGGCCGGCGCAATATCCATGCTCTAATCCTTGGGCAGCCAGTTCATCATCTTGCGGAGGCTGGCGCCGATTTTCTCAATGGGATGGGCGGCTGTTCTTGCCCGCATTTCGTGCAGGCGGGGTTCGCCGTTCTCGAATTCCTCAATCCACTCGCGGGCGAAAGCGCCCGACTGGATGTCGGCCAAGACCTGCTTCATGGCCTTGCGCGACGCCTCGCCCACCACCTTGGGGCCGCGCGAATAGTTGCCGTACTCGGCGGTGTCGCTCACCGAGTAGTTCATGCGCTTGAGGCCGCCCTCGTAGTACAGGTCCACGATCAGTTTGAGTTCGTGCAGCACCTCGAAATACGCCAGTTCCGGCGGATAGCCCGCTTCCACCAGGGTCTCGAATCCGGCCTTGATCAGTTCTTCGGACCCGCCGCAGAGAACGGCCTGCTCGCCAAACAGGTCGGTTTCGGTCTCGTCTTTGAAGTTGGTCTCGATAACGCCGGCGCGGATGCCGCCAATGCCGTCGGCATAGCTTAGCGCAAGGTCCAGCGCGCCGCCGGTTGCGTCCTGATGAACCGCGGCCAGACAGGGCACGCCGGCGCCTTGCAGGTACATGCGCCGAACCAAGTGTCCCGGACTCTTCGGCGCCACCATGAACACGTCCACATCCGCGGGAGGCTTGACCTGTCCGTACAGCACGCTGAATCCGTGGCCAACGGCCAGGGCCTGCCCCGGCTTGAGATTGGGCGCAACGGCCGATTCATAAACCCGCCGGTGGTGCTGGTCGGGCACCAGGATCATCACCACATCTCCCCAGGCTGCCGCAGCGTCCATCTCCAGGACGCTCAGGCCCTTCGACATCGCCTCTTCGCGCGACGATGAACCCTCGCGCAGCCCCACCACCACCCGCACGCCGCTTTCTTTCAGGTTCAGCGCGTGGGCATGACCCTGGCTGCCGTATCCCAGCACCGCCACCTTGCGGCCGCGGATGATGGAGCGGTCGGCTTCATAATGAATCTTCATATCCTTTCCCTTATCTGGAATGCGCGAATCGGGGCGCCGCCGCCCCGGAATGGTTTGACAGGGGGCAAATCCTAATCGTGTTCCGGGCCGTGTTCCGGTTGCGGAGCCCTTTGCATGGCCACGCGCCCGGAGCGGGCGATTTCGTCGATGCCGTGCGGCCTCATCAGGTTGACGAAGGCATCCACTTTCCTGGTGGGGCCGACGATCTCCAGTGCGAGGACATCCGGCGTTACGTCCACCACGCGACCGCGGAAGATCTCGTTCACCTGCAGAACTTCGGCGCGCTTCGCGCCGCGGCAGCGCACCTTGATGATGCACAGTTCCCGCTCGACGAAATCAGCGCCGGTAACGTCGTCCACCTGGATGGTGTCCACCAGCCGGTTGAGTTGCCGCAAAATCTGCGAGATAACCCGTTCATTGCCGCTAGTGACGATGCACAGGCGCGAGATCGTAGGGTCGTCGGTCACGCCCACGGCCACGCTGTCGAGATTGAACCCGCGCGCCGAGAACATGTTGACAACCCGGATGAGCGCGCCCATGGAGTTCTCCAGCAGCACGTTGATGATGCGCTGGTGAATCTGCGGCGGCGCTCCCGGCTCCACCGGTTCGCCTGCCGCCCGCTTGCGTATGAGCTGTTGCGGGGTGAGCGTGAGGGTGTCTTGGTTCACACGAAGGTCTCCGGCGCGTGCCGGGAGGTGATCATCTCGTCGGACGACTTGCCCGCTGGCACCATCGGGAACACCATCTCTTCCTTGACCACCCGGAACTCCATCACCGCCGGGCGGTCGTCCACCGCCCAGGCCTGGTCGATGACATCCTCCACCTGGTCCGGCCGTTCCGCCCGGAATGCGGCGCAGCGGCTGGCGCGCGCAAGCTGCACGAAGTCCGGATTGGTGTCGGTGAGGTCGGTATGGCTGAAACGGTTCTCATGGAACAGTTCCTGCCACTGGCGCACCATGCCCAGGAAGTTGTTGTTCATGATCACGACTTTCAGCGGCACGCCGTGCGCCGCCGCCACCGCCAGTTCCTGCGCATTCATCATAAAGCCGCCGTCGCCGTTGATGGAGATTACCGTCTTGTCGATGCCGTAGGCGCGCAAACCCAGGCCCGCGCCCAGGGCGGCGGGCAGCGAAAAGCCCATGGTGCCCAGTCCGCCGGAGGTGATGTGCGAGCGCGGCTGAGTGAACTTCAGGTACTGCGCGGCCCACATCTGGTTCTGGCCCACATCGGTTATCGCCACCGCATTGCCGCCGGTTTTCGCCCTCAGCCTCTCCAGCACGAACTGCGGGCGCAACTCGCCATCGTCGGCGTAGCTTAGCGGGCACTCCTTGCGCCAGTCCCGAATCTTGTTCAACCAGCGCTTGACCTTCCTGGGACGAACCAGCGGCCGCAATTCCTCCAGCACGGCCCGGGCATCGGCGTTGAAGGCCAGGTCGGCATAGATGTTCTTGGAGATGCACGACTTGTCGATCTCAATATGAATGATCGCGGCATGCGGCGCCCAGCGGTCCACCATGCCGGTTACCCGGTCGTCGAAACGCGCGCCCACGGCGATGATGAGGTCGGCATGCTGCACGGCTTGGTTGGCCCACCACATGCCGTGCATGCCCAGCATGCCCAGCGACAGCGGGTCGTCTTCAGGAAAGGCGCCCAGTCCATGCAGGCTGGTGGTTACCGGAATGTTCATATGCCGCGCGAACTCGGTCAGCGCCTCGCAGGCGTTGGCGTTGATGACCCCGCCGCCCACGTACAGCAACGGTCTTTGCGAGGACTCGATCATCCGCACGGCGCGGCGCAGGCGCACCTCGTCGCATTCGTGGGGAACCGAGTAGCCGCGCATGCGGATTGCTTCGTTGAACCGGAAAACCCCCTCGGCCATGAGCACATCCTTGGGCAGGTCCACCACCACCGGGCCGGGGCGGCCGGTGCGGGCGAGGTGATAGGCTTCATGCACGATGCGGGGAATGTCCTCCGGCGCGCGCACCAGATAGTTGTGCTTGGTGATGCTGCGGGTTACGCCCAGCGTGTCGGTTTCCTGGAAGGCGTCGTTGCCGATCAGCGGCAACGGGACCTGCCCGGTAAACACCACGATGGGAACCGAATCCATGAAGGCATCGGCGATGCCCGTTACGGTGTTGGTGGCGCCCGGCCCGCTGGTCACCAGGACGGTGCCCACCTCGCCGGTGGCCTTGGCATAGCCTTCGGCGGCATGCGTGCCGCCCTGCTCGTGGCGCACCAGCACATGCTTGAAGTTGGGCTGCACCCGCGCCATCTCGTCATATACGTGAATTACCGCGCCGCCGGGATGTCCGAAGACAACCCGCGCGTCCTCCGCTTCCAGGGCGTGGAGAAAAATCTCCGCGCCCGACATCTTCTTGCCGATGTACTGCTGCACGGCGGCCTTGCCGCGCAGGCGTTGTGGCGTGTCCGCCACTGCTGCGGCAGTGCTGGCGCTAGGCATGGGTAAGTTCCTCATGACGTGTGGAAGCCGGGCGCGCCTGCGCCTCTTCGGGGTTGCGCGCGCAAAGGACGGCGCCGGTGGAAGCGCTGGTCACGAAATGCGTGTAGCGTTCCAGCCAGCCGCCCTTGATCCTGGGACGAAACGGGGCGAGCCGCTCGCGCCGCCGTTCGAGTTCTTGCGGGTCCACATCCATGTCCACGCGCCGCTTCTCGAGATCGATCACAATGCGGTCGCCCTGCTTCAGCAACGCGATGGGTCCGCCCGCCGCCGCTTCGGGCGAGACATGGCCAATGGAAAGCCCCCGCGTGGCGCCCGAGAAACGCCCGTCGGTCAGCAGCGCGGCAGAGCTGTCCAGGCCCATGCCCGCGATCGCGGAAGTGGGCTGCAGCATCTCCGGCATCCCGGGGCCTCCGCGCGGCCCTTCGTAGCGGATGATGACCACATCGCCCTCGCGCACTTCGCCGGCCATGATTCCGGCCACGGCCTCGTCCTGCGATTCGTAGATGCGCGCGCGGCCTTCAAAACGTTGCAGATGGAGCGGGACAGCACCCACTTTAATGATCGCTCCTTCCGGCGCCAGGGAACCGAACAGCACGCATAAGCCCCCGGTGGAGCGGAAGGCGGTATCGCGGTCGCGGATGACGGCCCGGTTGCGCACCTCGGCAGCCTCGAGTTGCTCGCGCAGGGTGCCCGCCACTGTTGGGCGGTCCGAGTTCAACACGCCTATAGCGTCCAGTTCCCTGAGGATGGCCTGCACGCCTCCAGCCTGTTCCACATCTTCCATGTGAACATCGGGCGTGGCCGGCGACACCTTGCAGATGTAAGGCACCCGGTCGGACATCTCGTTGATCCTGTTCAGATCGTAGGGCACTTCGGCCTCGCGCGTGGCCGCAAGCAGATGCAGCACCGTGTTGGTGGAGCCGCCCATGGCCATGTCCAGCGCGAAGCCGTCGTCAAACGCATCCGCGGTTACGATGTCGCGGGGCTTGAGGTCCTGCTTGACCAGTTCCACGATCCGCCGGCCGGCCTCCTTCACCAACTGCTCGCGCCTGGGATCTATGGCCAGGATGGAGCCGTTGCCGGGCAGGGCCAAGCCCAGCGCCTCAACCAGGCAGTTCATGGAGTTGGCGGTGAACATCCCGGAACAGGACCCGCAGGTGGGACAGCTCAATTGTTCCATTTGAGCCAGTTCCTCGTCGCTCATGTCGCCTTTCTGGCGGCGTCCCACGGCCTCGAATACGCTTGCCAGGTCCACCTTGCTGCCCCCCGGAAGCTTGCCCGCTTTCATCGGCCCCCCGGAAACGAAAATTGCGGGGATGTTGATTCGCAGGGCGCCCATCAGCATGCCGGGCACGATCTTGTCGCAGTTGGATATGCACACCAGGCCGTCCAGGCAGTGCGCCTGAGCCATGGTTTCGACCGAATCGGCGATCAGCTCGCGCGAGGGCAGGGAATAGCGCATTCCGATGTGGCCCATGGCGATGCCGTCGTCCACGCCGATGGTATTGAACTCGAACGGCAGCCCCCCGGCCTCGCGCGCGGCCTCGCGCGCCGTGGCGCCCAGCTTCTGCAAATGCACATGCCCGGGAATCAACTCCACAAAGGAATTGCAGATGCCGATAAAAGGACGCTCGAAGTCCTCGTCCGAGCGCACCACGCCGGTGGCGCGCAGCAACGAGCGGTGCGGCGCTCTTTCGATGCCACGCTTGACAGTGTCGCTTCTCATGGTTCCAGGCCCGGGTTAATTTGCGCCCGGCAAAGGCGCCAGCCAAGAGCAACATGTTACATCAGATGCCGTTGCCTCGGCCTGTTGAAACCAGGGCCTGAGCAGGATGCGCAAATCCTATTGAGCAATCAGCTTACGGCCCGGAGCGACTTGCCGGCGGCGACCGTTCCGGCGCGGTCAGGCGCGCCCCGGCATGAGAAGTCCGCCAGTGATACGGGGGTTATCCGCCGTCCTTGCGCCAGCCGCCGCCGAGCGCCTGGTAGAGGCTGACGATGGCGTTGAGGTGGGCGCGTTTGTTGCTGAGCACGTTGTTTCGGGCGCTGTAGAGGAAGTCCTGCGCGGTGAGCACGCGCTGGTAATCGATCACGCCTTCGCGGTAGCGCACTTCGGCGATTCGCAATGACTCCTCGGCGCGTTTGAGGTCTTCGAGAGCGATCTTGCTTAGCGAGTCGAGCAGTTCGATGTTGCCCAGCGCAATTTCGATGTCGTTGAACGCGCGTATAACGATTTCGCGATAGCTGGCCAGCGACGAGTCCATCGCCAGCCGCGCGCTTTCCCTGGCCCGCTTGCGGCGGCCGAAATCGAACACGTTTTGCGCCAGAGAAGCGCTCAGGGAAGTTGCGACGCTGTTGTCCGATGTCAACTTGCGCAGATCGCTGCTGGCGGTGTTGGCGGACGCAGTCAGCGAGATGCCGGGCAGCAGCGCGTTGCGCGCGATGGCCACGTTGGCCCGCGCCCGGCGAAGATTCATTTCGGCTTGCACGATGTCGGGCCGGCGGATGAGCAACTCCGACGGCAAGCCGGGAGCGACGGAAGGCGTTTGCAAGCCGTCGAGCGTGGTGGCTTGCACATTGAAATTGCGAACCGGCTCGGCCACCAGCAGGGCCAGCGCCGCGCGCGCGGCGTATTCTTCCTGGCGCAGTTGGGCGAGCGCGTTGCGCTGCCTTTGCACCGCGATTTGTTGCTGAAGCGCGTCGATGGGGGTGAGCACGCCTGCATCGACGCGCGCGCGGGTGATGCGCTCGATGGCTTCCGCGTTTTGCAGATTGAGCCTCGCCGCTTCAATCTGATCGCGTGCGTAGAGGATGCGGAAATACGTTGAAGCGGCGGTGCCCAGCAGGTTCAGCCGGGTGGCGGCGAGTTGCGCCGTGGCCGATTCATAAGCCGCTTCGGCCGCCTCGAAACGATAGGGCTTGCTGAGGATGTCCGCGTAGCTCAGGCTCAGCGCCAGACTCCCGGAATCCGAACCGCCGTCCTGAAACGAGCCTCCGGGCGGAGCGGCTCCGCTGTAGCTGCCGGAAGCGTTGAAATT
>RKRP01000020.1 GCA_007571315.1 Gammaproteobacteria bacterium
TCCTCCAACAGCATGCATGGCGGTCAGGAAGCCACGCTGCTTTCCCTGGCCGTGCCGCTGCTGCATCACGGCATGGTGCTGGCGGGCATTCCCTACACCGAACCGGAACTGCGCAAGACCACGTCCGGCGGCTCCCCCTACGGCGCCTCGCATGTCGAACGAGCCAGCGAAAACGGCCTCACTGCGGAAGAAAAAACGCTGGCCGAGGCGCTCGGCCGCCGCCTTGCCTGGCTTGCGCGCGCCCTTCAACCGTAGCAGCGGATCGTTCCCGGCCTGGAAGCGCGAGGAAGAACGACCTCTTCAAATATCCAGAAGAGGTATTTGCTCCGCGCAAGAGCGTGAGTTCGCCTGTGATGCGATAATTACGGGTTTGCCGCGGGACAAGCGGCGGGATTCGCCCCGGGAAACTTGAAGTGCAAGAGTTGCGCAATATTATTGAAGGCGCGTACGAGCGGCGCGCGGAGCTGGGGCCGGACAATGCGCCGGCGGAATTGCCTGCGGCGATTGAGCAGGCTATCGAGCTGCTCGACAGTGGGCAGGCCCGGGTTGCGGAGCCGGCGGGTGGCAGCTGGCGGGTCAACGAGTGGCTGAAAAAAGCGGTGCTGCTGCACTTTGCCGTAACGCCCGGGCGCGAGATTGAGGGCGGGCACGCGCACTTCTTCGACAAGGTTCCGCTGAAGTTCGGGCCAGGCAATATCCGGGAATCCGGCGTGCGCGTGGTGCCCGATGCGCTGGCCCGGCGCGGCGCCTATATCGCGCCGGGCGTTGTGCTCATGCCCAGTTACGTCAACATCGGCGCCTATGTTGGCAGCGGAACGCTGATCGACACCTGGGCCACGGTGGGAAGCTGCGCGCAAATCGGCAGGAACGTGCATCTCTCCGGCGGCGCTGGAATTGGCGGGGTGCTGGAGCCGTTGCAAGCCACGCCCACGATCATTGAGGACGACTGCTTTATCGGCGCCCGTTCGGAAATCGTCGAGGGGGTGATCGTGGAGCGTGGCGCGGTTATCGCCATGGGCGTTTACATTGGCCAGAGCACCCGAATTTACGACCGCGCCCGCGATGAAATACTCTATGGCCGCGTGCCCGCCGGTTCCGTGGTGGTGCCGGGCAGCCTGCCGGATGGCAAAAGCCGCGCCCAGCTTTACTGCGCCGTAATCGTCAAGCGGGTGGATGAACGCACCCGGCGGCGCACTTCCTTAAACGAACTGCTGCGCGATCAGGGTCCGGGTGATGATTGATAGCGCCGATGCGCAGACGCTGGACCTGGCGCTGGAACTGATGCGCCGGCGCTCGGTCACGCCCGAGGATGGCGGTTGTCAGCAACTGCTCGCCGGGCTGCTGGAGGATGCCGGCTTCAGCGTGGAGCACATGCCCTTTGGCAAGGTTTCCAACCTCTGGGCCCGGCACGGCGGCGATTCGCCGGTGCTGTGCTTCGCCGGCCACACCGATGTGGTGCCCCCTGGCCCCCTGGATGCCTGGGAACACGATCCTTTCGAGCCCGAGCTGCAAGATGGCTGGCTGAAGGGGCGCGGCGCCGCCGACATGAAGTCCGGCATCGCGGCGATGATTCGCGCCGGAGTGGAGTTTGCGAACGGGCGCCCCGGGCACAAGGGTTCGCTGGCCTTTCTGATTACCAGCGATGAGGAAGGGCCGGCCGCCGACGGCACCCGGCGCGTTATGGACACGCTCAGCGCCCGCGATGAGGCCATCGACTGGTGCGTCGTGGGCGAACCCTCCTGCTCGGAACAGCTGGGCGACACTTTGCGGGTGGGTCGCCGCGGCTCGCTCAGCGCCACCATGACCGTGCATGGAGAACAGGGCCACGTGGCCTACCCGGCGCTGGCGCGCAACCCCATTCAGAGTTTCGCGCCGGTCCTTGCGGACCTGTACGCCACGCCACTGGATAAAGGCAACGAGCATTTTCCGCCCACCGGCTTCCAGGTGGTGAAGGTGCAAGCGGATGCCGGGGCCACCAACGTGTTTCCCGGCAAGCTGGTCACGCGCTTCAACTTCCGCTTCACCAACCAGTGGAAAAGCGAGGAAATCAAGGCCTGGGTAAAGGACCTGATCAGCCGCCACGACATTGAGTATGAAATCGAATGGCGCCCGGCCGGCGAGCCCTTCCTCACCGCCAGGGGGCCACTGGTGGAAACCGCCCGCGAAGTCGTGCGCGATGAATGCGGAATCGACCCGGAGCTATCCACCGGCGGCGGCACCTCCGACGGGCGCTTCATCGCCCTGCATGGCGCGGATGTGGTGGAGTTCGGGGTAATCAATCGCACCATCCACCAGGTCAACGAGCGGGTCCGCGCCAGCGATGCAACAGGCTTGAGGCGCGTCTATTCGCGCATCATGCAACGTCTGCTGCCGGAAATCTGATGACCATAGGTTTCATTGGCGCAGGCGCAATTACCGAGGCGGTGGTGACCGGCCTGTGCGAAGCTGCCGACCGCCGCGGCCGGGCGATCCTGCTCTCGCCAAGAACCCGCGAACGGTCCCGTAGCCTGAGCGAACGCTACGCCGCGGTGCGGGTGGCCGCCGATAACCAGCAGGTTGTGGACCGCTCGGAGCTGGTATTCCTTGCGGTGCGGCCGCAGGTTGCCGAAACCGTGCTTGCGGCGCTTGCGTTTCGACCGCAGCAGCGAGTGGCCAGTTTCATAGCGACAGTCGATTCGGCGCAAATCAGCCGCCTGATCCAGCCTGCGCGATTCATTGCGCGGGTTGCGCCGGTGCCACCGGCAGCGCGCCGCGCCGGCCCCATCGCGATGTGTCCGCCAAACGAATCGCTGGCTGAGCTCTTCAGCTCCATCGGCACGGTGATTCAGGTGAGCGATGAAGGGCAACTTGATGCCTTTTTTTCGGTCTCGGCGCTGATGGCTCCCTACTTCGAGCTGCTGGAATCGGTGTCGGCCTGGCTGCGCGCTCAGGGCGTTGAGGCGGCGCAGGCGGATGCCTACACCGGCTCGCTGTTTCGCGCTATCGCGGAAAAATCCACCCAGCCTTCGGGCGAGGGGTTTGCGGAACTGGTTGCCGAGCACGCCACCCGCGCAGGAATCAACGAGCAGATGCGCCGGGAATTGCTGGCTGCGGGCTTTTTCAGCCAGGCGCAGGCGGGACTCGACCTCATCAAGGAGCGTATGCAAGGGCGCGCCACCTACGAAGATACGCTCAAGTAAAGCCAGGCCTTAAGGGTGCGCTCCCTCGCCCTTCGCCGGCTATCAGGCTAGAACATGCCCCAGGGGTAGGGCTTGCCGGAATCAACCGCAGCGAGGATTTTCCCCTTGCTGGAGTGGTCATCGAGCGCTTCCACGATCAGGCCGGCGAGGTCGCTGCGATTGATGATGCCTTCCGCCTTGCGGCTCTCGCTCAAATAGCCGTTGCCCGTGGGCGCGTCCGACCGCAGCGCGCCCGGCCGGATAATGGTGTAGTCCAGCCCGCTAGCCAGCAGGTGCTCCTCCGCCTGCGTTTTCAGCGGCAGTATTTCCCGCAAGAAAAGGCGCGCCAGCCGGGGAGCGGCCTTGAAACTGTCGCCCGCGCCGATGGTGGTGACCAGCAGCATCCGGCTGACTCCCGCCTCGGCGGCGGCATCGAAAATATTGGCGTTGCCTAGGTAGTCCGGCCGCGGGTCGCAGCTGAAGCACCCGATGGTGGTGATTGCTGCGGTGTATTCGCCGTCCGCGAACGCCGCCTTGACAGATTCCGCATCCAGCGCGTCGCCAACTGCAAAATCCACTCCCAGCGGCTCCAGCCCGGAGCGGTCCGAACCCGGGCGAACGAACGCTGTTACCCGATCGCCCCGCGCGGTCAGCAGCTTCGCCACCTCAAGGCCGGTGTTGCGGGTGCCGCCAAACAGCAGAATGTGGCGCCCTCCTTCAGGAGGCGCGTCCGCCGTCATTTCAAAAACCGGGTACTGGGTGGTTCGGAACGACAGGATCACGAGCAGGCCGATTACCGCCAGACTCGCCAGGATAATGCGTTTCTTTGTCACGATCGGTGGATTCTCCTTAGATATTTGCGGACCATTCCGCCTGAGCTTTGCATGTTTGCTCTCGAGTCTCCCGGCCACGGTGTCCGATACATTCGGCGGCTAGCGCCCGCGCTCCGAGGTTTGCCGAAATAAGCGTCGCATATCCTGCAAAGATCGCGGAAACGCGCGCCGCCCGGATTGCGCCGCAGCGGATATCCATATTCGCCTCCTTGCGCGCCAGCATGATACCACTAGCGATGCTATGCCAGGGTTTCAAAGCGGAATGCCCTCGCTGAGCAACGCTTGCATTGTCCTGTTTTGCGAAGAGTGTGGCCGCTAAGCCTGAACACGCTCTTCATGCCTGCGCAGGAGCTGCCGCCTCCGGGAGGCAGCGGCAATCTCGTGTAGAATTTCATTTGCCAACATGATTATGTTTGCCCCCCCCTAATTAAGAGCCGCGCTTTGACAGGCTCCGATAGCGGTTCTCATGCGCTGCCGGAGCGGTTGCGCCAATTGCTCAACCAGTGCGCCGTGATTATTCGCGGCGCCCGCGTTCAACCTCAACGGAAACACATCATGAACAGAAAAGCCCTCCAGTTCAGCAGGCAAGGCGCCTTCTTCTTCCTTGCAATGGCCGCGGGATTGACCAGCCTGGCCGGCGCCGCATCAGCCCAGGAATTGGCGCTTGAGGAAATCATCGTCACCGCGCAGAAGCGCGAGCAGAGGCTGCAGGATGTGGGCATTGCGGTTACTGTTTTTTCCGGCGAGCAGGTGCGCGAACTGGGATTCACCAACACCACGGACATCACCGCCATGACGCCGGGGCTGAACTACACGATTCCCAACGCCGAGTCCAGCCAGATCAATTTCTTCCTGCGCGGCGTGGGTTTGAACGACTTCGCCGACGCCAATGAGAATCCTGTGGCGGTTTACGTGGATGATGTTTACCGGCCTGCCATGGGCGGCCTGAGCTTCCAGCTCTTTGACGTGGACCGCGTGGAAGTGCTGCGCGGTCCGCAAGGGTCGCTGTTCGGCCGCAACACCACCGGCGGCCTGGTTCACTACGTAACGCGCCGGCCCACCCAGGAACTGGAGGGATACGCCGATCTTGCATTGGGCCAGTTCAGCCAAGTGAAGGCGGAGGCCGCGCTGGGCGGAGCCTTGAGCGGCAATGCGGCGGCGCGTGTGTCGGTAGCCATGCACCAGCACGACGGCTACACCGAAAACCGGGTGGGACCGGACTACAACGAAACCGATGCGGCCGCGGTTCGCGGACAGCTTGCGCTAACGCCCAGCGACGATTTTGACCTGCTGGTCAATGCCTGGTACTCCAACAATGACGCTGCGGTGGGGGCCTGGCAGCATCAGGCCACCAAGTTCGACGCCTCGGGCAACAGCGTGCCGCTGGCCGCCGGCGAGCAGACCATGACCGTGGATTGCAACGCGGACGGCATGCTGGATGCGGGGGACATGCGTCCTGCGCCCGGCACCGACTGTTTTGGTTACCGCGACACGGACGGGGACCCTCATGCTGGCGATTACGACCGCGACGGGCGCGTTGAGGTGGAAAGTTCCGGTTTTTCACTGAACGCGAACTGGGATTTGGGCGGTTTTACGGCCACTTCCATTACCGGCTACCAGCAAGTGGAACGCCTGCAGTCCGAGGATACCGAGGCGGGACCCTACCCGCTGCTCATGCCGACCTTCCGGGCGGACACCGACACCTTTACCCAGGAATTGCGGGCGGCGGGAGGCAACGACGCCCTTCGCTGGCTGGCGGGCCTGTATTACTTCGACAATGAGGTGGCGGGCCATTACACCCTGGATCTTCGCAACCTCGATTTCCTCAACTTCGAGGCCCACTTCACTCAGGAAACGCAGTCAACGGCCTTGTTTGGCCAAGTGGAGTTCCAGCTTGCCGAGCAGGTCACGCTGATCGCCGGCGCCCGCTGGGCCAGCGAAGAGAAGGAGCTGGATTACATCAACGTGGACACTTCGGGATTCCTGACCGGCATCATCGGATTGCCCACCAATGTGGCGTTCGACTTCGACATGCGCTCGGTGGGAGACCTGGCCGTCCACGATGAGGACACTTTCAGCGGCAAACTGGAGATCGACTGGCGGCCCAACGACGACCTGCTGGTGTACGCGGGGGTATCCCGCGGCGTGAAGTCGCCAGGATTCAACGTGGGCTTTCTTGACGGGAACTTCATTTTCGCCAGCAACACCGTGGATACCATCGGCTTTGACAAGGAAGCCCTGACCAGCTTTGAGGCTGGATTCAAGGCCAGTCTGGCGGGCGGGCGCGCCCGGCTCAACGGCAGCGCCTTCTACTACGACTACAAGGACTTCCAGACCTTCCGCTTCGAATTGCTCAACCAGATCATCTTCAACGCCGATGCCAGCGTGACCGGGGGCGAACTGGAGTTGCAGGCGGCGCTGGCGGACGGTTGGGACCTGATGCTCGGGATGTCCGTGCTCGATCCCAAGGCCAAGGATATTCCCAGTCCGGCGGGCGGCGCGCAGGATCGCACCATGGTGTCCGCGCCGGAGTTTTCCGCTACCGCGCTGATTCGTTACCAGTGGCCGGCGCTGGGCGGCAACATGACGGCGCAGCTTTGGGGCAACTGGCAAAGCGCGGTGTATTTCGATATTCAGAATGTGCCGGTTTCCAGGCAGGACGGTTACGGCGTGGGCAATCTTCGTGTTTCCTGGAGCGACGCAAGCGACCGCTGGGAGTTGGCTGCCTTCGCGCACAACATTGCCGACGAGGAGTACTTAAGCTACACCTTTGATTTCACCGGCACGTTCGGCTTTAACCAGCAGGCTTACGGCAGGCCGCGCTGGGTGGGCGCCAGCGTCCGCGTTCAGTTTTAGCGAGCCTAAACGAAGCAGCGCTTCCCTGGCCCTGTCGGCTTGGCCCCTTCCCCGCGGGAGCGTCTGGAGCAGGAGGCCCCAGCCGAGCGTCAGGATGACTTCATGCGTCTCCCGCGGGGAAGGGGCCAAGCCGACAGGGCCAGGGCTGGTGAAACGGGTGGGCTACGGTTCGATTTGGGTTTGCAGGAACTCGGTTGCTTCGTCCGCGCTCAGGCGTTCGGGCTTGTCCGAGCGGCGGTGCTTGTATTCCAGCGTTCCCTGATTCAGGCCGCGTGCGCTGATCACCACGCGGTGCGGAATGCCGAAAAGGTCGGCATCCGCCAGCTTTACGCCGGGGCTGGCGTCGCGATCGTCGAATAGCACTTCAATGCCCCGGGAACGCAGGGATTCGCGCAGCTGCTCGGCGGTGGCGCGCACCTTTTTGTCGCGGGCGATATTCAGCGCCACCAGGACCACGCTGAAGGGCGCCATCGCTTCCGGCCAGATGATGCCGCGCTCGTCGTGGTTCTGCTCGATGGCCGCCGCCACCGTCCGCGTCACTCCCAGGCCGTAGCAGCCCATCTGCATGGGTTGTTCTGCACCGTTCTCGTCCAGAACCGCGGCGCGCATGGAGCGGCTGTACTTGTCGCCGAGCTGGAAGATGTGCCCCACTTCGATGCCGCGGGCAATCTGAAGCGTTCCGCCGCCGCCCGGACTCCGGTCCCCCTCCACCGCATTGCGCAAATCGACAGCTTCCGGCTCCGGCAGGTCACGCCCCCAGTTCACATCGACTAAGTGCTTGTCGCGACGGTTGCCCCCGCATACGAAATTTCCGCGGTGGGCCGCGGCGTGGTCCACATAGGTTTTAACGCGCAGGCCCACGGGCCCCACGAAACCCGGCGGGCTGCTGGCCGCTTGGGCCACTTCCTGCGCGTTGGCCAGCTGCAGGGGTTTGGCGACTTCGGGCAGGCCGGTGGCCTTCAATTCGTTGACTTCATGGTGGCCGCACAGCACCAGCGCCACAACGCCGCCGCCCTCGGCCTTCACCAGCAGGGTCTTGAGGCAGTCTTCCAGCGGCCGGTCTAGGTGCTCCGCGATCTGGCGGACGGTCCGCATGCCCGGGGTGCGCGCCTCGCTCATGGCCGCGCCCGGCGCCACGCGCTCTCCATCCGGCGGCAGCGCCGGAGCAAGCTCCAGATTGGCCGCGAAATCGTCGCCTTCGCACCACACGATGAGGTCTTCGCCGGAGTCCGCGAGAACGTGAAACTCCTGCGACCGCGAGCCGCCGATTTCTCCGGAATCGGCCTGCACCACCCGGTATTTCAGGCCCAGGCGCTCAAATACGCGGCTGTAGGCTTCGCGGTACTGTTCGTAGGTGTCGCGCAGCGAATCTTCGCCCAAGTGGAAGGAGTAGGAATCCTTCATGATGAACTCGCGCGCCCGCATCACGCCGAAGCGCGGGCGGATTTCGTCGCGGAATTTGGTTTGGATCTGGAAGAAGCTGACGGGCAGTTGCCGATAGCTCTTCAGTTCGCGGCGCGCGATGTCGGTGACGACCTCTTCGTGGGTGGGGCCGAAACAGTATTCGCGCTCGCCGCGGTCGCGCATCTTCAGCAGCAGGTCGCCGTAGTCCTGCCAGCGGCCGCTCTCGCGCCACAGTTCGGCGGGATGGACCGCCGGCATGAGCACTTCGTGCGCTCCTATGCGCTCCATTTCCTGGCGCGTGACGCGCTCGACAATGCGCGCCACGCGCCAGCCCATGGGCATCCAGGTGAACAGGCCCGACGCCAGCCGCCGCACCATGCCGGAACGCAGCATCAGGCGGTGGCTGGCGATTTCGGCTTCCGC
>RKRP01000011.1 GCA_007571315.1 Gammaproteobacteria bacterium
CTACTACGGACATGTCAAAACTCGATCGGGAACGGGAAGTATAGCGCGGATGCCCACGTTTGCTCCCCGCTTCCGCTGCGAAGCGCAACCGATTACGCGATGATTCCGTTTGACGATGATCGAGCGGGCGGAAACTATAATTCCCTGCCATGCTTGCGCATATCGATTCACGGCGGCAGCCTGGAATGGTGGATGTGGCGGACAAGGCCGTCACCGTCCGCACGGCTCATGCGCGCGCCAGCGTCGCCCTGCCTGCCGAGGCTGCGGCAATGGCCGTGAACGGCGAAATCGCCACCCATAAGGGCCCTGTTTTCCAAACCGCCATCATCGCCGGCACCCAGGCCGCCAAGCGCGCCCATGAGTTGATACCCTTCTGCCACCCGCTGAAGCTGGAGGGCTGCCGTATCGAAGTGGATCTTCAGGAAGAAGAGGTGGTGATCAACTGCGCGGTGCGGGTTACCGACAAGACCGGGGCGGAAATGGAGGCGCTCACCGGCGCCACCGTGGCGGCGCTCACGATTTACGACATGCTGAAATCGGTTTCTCGCGGAATGGTGATCGGCAATGCGCGCCTGATCGAAAAAACCGGCGGCAAGAGCGATTACGCGGATGAGCCGGGCGATTGAAGCGCCGCTGTCGGGCCTGGTGCTGGCCGGGGGCTTGAGCACCCGCTTCGGCAGCGACAAGGCGGCAGCGCGGATTGAGGGTTCAAGCCTGCTGGAACGCGCGGTGCGGCTGCTCAGCTCATGCCTAGGGGATGTTTGGGTATCGGTGCGGCCGGAACAGTCCCTTGATCCCTTGCGCTCGCGGTTCCGCTGCCTGCCGGACCGCCACCCGGACCGAGGCCCGGCGGCGGGGCTGGAGGCGGCTCACGCGCAAGCGCCGGAACGGGCCTGGCTGGCGCTGGCCTGCGATCAACCGGGGCTTTCAGCGAAGCAAATCCGGCGCCTGATCGCCCAACGCGACACGGATTGCGCGGCCACCGCCTATTGCCATCCCCGCTCCGGGGCCCCTGAGCCATTGTGCGCCATCTACGAACCAGGTACCCTTGCGGGTTTGGCGCAGACCGTAGCCGCGGGCGCCGGGCTTTCGCTGCGAGACTACCTCAGCGACCGGCCGCTGAAACTGATTCCGCTGAAAATTACGAATATCAACCGCTATGAAGAGTTTAAGGCGTTTGCGCGCAACAGCGCCAAAGGCGCGGCGCGCCCGGGAGCGGGCTTGTGAGCAAGAATAAATCCGCCCGGCCAACACGCGCCGAGGCCGAAGAGGCCGTGCGCACGCTGCTGAGTTGGACTGGCGACGATGTTGACCGGGAAGGCCTGGTTGATACGCCCAAGCGCGTGGCCCGCGCCTTCGAGGAGTGGTTCAGCGGCTACGCGGAGGACCCCTACGAGTTTCTGCGCCGCACCTTCAAGGAGGTGAACGGCTACGACGAGATCGTGGCGCTTACCCATATCGACTTCAGCTCCCACTGCGAACACCACATCGCGCCGATTATC
Organism: Gammaproteobacteria bacterium; assembly: GCA_007571315.1. Lineage (GTDB taxonomy): Bacteria > Pseudomonadota > Gammaproteobacteria > Steroidobacterales > Foliamicaceae > Foliamicus. Next base: position 1,503 of record RKRP01000011.1, read on the forward strand.
GGCAAGGCGCACGTAGCCTATTTGCCCCGCGACAAAGTGGTGGGCATCAGCAAGCTGGCGCGGGTGGTGGAAACCTATGCGCGCCGCCTTCAGGTGCAGGAGAAGTTCACGGCGCAAATCGCTGATTGCATCGCCTCGGTGCTGGACCCGCTCGGCGTGGCGGTGGTCATTGAGGGCGCGCACCAGTGCATAACCACGCGCGGAATCGGCAAGCGCAACGTGAGCATGGTAACCAGCCGGATGCTGGGGGTATTCCGCGAAAACGCGCGGGCGCGCTCCGAGTTCCTGGCCATGATCGAGCGCGGGCGGTAATAATACGCGGCAGGGCACTGCCGCGGTACATCACTGTTGGGACACGAAGTTCGCACAATAGAAGATGCCCGCGCGCTGGAAGGCGTGGAGGTGGGCGTTTCCGGCTGGATCCTGGTGAACCAGGACCGCATCAACCGGTTTGCGCGGGCCACGGAGGACTTCCAGTGGATCCATGTGGACGCTGAGCGGGCGGCGCGCGAACTTGATGCCGGCGCCACTATTGCCCACGGCTATCTAACGTTGTCGCTGATTCCAGGGGCCACGGAAAAGTTTGTGATCTTTCCCACGCTCAGGAGGGCGATCAACTGGGGGCTCAACAAGGTGCGCTTTTCCAGCATGGTAGTGTGCGGAAGCCGGGTAAGGGTGCGCACCACGGTGCTGCAGGCGCGGGCGCGGGCCGGCGGCATTCAGATGACCTGCCGGCACAGAATCGAAATCGAGGGCCAGAAAAAACCGGCCTGCACCGCCGAAACCCTCGCCCTCTACATGATCTGATCCGCGGGGGCGCGCTTCCCCTCCGCCCTTCTTTTGCCCCTCCCCCGCGGGAGACGCAATAAATACGTCCCTGTAACTCATTCCGGCATCTGTGCGCGCCAAGCTATTGGCGCGCACTCCAACGCCCCGGCGAGAGGAGAGGCAAGACAACCGCGATCAGCAAAAAGGCGGGGTAGCGGCGTCGTGCTTCCCGGTTATTGGGGGCGAAGGGCAGCGGTGAAGTAGCGGA
>RKRP01000165.1 GCA_007571315.1 Gammaproteobacteria bacterium
TTGGAACATCGGCCGGGTCCAGTCCGGCAGCGGCGTAACCCTTTCCCCGTGAACTTGCGCACCGCCGTCTTGCTATCGGGCGCCGGCAGCAATTTCCAGGCAATCCTCAAGCGGGCGGCTTCCGGAAAGCTCAAAATCGAGGTGGTGGCGGCGCTCAGCGACCGGACGGACGCGCAGGGCCTCAAGCGGGCGCGCGCCGCCGGCATCCCGGCAGTGGCCGTGCCTCCCTCCGGCTACCCCAATCCGCGCTCCTGGTGGGATGCGTTTGCGCGGCGCCTGCGCAGCTTCTCACCGGATGTTCTGGCGCTGGCTGGATTCATGCGCATCCTGCCCGCCTCCGTGTGCGAGGAATACAGCGGCCGGGCGCTCAACATTCATCCCTCGCTGCTGCCCCGCTATCCGGGCTTAAGCACCTACCAGCGGGTGCTTAAGGCCGGGGAAGCCTGGCATGGAACCACCTTGCATTTCGTGACCCGCGAACTGGACTCCGGGCCGCTGATCGCCCAAGCGAGGTTGCGCGTGACCGGCGAGGACAATGAGGCATCGCTCAAAGCCAGGGTTCAAGCCTGCGAGCATGTCCTGTATCCTCGCGTCCTGCAATGGATGGCGGACGGTCGCCTGACGATGGGCGGTTCGCGCGCGATACTGGACGAGCGCGAGTTGTTGAAACCGATCGTGTTTGAAGAACAGGAACTGTTATGCGCCAGGCAATAGCCATGTTTGCCGCATCCGCCGTGCTGGCGCTGCCCCGCGCGGCGGCGCCCGGACCCGATGACACGGCGGCGCCCGGACCCGATGACACGGCGCCAGCCATCGAAAGCATCGGCGTGCTTTACGATGTGGACGCGCCTTTCGGCCAGCGCGGCCTGAGCCTGAGCCTGGTCCGCCGGGAGGGCGGCGGCTACGCCTACGAAACCTACTCGCGCGGGCTGGGGCTGGCGCGGCTGGTGATCGCTTCGGACGCTCTGGAAAGCGCCCGCTTCGAGCTCGGCAAAGCCGGCCGGGTGCGGCCGCTGGAGTACTCGTGCCGGTCCTGCGACGGCAAGAAAGACGGCTTGGTGAATATCGCCTATGACTGGAGTCAGAGCCGCGCGCTTTTCACCGAGAAGGACGAGCGCGCCGAATTCAGCCTGGAGCCCATGGCCATGGACCGCAAATCCTGGGAAATCCAGACCATGCTGGATATTGCCAATGAGCGGCCGCTTGCCATGCAGCCCACGCTGGAAGGCGGAAAGCTGAAGCGGTATGGCGCTGAGAGGCTGGGCGAAGAAACGTTGAGCACGGGCGCAGGCGCACTGCAAACCATCAAATACCGCCGCCAGCATGATGAGTCGGACAACTTTCAGTACATCTGGCATGCGCGGGAACTGGGCTGGCTTCCGGCGCGCTGGGAAATCTGGCGCAAGGACAAGCGCATGATCATCATCGAGGCCTACGAATACGCCTGGGGCGAGGACAGCGCGCTGGCCATGCGGCAGGACTGGCTGAACCGTTGAGCATAGGGTCGGACGCCTGGATACGCCGCATGGCGGCGGAGCGCGGGATGATCGAGCCCTTCGCCGAAAAGCAGGTGCGCAAGGCGGGGCAGCGCCCGGTCATTTCCTACGGCGTATCCAGCTACGGCTACGATGTGCGCTGCGCCAACGAATTCAAGGTGTTCACCAACATCCACTCGGCGGTGGTGGACCCCAAGAATTTCCAGAGCAACAGCTTCGTTTCGCTAACCGGCAGCCACTGCGTCATTCCGCCCAACTCCTTCGCCCTGGCGCGCACGGTGGAATACTTCCGCATTCCGCGCAACGTGCTGACGGTCTGCCTGGGCAAATCCACCTATGCGCGCTGCGGGATCATCGTCAACGTCACCCCGCTGGAGCCGGAATGGGAAGGCTATGTGACTCTGGAGTTTTCCAACACAACGCCGTTGCCGGCCAAGATTTACGCCAACGAGGGCGTCGCGCAGATGATCTTCTTTCAGGCCGGCGAAGTGTGCGAGACCTCGTACAAGGACCGCGGCGGGAAATATCAGGGACAGACCGGCGTTACCCTCCCCAAAACCTGAAAGCGCGGCGGCGGGGCAATGGCGAAGGTGGCGTTTATTGGCATGGGCGTTATGGGGTATCCCATGGCGGGGCATCTTGCGGCGGGCGGGCATTCCGTTACGGTGTTCAACCGCACAGCCGCCAGGGCGCGGCGCTGGGTGGATCAATACGGCGGGGCGCGGGCCGCAAGCCCCGCCCAAACCTGCAAGGATGCCGATTTCGTGTTCACCTGCGTAGGACGCGACGAGGACGTGCGCGCCGTTGCGCTGGAAGCTGGCGGAGCGTTCGAGGGCATGAGCCTCGGCGCCATGCTGGTGGACCACACCACCACCTCCGCGGAACTGGCGCGGGCGCTGGACCAGGCGGCGCGGGCGCGCGGGCTGGCCTTTTTGGACGCGCCGGTATCGGGCGGCCAGGCGGGCGCCGAGCACGGCGCGCTGGCGATCCTGGCGGGCGGCCCCGCCCGCCACCCCGCGAAAACGCGGCCGCCGC
>RKRP01000012.1 GCA_007571315.1 Gammaproteobacteria bacterium
GCGGATGCCAGCGTTGGACTGGAGCGCGGCCGCTGGTCGATTTCGCTGTTCGCGCGCAACCTGACCGACGAGGACGCGCCGGAGACGGTGTTTTTCTTCAACCCGCTCATTCGCTTCCCCAATCAGCCTCGGCAAATTGGGGTGAGCGCGCGCTACAGGCTGTAAACACTCGCCGCAGCGAAACGCCAGCGCGGCGCGTTGCAACCGCGGGGTCCGGTGATTGATCGATTGACCGGCGGCGGGCCGTGATGGCGGGATAGCTGCTGATGCAGGACTTCACCCGCGAGCCGGTCCCGGACGAAGCCACTGTAAGCGGCTGGCGCATTGGCGTGGTGGTGCTCGGCATCGGCGTTACCTTGCCGGTGTTTCTGGTCGGCTCGGAGATTGCGGCCGCCCTGGGCTTCTGGAATGGCCTCCTTGCCATGACGGCCGGATGCCTGATCGTGGCGGCGCTGATGGTGTTTTCCTCGATCATCGGCGCCCGCGCCCGCCTCTCAACTTACATGATTATTCAGTTCACCTTCGGGCGGCTTGGCGCGCGCGCCGTAAACCTGTTGCTGGCGGTGACCTATATTGGCTACTTCGCGGCTACCGGCGACATTTTCGGCACGGCGGTTCGCGAGGCGTTGCTTGCCTTCTACGGCCTGGACGCGCCGCGCCCGCTTTGCGCTCTGATTGGATGCGTGGCCATGTCGATTACGGCCATGTATGGCTTCCGGTTGATCGAGCGCTTCTCAAGCGCGTCGGTGCCGCTGTTGATTCTCTTCATGGGCTACGCTGTTTATCTTGCGATTCGGCAAGCCGGGCCCGGCGCCATCCTGGGAAACGCCGGCGACGGCGGCATGCCGCTGGGCGTTGCGGTTTCCACTGTTATTGGCACCAGCATCCTGATGGCGGTGTCCGGGCCGGACCTCACGCGATTCGCGCGCAATGCAAGCGAAGGGATCAAGTCCGTTTGGGGGCTTGCGCTCGGCTATCCGCTCATCATGCTCGCCTCCGCCGTGCCAACGCTTACGCTTGGAGAGACCGACCTGATGCGCATCATGATTGGTCTCGGCATCGCTATTCCGGCCCTTTTCATCCTCGTGTTTTCCACCTGGACCACCAATACCGTAAACCTCTATTCCGCTGTGCTGACCCTTGCCGCGTCCTTTTCCCGCCTCGGCGACCGGCGCCTGGCGATTGGCGCCGCTATCGCGGGCACCGTTGCGGCGGCGCTGGGCATGATGGATGTGTTTCTGCCCTTCGTGCTCATTATCGGCATTGCCGCCACCCCTATCGCAGGCGTGTATTTGGCCGATTACTTCTTCGCGCGCCCGGGAGGATACCGGCTCGAAGACCTGCCAGCGCGGCCAGCCATCGGCTACCCGGCATTTGCTGCCTGGGCCTTGGGCTCGGGAACATCCTGGCTGGCGAGCGAGGACCTCATCGTGATCAGCATGGCGCCTGCCGTGGATGGTTTGCTGGTGTCATTCCTCGCTTATCTTGGCTGGTCGAAACTGGCGCCTGCCGTCGCGCCCGGTAAACGAGGATGCCGCTAATCCGCGTATTTCAACAGGGGGCCGCGGAGAAGTATGCCGATTGACCCCAAAACCAGGATCATGTACCTCAATCCTGTCGGAAACAGCGATGACGACGAGATGTTCGCCGATATGGCAAGGCAGTACAAGAACCCGGCCACTGAGGTTGTGGTGGCATCCATGAATCCGAAAACGGTTCCGCCAAGGATGGATAATCTCGAATACCGGGCCTACGAAAGCCTGATTATTGCCGATACGGTGCGAATCGCCCGGCATGCCTCCCGCCGCAACTATGACGCGCTGGTGATCGGCTGCTTCCACGACCCGGCGCTGGAAGCCGCGCGGGAAATATCCGGCAACACGCTGGTGATTGGCCCTTGCCAGGCATCGATTGTCCAGGCGCTCAACCTCGCGGGCCGCTTCTCGGTCCTGATTGGCGAGGACAAGTGGGAAGCTCAAATGCGCGACCGGGTGCGCCAGTACGGATATAGCGAGCAGCTCGCTTCATTTGAATCCATCGGCCTTCGGGTGGCGGATTTTCACAAGGATGAGGCGAAAACACGGAAACTGCTGCTGCAAGCCGCGCGCAGGGCCGTGCAGGATCACAAGGCCGAGGCCATTATCCTCGGATGCACCCTGGAAGTGGGGTTCTTCAGGGATTTGCAGGCGGCGCTGAAGAACTGCGGGCAGGTGCCGGTTATCGACTGCTCCATCGCCGCGTTGAAGGCTGCCGAACACGCCGCGATTCAAAAGCAGCTTGGCTGGACCAACAGCAGGGCATGGGGCATGCGGCCGCCGCCGGAAAGCGAAATGGCGCGCTTCGGAATCTTCCAGAAAGATTACCAATTCGGCAACCGGATCACCGTTCCCGCCAATTAGCCGCGCGCGGGGCACTTCACGAGGGCGGCGGAAGCGCGCCCTCTTGCAATGTCCGGGGCAGTTGCGCGGATGGGGTCAGGAGAGCAGGCGCTTGAGCCGGCGCATGGCTTCGCGCAGGTCGTCCATGCCGCACCGGCATCAGTTGCATGCCGGCAGGGTGTTCAGCAAAGTGAAAATGAGGGTTTGGATCGGCTATAGTGGGAAGCATCGACATTACGCAGGTAACACTTCGCCGACTGTCGATGCCGACATTACACCCTACGTTGGGATAGACACCTGCTAATGTCAGAATTCGACAAAGAAAGGTTCTTTGAACTAGTAAAGATTTTGCACCGTATTGTCGACCTCTTGGGGTGGAATATAGAGAAAATCAACGGGCTCGCAAGATGTATTGAGCGCCAGGGGATTGATGCGTTGCCCTATCTCGGATTCGAAGAAATCAATGAGGCAAGGCAATGCATTTCCGCGGCCATTACGGAAATGCATTGCGCCTATGTGGGAATTGAGAAAGGCATAAGGAAGCCCGTCCCGCCAAGCTCCGTGGTCTTCCGCAGGGAAGATGACGCGACGCTCCGGGAGGTGGCGGAGCGTGAAGCTGAGCGCAGCAAACAGGTGCTGGCCGCCTTGGCAAAGGCAATAGAAGCAAGGAAAGATGGCGCGCCGCCTTCGCCGGTTATTGTCCCCCCGCCGGAGGGCGAGGAGAAGGTATAGGCGCCCGACCGCCAAACTCGGATTCGACAGTTCCTCATACGCATTTGGCGCTGTGTCGCGCCTGGGTCAAGGAAAATGCGCGGTGTCAAGTGTTTGCAGGCATTGAAGAAACATGCTCTTTTAGCAGTACATCCTGGGCCTGATCCTGAGCGTGCTGATCTACCGTGTAGTCCATCAGGGACGAGATGCCCGGAGCGAACCAGCGCGGTTTGCCGGCAATCTCCACGACAAATCCCTTGTGCCGCAGAAACCGCATTGCGTCCTCGGCGGACATGGGGTCGGCAAAGTTGTCCGCCAGGCCCTGCAGAGCGCGCCGGTGTATTTCCCCTTTTTGCCGGCGTGTCCATTTTGCAACTTCCACGGCCAGTGGCGCCAATCCAGCTTCCTGCACTTCTTCATATCGCTCGTCGTAATACGCTCGTCGCGTCCCCTGCGTGCGCTGGAGAATCAGGGGCGCGTCCTACTGCGCGATGGAAGCCTGATTCTCCTGCGCAAATTCGAACGCCTGAAAGCCCGCCAATTGTACGAAGTAGGGGTAGTTGTCGGACCATGCGGCCAAGCGCTCCAGCGCCTGCGGAGCAATGCTCACACTTGCATCAGCAAGGGGTCGGGCTATTGCTTCGCGCGCAGCGTCCGGCGCCAGGAGATCAATGGGCGTCCAGTGCACGCGAGTTGCGAAGATTGCATCCGCTTTTCGCAGCGCATCTCCGTGATCTCGCGCTGCTCCTTTTCCCGCCCTGCCAAGTGGGGAGGAATAACGCCGAACGCCGGAACAAATGGGTTGGTCTGATGCTTCGGCCGCGCATGGCAGCGATTTTAGCAGCGGCGTTCCGGGCAGGGATTCAGCCGTCAGGGCCGTTACGGACCCGCGGCTGTTGCAGCTCGTGTTTTGCGGGATGGGGTCAGGAGAGCAGGCGCTTGAGCCGGCGCATGGCTTCGCGCAGGTCGTCCATGCCGCAGGCGAACGAGAACCGGATGTGCCCGCTGGCGCCGAACGCGGCGCCGGGGACCAGCGCCACCTCGGCTTCCGACAGGATCCATTCGGCCAGTTCAGTATCGTTTCCCAGCCCCTGATCCTGAATGGCTTCGCGGGCATCGGCAAATACGTAGAACGCCCCCTGGGCCGGGGCGCAGCGCATGCCCGGCAAGGCGTTGACCGCCTCGTAGGCGTATTCGTAGCGCTGCTTGAAGGCATCGCGCATGGCGGCCAGCATCGACTGATCGCCTTCCAGCGCCGCCGCCGCCGCCGCCTGCGAGATGCTGCTGGGATTGGCCGTGGTCTGGCTGCAAAGTTTGCGCATGCTGTTCACCAAATCCACGTTGGCGCCCGCGTAGCCGATGCGCCAGCCGGTCATGGCGTATGCTTTGGAAACGCCGTTTACCGTAACGATGCGGTCGCGCATTCCTGTCCACAGCTGGGCGGGCGTCAGCCACGGCGCGCCGCCCCAGTAAATGTGCTCATAAATGTCGTCGGACACCACCACGATGCGTTCGCGCGCGCTCAGCACTTCGCCCAGGGCTTCCAGTTCCGGCCGGGTGTAGCTGACCCCGGTTGGGTTGCCCGGGGTATTGAAGAAAAGCATCCGGGTGCGCTCGGTAATGGCCGATTCCACTTGCTCGGGCGTTGCCTTGTAGCCGCTTTCGATGCCGGCGGACACGATTACCGGCGTGCCGTCGCACAATTTGACGATATCGGGATAGGACACCCAGTACGGCGCCAGGATGATGGCTTCATCGCCGGGGTTGAGCAGGGCCGCGGAGGTGTTGAAGAGCACCTGCTTGGCGCCGGCGCCCACGGAAATTTGCGAAGGCTCGAACTGGAGCCCGTTGTCGCGCGAGAACTTGTTGCATATGGCGCGCTTGAGCGCCGGCGTGCCGTCCGCCGTGGTGTAGCGCGTGTCGCCGGCCTCCATCGCCGCCGCCGCCGCGGCGCGCACATGCCGCGGCGTGTCGAAGTCGGGTTCGCCCGCGCTGAGGCTCAGCACATCGCGGCCCGCGGCCCGCATCTCCCGCGCCAGGGTGGAAACGGCGATTGTGGCCGAGGGCTTGACCCGCTGGACCCGCTCGGATAGCTGGATGGAACTCATGGCAATGCCCGGTGGTTGAAGCTGGCAGCTTGTTATTTTATCGGCACGGCGGCCAGCGGCGGGATGCTGATGCTAAAGTGCGGCCATGGCGGCGGACCGGTTTGAGCTGCAGGCGGATTTTCAGTTGTCCGGCGATCAGCCCCGGGCCGTGGAGGCGCTTTGCGAAGGGCTGGACCTTGGACTTGCCCGGCAGACTCTTCTTGGAGTGACCGGCTCGGGCAAGACCTATACCCTGGCCAGCGTGGTGGCCCGCCAGCAGCGGCCGGCGCTGGTGCTGGCGCCCAACAAGACGCTGGCGGCGCAACTCTACGGGGAATTTCGGGATTTCTTTCCGCGCAACCGGGTGGAGTATTTCGTGTCGTACTACGACTACTACCAGCCCGAGGCCTATGTGCCGTCCACCGACACCTACATTGAGAAGGACGCCTCCATCAACAGCCATATCGAGCAGATGCGCCTGTCGGCTACCAAGGCGCTGATGGAGCGCAAGGACACTATCGTGGTGGCCACCGTATCGGCGATTTACGGCCTGGGCGATCCGGATGCCTACTTCCAGATGATTCTGCACCTGGTGCGGGGCGACCGGGTCAATCAGCGCGGCCTGCTGCTGCGCCTCGCTGACTTGCAGTACAACCGCAACGAAGCGGAACTCCGGCAGGGTACCTTCCGGGTTCGCGGCGATGTGCTGGATGTGTTCCCGGCCGAATCGGAGCGCGAAGCGGTGCGCGTTCAGCTTTTCGACGACGAGGTGGAGGACATCCGCTACTTCGACCCCCTCACCGGCGAAATGGGCCGGCGCGTGCCAAGGGTCACCATCTATCCCAAAACCCACTACGTGACGCCCAGGGAGACTCTGGAAGGCGCGGTGGACAAGATTCGCCGGGAACTGCGCGCCCGCCTGAGCGCGCTGCGCTCCGAGCAGCGCCTGGTGGAAGCGCAACGCTTAGAGCAGCGGACCCTGTTCGATATCGAGATGATGCTGGAGGTGGGCTACTGCACCGGGATTGAGAACTACAGCCGCTACCTGTCCGGGCGACAGGAAGGCGAGCCGCCGCCCTGCCTGTTTGATTACGTGCCGGCCGACGCTTTGCTGTTCGTGGACGAGAGCCATGTGACGCTTCCGCAGCTCGGCGGCATGTTCCGCGGCGACCGTTCACGCAAGGAAACCCTGGTGCGGTACGGCTTCCGCCTGCCTTCGGCGCTGGACAACCGGCCGCTGCGCTTCGAGGAGTTCGAGAGAATTTCGCCGCAAACGATATATGTTTCGGCGACCCCCGGCCCCTTCGAGCACGAGCATTCCGACGCTCTGGTGGAGCAGGTTGTTCGTCCCACCGGGCTGGTCGATCCGCTCGTGGAGGTGCGCCCCGCATCGCGCCAAGTGGATGATGCGCTGTCTGAAATCGCGCTGCGCGTGGAGCGCAACGAGCGCGTGCTGATCACCACGCTCACCAAGCGCATGGCCGAGGACCTTACGGAATTCCTGGAGGAGCATGGCGTGCGGGTGCGCTACCTGCATTCCGACATCGACACGGTGGAAAGGGTGGAAATCATCCGCGACCTGCGCCTGGGGGCTTTCGACGTGCTGGTGGGCATCAACCTGTTGCGCGAGGGCCTGGACATGCCGGAAGTGTCGCTGGTGGCGATTTTCGATGCCGACAAGGAGGGTTTTCTGCGCTCCGAACGCTCGCTCATTCAGACCATCGGGCGGGCCGCGCGCAACCTCAACGGAATGGCCATCCTGTACGCGGACAGGCGCACCGGCGCCATTCGCGGCGCCCTTGAGGAAACCGGCCGCCGCCGCGTCCGGCAGCTTGAATTCAATCGCGAACATGGCATTGAGCCGCGCGGCATCCAAAAGGAGGTGCCCGACATCCTGGAAGGAGCGGTAGTGCGGGGCCGCCGCCGCCGAGGCAGCGCCCGCAAAGTGGCGGAACGAGTCTCAGAATATCGCGCCCTGACCCCCGAGCAGGTCATGAAAAAGATCAAGCAACTCGAAAAGCGAATGTACCGCCACGCCCAGGACCTAGAATTCGAGGAAGCCGCCGCCCTGCGCGACGAAATCCACCTCCTGCGCCGCGACGGCCTCGGCATCCCCGACTCAGCCGACCCGCTGGCATCCTGACCCCACCCGTTCAGCGGCGCCGCATTCGGCGCAGCGCCGTGCGTGATCAGGCTAAGGCCCAGCGGCTGGACTCGAATGCGCCCGCGCCTCGGCAGTGGGGCGCCGGGTTCCGGCGGGAATGGGCCTTGAGGATGCGGCCGTAAGAGTGCGAATTTAGAATGAGCGGTGAAGCCGCCGAGGGTGATTCCTAGCCTGGTCTTGTCATCCCGGCGCTCCGGGTTCGATTACCGGCGGCGGCTTCCTGCTCGCGGCCATTCTAACGCATCTTTCAGGGAAGTGGCCCAAGAGCCAACACCCAAGCGTCCAAGCCTGCCCAAGCCTTTGCATCTCGCATCTCAGGCCTTCAGGCGCAGGCGAAACCATTCGGCGAGTTCTTTTTCACTGATCCGTCCTGCCGCAACTCCCTCCATGATCTGAATCGCATCAAGCCAGTTGAAGCGGATTGCTTCATCGTTGTCGGCGAGGAAGACGCGCGCCGCGACCCAGGCTGTGCGCTTGCTATCTCTGAGACTTTGCATCCCGCGCATCGCGCAGGATTTTCGCACTACCGCTGCGCCGCCTGATTATTCCTGAACTGCTATGCAGGCTTTAGCGACCATGAATACGTCGCGTATATGTTTTCTCCTTCGCTTCTGGAGGACATTAGTTTTTCTGTATGCATTCAAGCCAGTGCGATTCGACTGAGTGAAGAACTGCACCCAACACTATTGGACTTGACCTTTACCTTGAGTTTTTCCCTGTCCAATCGCTTGTCGATTCCCAATGAGGAAACTGCGACTGCGTCGATATTGGGCTCAATTTCAGGAAGAGTCAGGGACTTCACCCGTTTCGGCAACATTTCTGCAAGCTGCCAATCGTTGAGAAGGAAATTCACCGCGAGTAGATTCGGGCGACGCTTAGACAAGTCGTTCGAGCCCTTCTTGTTATCCACTGCCTCCTTCAAGACCCGCTCAGCATAGAGCTTGGGGTCACCGGCTTGGTTAGGGACAATTCCAGGCACGTAAGCGTCGCAGTCATCGCCAGTGCCACGCTAGCTGATTACTCCTTGCTCTTCTATCCAGAACTTGGCGGTCTTGAATCCGGGTTGCATATATCCTTCATTTCCGGTTTTGGCTGCGGCGGCGTTCCCGCGTTTTCTTGTTTTTGACATCCAGCGGGGCGCGGAGTTCTTCGTAGAGCATGAACAGGTGCTCAATGCGCTCACGCTCGGAGGCGAAGCCGCTGCGCCAGTAAAGGCGGTCCACGGCGCGGTCGAGAGCCTGATGCGCCTTGCGCAGGTTCGGCGGCATCAGGTCGGGATCGTAGAGATCGGCGAGTGTTGAGTCCGGATGGGTGTCG
>RKRP01000074.1 GCA_007571315.1 Gammaproteobacteria bacterium
AGAAATTCCCCGCCATTCCCGCCTCGATCCTCAAAATTGGCTTACTCCAGCCTCGGCGAGGATTTTATCCGCCCAACGCTGACAGTTCTTGTTCAGCAGATGGTGCGCAGGAGGGGCCGCCTCGTCCGCTTCAATCATGGCGGCTGCAAAGCTGCAAGCTGCTTATCGGCCGCGGCCGCAAAAAAATCCAAAATCTCACTGATTGCCGCAGCCAGCGCAGATGGCGCAATCCTTCTGCCGCCTTGCGCAGCAAGAATCGGAACCACCCCACTTGCGCATGGCCCCCCAAAGGCGCATCGTTTGCCAAACCGCCTGCCCAATAATACGCTAGCGCCCGCACGTGCCGGAACCCGGACACCAGGCCCGCCTCTCGCCATCTTCGTTGACGGCCGTAGTCAATGAGGCCGACGATGGGCAGCGCGAGCTGGACTGGCGCCAGTTATCCCGCATCGGGCTGGCCTGAGCGTGGCGTTGGCGCTAATAGCGGCGCAGGGCTATACTCCCGGCGCATGGACGTTCAGGCAAATCCCATCCCCGAGAAGGAGGAAGTTCGGGTCCGGCCGTTCTGGTATTCGGACTACTTCATCTTCCCCAAGCTCATCACCATCATCACCACGCTGGACAAGCACGGCCGGGTGAACGCCGGGGCCTTTTCGCACATCATGCAATACGATGTGATGCACAAGAGCCCGCGCATCCTGCTGGGCGGCCGCAATACCGCCCACACCTTCATCAACATCAAGGACACGGGCGAGTTCGTCATCAATTGCCCCAGGTACGACACGCTGGAAGACATGATGGAAACCGGCCGCTTCTATCCCGAGGGCGCCAACGAACTGGATTACACCGGCTACACGATGATTCCGTCGCGCAAGATCAAGCCGCCAAGCATCGCCGAATGCCCGCAAATCATCGAGTGCACGGTCGATAAGTTCTACGAACTCGACCGCACCCAGGCCCACGTGATCGGCAAAATCGAGGCCATCGTGATGGACAAGGGGCTGGCCGCCCTGCCCCGCGCCGAGCGCCTGCCGGCCATGAACCTGCCGGTGGGCCTGGGCGACGAGAAGCGCAAGTACTACTTTCACACCTCCACCCGCGATGTGGTGATGCACGTGCTGGGCGATCCGCCGGAAGTGGAGGTGCCGCCCGTGGAAGGGGAGGCCAGGCAGGAGGCCGCCGAAGCCGAAGTTGAGGCCATGGAGTGGGACGGGGAAGCGCAGAAAATGCTCTCGGCGGTGCCGAAAGCGCTGCGCAAGATGGTGAAGGGCCAGGTGGAGGCGGCGCTGCTCGACCGCGGGGAGAGCGCGGTAACCGAGGCGCTGTTTGAAGGACTGGCGCGCGAATTCGGGCTCAGCGAGGAGCTGCTGTCAAGATACCGCACCGATGCGGACACGCCGGCTTAGGTTCAGCCGTCACGGCGAACCGGCCGATGTATTGCGGCTGGAGGAGGTTGAGCTCGGCGCCCCCGGCGCTGGCGAGGTTATCGTAAAGCTCGAAGCCAGCGCGATGCATATTGCCGACATCAAGCTGGTGCAGGGAATTGATGCGCTTCGGCGCGCGCCGCCGGTCACGCCAGGCTTCGAGGGCGTGGGTGAAGTTGTGGAGACCGGCGCGGATAGCGGATACGCGGCGGGAGACCGCGTGTTTCTTCCGCTGGGCTGCGGCACCTTCTCCGAGCACGTGCGAGTTCACAGAAGCGGCATGGGCATGCGCCGCGCGCCAGCCGGCGACGCGGAACAGCTGGTGCTGTCGAACATCAACGGCGCCACGGCCTGGACCTTGCTGCGGGACTTCGTGGACCTCAAGCCAGGCGAATGGGTGCTGCAGGACGCGGCGAACTCCAATGTCGGGCGGTATTTGATCGTTCTGGCGGCCAAATGGGGCTACCGCACGGTCAATCTCGTGCGGCGCCAGGAGGTGGTTCAGGAACTGAAGAACCTGGGCGCCGACGCTGTGGTTCTCGACGGCCCTGGTCTGCCGGAGCGCATCCGCGAGGCAACAGGCGGGGCCGGAATCCGCCTCGGCATCGACGCGATCGCCGGCGAGGGAGTAATGCGGATGGCCGACTGCCTGGCCGATGGCGGGCTGATCGTGAATTACGGCACGCTCACCGACAAGCCCTGCCAGATCGACTTCTGGCAAATGTTCCTGCGCGACATCCGCCTTTGCGGCATGTCCACCACGCGCTGCTTCGCCACGCGCACGGCAGCGGAAATTGAAGCTCTGCAGAACGAGATTGCGCGGATGGCGGCCGACGGCAGGCTAAGCGCCAGAATCGCCGCGCGCTACACCCTCGATCAATACCAGGAAGCCTTCGCCCACGCCGCCCGCACCGGCGCCGCCCGCGACGGCAAGATCATCGTCCTCCCCAACGGCTGATCAACCGCGCCGCGGTTTCACCGCGGGCCGTCAGGGCGCTCGTTCGGCTCCCTCCTTTGGAATTGCCTGCGCCTGTTTACTGAAGCGCCGCGTACGCCAACTTTCCGTCTTCCGTGGCAAACAGGCT
>RKRP01000123.1 GCA_007571315.1 Gammaproteobacteria bacterium
TCCCCCGGCCCGCCGGCCGCCAGCAGCGAGGGCCAGAGGTTGCCCTTGGAATCGAAGATCTGGGTGTTGCTGCCCAGCATGCGGTCTTCCGCCACCCAATGATCCACTTTGCCGGTCCTGGGGTCGAGATGGCGAACCACGTCGCCCGAATACCACACGGTGCCGTCGGTCTGATCCACCGCTATGCCGTGTCCTCCGCCGTGGCCCTCGAAAGCCGTCTGCTCCCCGGTGCGCGGATCGAACCTGACGATGCAGCAGGCGGTGTAGGCCAGCCATACGTTGCCGTCGAGATCGAAATCCACCTGGTGCGGCCAAGGCCAGACCTCGTATTCGCCGGACTCGCGGTAGATGTACTCGATGAACATGGCCTTCTTAAGCGCCTCCGGATCGAGTTCCGGTTCCTCGGCGAGCTGAACGAGCGCGGGCGGGCGGTCCGCGGGAAAATGCTCCGCCAGATAATCGACGAGCATGTCCCGGTCCTCCGGCGGCAGGAGCGCCGGATCGAAAAGCGTTGCCTTGCCGGGACGGCCGAACGCCGGGCCCTTGTGCATCCGATCAACAGACACCGCCCACGCCTCCCTGTTCTTCGGCGCGCGGCCGCCTGAATAGGCGCGCGGATAGTTCCACGGGATGAATTGAATGCTGTGGCAGCTGTGGCGGGCGCGCAAAACCTCTTCGATGAGTACCCGAGCGCCAACCCCGAAGGCGAAGTGGCGGGCCTCATCGATCCCGAACAGTCCCCGTCCGGCTGCTACTACGTCCGGGAAACTTGGCAGCCCGCGTTCTGGCGCAAAAGGCTATACGACAATCACGCGGTCGCCGATGTCGTTGATCTGAACGCCGCCGTCGGCGGTGATCAGCGTCAGGTCCTCCAAGTGGGCGGACCCGCCCAGACCCACGTTGCGCACCGGGCAGTCCACGCTGATGATCATGTTTTCCGCCAGCACCACGTCTTCCTTGACATAAAAGGGGCTGTCGGCGCGGCCGGGATCGTCGGTGTGCATCAGGCCCACGCTGTGCGGCGTGAACGCCACGTCCAGGGCGTAGCCGCCTTTCCGTAGCGCCTCCATGCCGATGGCGCGGATCTCCGAGTAGCGCAGGCCGGGCTTCAGCGCCTCGCGGACCGCGTCCCAGCCGAGCGCGATGGCGTCCGCGGCGCGCTTCATGGAACGCGCAGGCTCGCCGAGAAACACCGTGCGCCCGTAATCGCCGTGGTAGTGGAAGCCGTGGCTGACGCAGTCGATCTGAAACGCCTGCCCCTCCCGGAACTCGCCGTCGCCCGTTTCCGCGCCGATCGTGTCCACCTGCATGAACACGCCAATATTGCCACGTTTCGCGGCCTCGGAATAAAAAGCCGCCCGAAGTTCCTGGTAAGTGGCGCCCGCCCGCGCCGCGCGGGCCGCCGCCAGCGCGGCTTCCGCATTGGCCTGCGCGGAAAAACGCATCAGTTCGATCTCCCGCGGCGACTTGATCGCGCGGATTCGGCGCAGAGCGCGGTCGGCGAAAACCGGAACGGCAGCCAGGCCCGCCGTCTCGAAGATCGCGTTCACTGCCCAGTGGTCCACACCGATGCGGCCGCGGTCCAGCCCCATGCCCCGCGCCGCGTTCACCAGCGCCCAGCGAGCATCGGGGCTGAGCTTGCGCCCGGACAGCGCCGCGCTCAAGGCCCCGCGGCGATGCGTCTCGATCGCGCGCAAATCGACCTGCCCCTTGTCCTCAAAGATGTAGGCCGGGTTCGCGGGAGGCTCCCCGCGCGGCTGCCCGCTCCCGCCGTCGTCCCGCAGGCGCTTGTCCCAACCGGAAAACAGCCATTTCCGCAGCGGAAAATCGAAGCGCCCGTCCGCGTACGTGTAGTAGTAGATGAACTGCGCCATCACCAAGCCCGGAGCCTGGCGCGGATCCTTGGAAAGCAGCGCGTAGGCGGGCGCCGGGTAACCCATCTTCGCCAGCGACCCCCAATGGCCGGTGAGATGAAAAACATTGATCGGATCGGCCAGCACCAAACCGTCCAGTCTTTCCTCTTCCAGAACCCGGTAGGCCTGCTCCAGGTTCATCAGAGGCCCGGCGCGAACCCGCTTGACCCTTTCGGAAAGGTTATTTTGCGTCAGTTCAGCGCCAGACGCCATTGCTCCCGCGCCCACAGCGCCCGTCACGCCAACCGCCCCGGCAGCGCCAATGCCGGCACTCAGCACCTCCCGCCGCGTCAACACTATTTCACTCCGGCCCGTCTTTCCAAAGTTGCGGGCAGGTTCCCGCCGCGATCAGAAGCTGTACGATGCCCTCACCCCCCAGACCGCACGATCGGGAAGCCCGGCGGTAAGCACGCGGCGAGGCCCGAGGAAAGCGAAGTCATGCAGTATCTGGTAATTCGTAAAGGTCTTGTCGTCAAAGATGTTCTTGCCGAACACTTCCATGCGCATCGTTTCGTTCTCCACTCCTGCGCGCACATTCACGCGGTGGCTGTCTCCAGTCTCCGTCAGGTTGGGGGTCCCTGCAAAACGGCTACCCGTAAAGATGTAGTCCATACGGGCATGCCAGTCGTAACGATCATTGAGCCGGTCGGCAAAGGAAAGGCCCAGCGAGCCCTGATTTTTGGGGTTCTTCTGCGTTCGCTTGCCCAGTCCGTCAACATTGTCCACGCCAATCAGAACAGGACAATGGCTGGCGCACGTGCCTCTCTTGATCTCCGAATCGTTGACACTGAAAGTTGCGTCAATCCTGATCCTGTCGGTCACGGCCAGCGCGCCCTCAATCTCGATTCCATTCAGGTCGATCTTCCCGCCGACCGCCTTGATGCCAACGAAGTCCGTTGATCCGTCGGGCGCCGTAACAAAGGCGCCCGACGCGCTCTGCGCTTTCCAGTCGGCCCAGTACAAGGTCGCGGCAACCCAAGCCCGTCCATCCAGCAGACTGCCCTTGAGGCCCAGTTCAAAGCTGTCCAGTTCTTCTTCCGGCACCGAGATGCCGGCGCCAGTCTGCTCCTGGATCTGGTCCAGTTCCTGCTGTGACCGCCCGACCAAGTTCGCATTGAAAGTTCCCGGACGGGTACCTTGGGCGAAGCTGGCATAAAGCGTGATGTCCTCGGATGCCTTGAAGTCAACGATCACGCGAGGGGTAAAGCTGGCAAAGGTGTCGGACAATTTTGCCGTGCCGGCCGCCCCTCCTTCGGCCACCTTGTCCCATTGCTGGCGTCCTTCCACGCTTACGCTCAGCTGATCAGTCCAGTCGTATCCAATCGAACCGAACACGCCGGTCGTCTGGATATCCCACGAATTGCCAACGCCCAATCCCTGAGTCCAGAAGAGGAATTTCAGTCCGGTGGAACGCACGCCTGCAGTGTCGAAATAGTTGGCGCCTAACTGCCATCGCCAGCGTCCCTGGTCCGCAGACAGCCGCAATTCCTGACTGAAGTCCCTAAGGTCACGGTTGTTGAGAAGCCCCGTGTCCCTGATATCCCCGATATCGGCTGTCGCGCGGCGGTCCACATCGTCCAGCACCATCCACTCGTTGGAGTGATACGCTGAAATCGAAGCCAGCGAAATTCCATTGGCGAACTCGTAGTCCATAACCAGGCTGGCATTCCACGCGCGCCGCGCCATTCCAAAACCGTCGAGAAACGGTGGGTCGAATGGGGACACGATTGCCGGCCTGCCCGGAGTCGACCTGCCATGAAGGACATCAACCTTGCTGCTGACCAACTCAAAATCGGCATTGATCTCACTTGCTTGGGGGAACGGCGCTTCGCCACAGATCCAGGTATTTCCGCCGTTGCGCTCAAGAAGCGTGGAACCCGGCGGATTGCAATTGAAATACTGCTCGCCATTTGTCTCGCCGTATGCGAAAGCCGCGCCCGGACCATCATCGTCCTGCCAGTGATGCACGCGCAACTTGGCGGAGAACTGATCCGACGGCGTGGCGTAAAGGGTGCCGGCAAGGTTCCAAGTCTTGCGGGCGCCCAGTTTCTGATCGGGATTATTGCCCAGCCGGTAATGACCGCTGGTACGATAGGAACTGCCCGAAACGCGATAGAGCAAGTTTTCTCTTACCGGGCCTTCGACCTGCACTCCGAAATGAGTCGTTCCATAACGGCCCGCTTCGGCGGTGACCTTGCCCGCGAACTCCTTCGAAGGCGTCTTGGTAACAAAGTTGACCGCTCCGGAGAAAGTGGCCCGTCCGAAGTAGGCGCTCTGCGGTCCTTTGACAACTTCGACGCGCTCGGCATCCTCAAGCCCGCTGATAACGCTACCCATCATAGGCGCGCCATCAACGAACACCATGGCCGGCTGCACGTGATCATCCTCGCTCTCAATGCGCATTCCACGTATCACCAGCAGGCGATTGGAACGGTCGCCGCGACCCACGGAATGCTCGGCGAAGAAAAACCCCGGCGTGAAATCGACGAGGTCGACAAACTCGGTTATGCCCTTGGCGTCAATGTCTGCCGCGGTGATTGCGGTAATGCTCACCGGCACTTCAAGCAGGCTCTCCTCGCGCTTCCGCGCTGTAACCACAACTTCCTCAAGGACATCCTCTGCCGATTGCGCGGTGCTGATAAAGCCAGGCACGGCGGGGACGGCGATAAGCGTCCCTGCTATTAGAAGTAAGAAAACCCTTGGCTGCATAACATATATGTCCCCATAGATTGATGCGGGAAAGCGCGCCGCCGCCAACTGACTTGCCTCCCGAACAACATGGGTCAATCGGCCACGCCAACCTACCACAAAAGCAAAAGTTCCGCTGCGCCGCGCGCGTTCAGGATCATACGATAACCGCCTTGCGCTTTACGGCCGCAAAGCTTTTCCCAAGGCTTTCAATTTTGGGAGACACCTTCTCCGCCAGCCCGATATCCACAACCAGCACATGATCCTCCCCCTCGCGAATAACCGCGCCTAGAGCAGCCATCATTTCCACCTTGCGCCTGCGGCTTAGCCGGCATTGAAAAACAGACAACTGAAGCCATTCGCCATAGCCTTCCATCGTCCGAAAAACAGAGCGCCAGCGTCGCCGGCTGGAAATGTCGTAAGTAACGATGTACAGCCTTTCCTCCACACCACTCCCCCTTCGCAGTCAGCGCGGCAGGTAATGGGGAAAATCCTTGATCTCCCCCATCAGGAACCGTCCAAACAGCCTGCCCTGAACTTCAATCAAGCGCCTCATGCTCACGCGGTAACCGAAAATGGGATGCGTGGCCTCCTGCGCAAGACGGCGCTCAAAAGCGGCGATAAACCGCTTGCGGCCAGCGGGTTTGAGGGCCACGCCCGCGCCGCCATAAAGAAAGTCGCCGGGCTTCACTTCACGATTGTTGATCGCTTGCAGCACCACCGAATCCGCAACAATAGGACGAAACGGCTCCATCAAATCCAGGGCGAGAGATGGCCGCCCGTAACGGGGCTGATGATAAAAGCCGCGATAGACATCAAACCCGATTGCGCTGAGCGCAACCGCAAAAGTGCGTGTCAGGAGAGCATAGGCAAACGAGAGCAAGGCGTTTACCGGATCGGTGGGCGGCCGGCGGTTGCGGCGCTCAAAACGAAAGGCCGGAATGTCCTTCTCTCCGTTTTCAGGGGCGCCCTCGCCCCTCTTCAGCAAATCCGAAAAACAGCGGAAATACACTGAGGCAGCCTCGCCTTCCAGTCCCAGCAAGCGGTCCGCATCAACCGCGCGGCGCGCTCGCTTCGCCAGCCACCGCAATGTTTTCAGCTTCTGCTCGCGGTCCTCGGCGGCCCCGCGCCAGTTCCGGCGCACCATTGTGCGCGAGTTCCTGATTTTTGCTTCAACCAGCGAGCGGGCAATCGCGAGCGAAGCAACGGGCGTGAAGCTTGCCTCGTACTGCTTCGCGCGCAACTCCACGTTCTTGTGGCCCAGCCCTGCGGTATGCCCCAGAAACCAGCCTCCGTAGCTGTGCCATGTAACCGGAATTTCGCGGCGCATCAGTTCATGCAAACAGGGCGTTGTCATCCTGGCATTGCCCATCAGAACAACCTGCGACACGTCGATCAGCCGCACCGTGGTGGCAGGCCCGTCCTCCTCCGTAATGACGATGGTCTCGCCTTTTTTTGCCAGCTTGGCATTGTTGGCCTGCACATACAGGGGAAGCGCTTCGTCCTGCCGCACGGTAATGGAACGCGGCGCGGCGCCCTTGCGGTGAAGATGATTCACCTCATCGGGCAGGCAAATTCCCACCAGCGAGCATTTCGGACACTTGGGACTGTCCTGCAGCGGCGGCGGGATTCGCCCTCCATCGGCCATCAGCCGCAAGCCGCCAATCGCGGCGCGCGCCGCCGTCTGCAACTCCTCGCCGAACGCCACCCGAACTCGCTCGCGGCTGGCCGCGTAATACAAAACGCCTTCGCGGCAGCGGTATCCATGCTCCTGGAGCAGCAGTCCCTGCAAGCAGAGCTGCACGCGCTCGGGCTGATACGCGGCCGATTTCACGTGCGGTCTTTTGCCGCGCTTGTAATCCACAGGCACAACAAAGCCGCCTTCGCTCTCCACCAGGTCCAACTTGGCAATCAGGCCCAGGCGCTGCGAAGACAAGGTTACCGAGCGTGTCTTCAGGCCCTCTTCCCGTCGCAACTCCCCGGCGGCAGGAAGCGGCTTGCCCTCGCGGTCCACGCGCCGATGCACATGCGCGCCCTCTGCGGTGTATTCGTTTTCCGCCCATTCGCCCTGCACCCATTCCAGGTAAGCCAGGCGCGGGCAATACACGTATTCGTTCACCATGCGGGCCGGAAGATACGGCGCTCCCTCCGGCAACGGCGGAGCTTCCAGAGGCAGTTCGGCTTGCTGGGCATCAGAAGGCATAAGCGTTTTCATCATAGCCCGCGCTGAAGCCCGGTTGAACGGCGGCGCCTCGCGTTGAGGAGGCGTTGTCTCAGCGTGGCGGACGGGGGCCGAACAGAGCGGTGCCCAGGCGCACCAGGGTGGCGCCGCATTCCACGGCGGTTTCGAGGTCGGCGGTCATGCCCATGGATAGCGTGTCCAGATTCATGCCGGCATCGTTAAGTTTGCCGAACAGGGAACGAAGGCGCAGGTAGGCATCCCGCGGCGCGTCCGGCATCGGAATGCCCATGAGGCCGCGAAGGCGCAGGCGCGGCTGGGCGCTAATCAGAGCCGCCAGCGCGGGAACCTCTTCGGCAGGCAACGCCGGTCGGGTGTCAGCCTCCTGCATGCGCACCTGCATGCAAACGTTCAAAGGCGGCAATTCCGCCGGGCGCTGGGCATTCAGCCGCAGGACGGTCCGCTCCCGAATCAGCGTGTGGACCCAATCGTAATGCTCGGCTGCCAAGCGCGTTTTGTTGGACTGCATCCGGCCGATGAAATGCCAGCGCGCGCCGGAGCCAGCCTCTTTCATCTTGGCGATACCTTCCTGGATGTAGTTTTCGCCAAAGTCGGTCAGTCCCGCCGCGGCAGCGGCGCGCACGGCGGCGGGGCCATGGGCCTTGGTCACCGCCAGGACCCGAATCTCCCGCGGCGCTCTGCCGGCGCGCCCGGCTGCCGCGGCGATCCGTTCCTGGACAGCCGCCAGCCGCGCCGCGATTTCACGTGTGTTCATTGCGTGCCCCAAACTTCCTGCGGCGCGGCCCAAAGCACAGTGTATCCAACAGCCATTTCCGGATTCATCCTCGCAATTTCGGAATGGCCTTCAATATTTGCAAGCCAGCAGGCAGTCGCCGCTTTCTTACCGTTGCGAGCGTTTGGCCATGAGTTTTTCGACGAGTTTGGGGCCTTGGCCGGGGCGGCTCCAGGGGCAGACCTCAATGCAGATGGCGCAGCCGTGGGTCTTGACGAAGTACGGAATGCACTTGTCGAAATCCACGTACCAGCGCTTCTCGCCGCGCACCCACTGCTTTTCGTTGAAGATCGCATCGGGCGGGCAATCCAGCACGCAGCGCCGGCAGCCCAGGCACAGGTCGTCCACGGCAATGTCCACCGGCTCGTCGAAGGCCAGCGGCAGGTCGGTCAGCACCGCCGCCAGACGGAAGTTGGAACCATGCTCCTTGCTGATCATGGAGCCGTGCTTGCCGAGCTGGCCGAGGCCCGCCGCAATCGCCAACGGTATATGCAGAATGTCGGTGCTGTTGGGATTGCCGTACGCTCTGGCCGGCCAGCCCAGTCCGCGAACATAACGCGCCAGGCGCAAGGCAACGCGGGCAATTTGCCGGTAGGCGCGCATCACTTCCTCGGCGGCCGTGGCGTGCGGCACATGGGCCATCTTTTCCTGATTCATGGAAAGGCCAATACAGATTGCCGTGGCGTGCGGCGGCGCGCGCCCGGCGAAGATGGCATCCGGGCCCACGGGCGCGATTCCCACCAGGTCGGCGCCGAAACCGCGGGCGGCGTCCTTGATGCGCTCGCTCGTATCGGCAGGGTCCGCCTCCACCCGCCGCCGCGCCACCGGGCCATCCCGCTTTCGCAGCTGCCAGGCATTGGCGACAACATGGCGAACCACCCGCCATGGATTGATCAGGCCGAAGAAGTCATCCAGCGCTTGCCAATCGAGTTGCGCGCTGCCGGCATTGTGGAACACGGCGGTTGCCGGACGCCATTGGCGCTCACCCAGGCCGTTGATTTCGTTCCCCGAGCGCGGCGGATCCAGATAACCGAAGGCGTACTCCGGCGGCGGCGGATCCTTGGGCCGGATACGCTTAACGGCTGCGCTCATCGGCGCTCGCCGTCCCGCGCGTCCACCCAGTACGTCCTTCCGCGGCGCTCACAGGCGGCATACGCCTTGCGCACCCGGCGACCTTCGGAGAAGTAGAACCTCAGCATGCGCAGAATGCGCCGGGCCAGCGCCCAATCGCGCGCCGCGCGCGCCCTCAGCGTGTGCGAACGCGCATCGGCATGATCCACCGTTCTCATGCTGCGGCTCATGGCCGCATTATTCTTGCATGGAACGCGCGGGAAGCGGGGGCATTGCGCCGGCGGCAGGCATCCTGTCCTCGCGAACAGCAGGAACGCTGTGAGAGCCTGATGCCGGGCGAGTTGACGCTCGCACTCCCTAACCCGGTTAAGCGGGCAGAAAAACGCCGCCGAGGGGCAGCGCGGCCGCGGCGCCGGTAACCGCAGGCGCGTTGCCCGGCTCGCCCCGCAAGCGCGCGCGAGCCAGCAGCGCAAAACCGGCGGCTTCCACCCAATCCGGATGAACGCCCCACTCCTGCGTTGACACCGGACGCGGGGCCGGCAAATGCGCCGCCAGCCGATCCATAAGGAATCCATTAAAAGCCCCGCCGCCGCACACCGCGACCGCGGCGCCCGGGCATGAGGCGCGAACCGCCTCGGCGATGCTGACGGCGGTGAGTTCCACCAAGGTCGCCTGCATGTCCGCGGGCGGCGTGGCGGCGGCCTGCTCGAGCCAATTCAGGTTGAAGTGTTCGGGGCCGGTGCTCTTGGGCGGCTCCTCTTTGAAATAGGGGTCTGCGAGGAGACGCTCAAGAAGCCATGGCTGCGCCCGCCCCGACCGCGCCCATTCGCCATCCTCGTCAAACGGTTTGCCCAGGTGTTTCAACGCCCAGGCATCCAGCAGCGTATTTCCCGGGCCCGTATCAAAACCTGTCAAGGCGCCGTTGGCCGCCAGCACGCTGAGGTTGGCGATTCCGCCGATATTCACCACTGCCCGCTCCTCGTCCGGCTGGCGGAACAACCAGTCGTGAAATACTGGCGCCAGCGGCGCGCCCTGGCCTCCCAGCGCCATGTCGCCGGCGCGGAAATCGCCCACCGCAACCAGGCCGGAAATGGCCGCAATGCGGGCGGGAGAACCAATCTGCACCGTATGCGGCGGTTCTCCATGCGGCGCGTGCCAGAGCGTCTGCCCGTGGCTGCCGATGGCTTCCACCCGCGAAAGGCTTTCGTTGGCCTCGCGCGCAACCGCCAAAGCGGCCTGCGCGAATACATGGGCGACTTCCGCGTCAAGGGCGGCGGCTTCCCGCAGGCTGCATTCCCCCCGGCTGCGCGCCGCCGCAATCAGGCGCTCGGCAATGGCTTTGGGAAACGGAGCGCGCAGCGCGGCGGTCAACCGCGGACGGTTGCCGGAACAATCCACCAGCGCGGCATCCACGCCATCCATGCTGGTGCCGGAAATCAGGCCGATGAACAGCGGTCGCATCATGCCAGGGCAGGCTAGCCGGGGGGATAAATCCAGTTGGCAGGAAACACCGGCCCGTCCACGCACACCCGCTTCATGGCCAGGCCATCGGGCGTATGCGCTTTAACCGTGCAGCCGGCGCAACCGCCCACCGCGCAGGCCATGTATTCCTCCAGGCACAGTTCGGCATACACGCCGAATTCATCCGCCAGCCGGGCCGAAGCCTTAAGCATAGGGCCAGGGCCGCAAGCGTACAAGGCCACTTCGGACAAACGCTCCCGCGGCAGTTCATTCAACCATTGGCGCGCCCAATCCGTCAGGTTGCCGCGATAGCAGCCATCCAGGCCCGCATTGCTGGCCAGATGCGAGGGCACGCCCCATTGCTCCGCGCAGCGCAAACGGTTGGCCTCGCCGCGCTTTTCGAGGGCAAAGGGGAAAGGCAGCTCCGACCCCAGAAACAGCCGCGGGCGCCAGTTGTTGTTGCCCGCCAGACGCTGAGCCTGGAAGAGCACCGGCGGAATGCCCACCCCGCCACCCAGCAGGAGCACAACGGGGCGCTTATCGGACAGGGAAAAACCCTGCCCGATCGGCCCCATGGCATGCAGGACCGAACCGGGCTCGGCGCGTGAGAGCAGCGTCAGTCCCTGGCCGCCAGTCTTGTACAACAGTTCGACCCAGCCCTCCTGGGCATTGGCAAGCATGATCGACAGCGGACGGCGCTGGGGCAACTCCGAGCCGCAGCGCAAATGAACGAAGCTGCCCGGCCGCGCCGCGGCGGCGCAGCGCGGCGCGCGCAGCCGGAGCCGCCGCTGACCGCCCGGGAATTGCCGGTGCGACAAGACTTCGCCTTCCTCGACGAAGACCGGGTCAGCGCGCATCACTCGCTCGCGTCACTCGGGGTCTGGCATAAGCGGGTGGTCCGGCGCCTCTTCCGTTTCGCTATCCGGCCGAATGGTCTTGAGCATTTCCCGCCACGCGCCAACCGCTGCGGATTCGTCGCGTATAACCGCGTAGCTCCTGTTGCGCGCATCCGGGTTGGCAAGGGCGTCAACCGCCAGCATCGCCACATCGGCAATCGCGACTGCGCCGGTGTCGTAGTCGGCCCGCGCCATCACGCGCAGCGGTTCGCCGCCGTTTGCAGGTTCTTCGCGAAGGCCGCTGGGGCCGACCACGGTGTATGCGAGGCCACTGCGCTTGAGGTGGTTTTCTCCCATCGTCTTCCAGTGTCTGGCGCGCGCGAAAATAATCATCCGGCTGCGCTCGCGGTAAGGCCCCGCCGCCGCGGATGTCACCACTGCGAAATGCCGCACTCCGGCCTCCACCGCGGCATCCACAAGGTTCACCACGCCCCTGTAGTCAACGAATTCCGGGCCGTTGCCGCCAATCAGCGATCGCGTGCCGATGGCGCAGATCAGATAGTCCACGTCCTGCATGGCGGCAAACACCGCTTCACGGTCGCGCACATCCAGCTCTATCCAGTCCCATTGATCGCCATGCCGCTCGATGGCGCGGTCGCGGTTGGTAGTTGTAGCGCGCACCGCGAAGCCCTGCTCGCGCAGCAGCCGCATCGCCGCGCTGCCGGTGCGCCCCGAGGCGCCGGCAACCAGGACCAGTTCCGATGCGCACAGGGGGCCGCTCAGCACGGCCGCCGCGGCCAGCGCAAGTGAAAATTTCCGAATGCTCATGCTTGTCTCTCCTGCCAGTCCCGGGCGATCAGGCAGGCGGCCAGGCTATCAACCTCCCCCTTGCGGGCCCGACGGCCCAGCTGGCCGGCTGAACGCCGTTCCCGCAGCCAGGCCCTGGCCTCGCGGGTGGTAAGGTGTTCCTGAATCGTTTGCACCGATAGCCCGTAGCGGCATTTCAGTTGCTTGCGAAAGCGTTTGAGCGCAGCCTCCAGCTCGGGGCCGGGGGCCGGGGCGCAGCCCAACACCAGAACCTGTGGATTGTATTCGCCAACGAGCCGGTCCAGCTCCTTCCATTGCGGCAGTCCGGCGCTCGCCGGCAGGTGTTTGCGGGGAGTGATCACACCGCCGGTGGCAGTCGCCACGCCCACGCGCTTCAATCCGTAGTCGAGAGCAATGGCAGGTTCGGCGCGCATCGGGTCAGGCCGCGCAGTGAGAATGCGCGCGGGTCAGGCGTTGCCGGCTTGCAGCCCCAGCCGCGACACATCCACTCCCAGCAGCGCCGCGGAGGCCGCCCAGCGTTGCTCGAACGGCGTGTCGAAGAGTATTTCCTCGGTCGCGTCCACAACCATCCAGGAATTCAGGCGCAGTTCCTGCTCCAGTTGGCCCTCGCCCCAGCCGGCGCAGCCCAGGGCCAGCAGGGCGCGGCGCGGCCCCTTGCCGCCGGCAAGAGCCGACAACACATCCCTTGATGTGGTCACTTCGATATTGCCGCACATCGAAATTGTGGAATCCCAGGTTCCTCCGGCTTCATGCAGCACAAAGCCGCGCTCGCGGTTGACCGGTCCGCCTTTGAGGATGTTCTGATCGGCGAGGTCATGGTCCCAGCTGTCCAGCGAGAGCTGCTCGAAAACTTCGCGCAGCTTCATGCTTGAGGGGCGGTTGATGATAATGCCCAACGCGCCATCGGCGTTGTGGCCGCACAGGTACGTTACGGTCTGACGGAATCGCGAGTCGGGCATTCCCGGCATGGCGATGAGGAGTTTGCCGGAAAGAGAGTTGATTTCTTCCATGACGGATTGAAGCCGGGCGACCCTTCGGATTATAGCGGCACGCGCTAAGCAAGGCGTTGCAGCAGGCTGTCGAACAGCAAGGCCGCAGCGTCCACCCCTGCCAGCTTCTGGATTTCACGGATTCCGGTGGGGCTGGTGATGTTCACTTCCGTCAGGTAATCGCCGATGAGGTCGAGCCCGGCGAACGCCACGCCGCGCACCGCCAGCTCCGCGCCCACCCGCTCGCAAATCTGAATGTCCCGCGGCGTGAGTTCGCAGATCTCGGCGCGGGCGCCGGCCATAAGGTTGCCCCGGTTGTCGTCCCCGCGCGGCACACGGTTCAGCGCCGGGCTCACCGGGCGGCCGTCGATAAGCAGGATGCGGCGGTCTCCTGCGGCAATCTCCGGCAGGTACCGCTGGGCCATTGCGAAACGGGTCTCGCCCGAGGTGATGGTTTCAAGAATTACCGCAAGATTCTTGTCCGCGCGGTCCAGGGCGAAGATCGAATGCCCGCCCATCATGTCCAGCGGCTTGACCACAATGTGGCCTTGCTCGTCCAAAAAATCGCGCATCCGGGCGATGGAGCGGGTAATGATGGCGGGCGGCGTGAGGTCGGGAAACCAGGCTGTGAACGCCTTCTCGTTCACGTCGCGCAGGGCCTGCGGATCGTTCACCACCAGCGCGCCCTGCGCCTGGGCGCGCTGCAGCACGTAAGTGGCGAACACGTACTCCGCGCTGAACGGCGGGTCCTTGCGCATGAAAATCAGATCGAGTTTGCCCAGGGCCATGTCCTGCGGGGATTCGAGGCGAAACCAGTCGGCATCGTCGTTGGCCACGGCAAGCGGAGAAGCCTGGCCAACGGCGCGCCCGTCGCGAATATCAATATCGTTGAGCGTTAGATGAAACAGCGCGATTCCGCGCTGCTGCGCCTCGCGAAGCAGCGCCAGGGTGCTATCCTTTTGCGGGACAATGGTGGCGATTGGATCCATCACCACGCCCAGGCTGCGGGATTTCATAGTCAGAATTAAATCGGGGCTTGCCTGCAACATTTTAAGGGCGCTGCCGGATAACGCCATCCGCAAGAAGAGGCCAGAATGAGGCTGACCCGCTGATGCAAAGTAATCTGCGCAACGCGACACTGGTTTTGAACCCTCAAACCGGCCTGATGCAGGGGGCGCGGCAGTCCTTGTGCCAAAACCGCGACGAGCGGCCGCCGCGGCGCCAGGCGAGCCTTATCGTGCTGCACGCCATTTCACTGCCGCCCGGCCAGTTTGGCGGCGATGCGATCGAGGACCTGTTTCACGGCAGGCTGAATCACGCGGCTCACCCGTATTTCCAGCGCCTGGCCAAGCTGCGCGTGTCGGCGCACTTTCTGGTGCGGCGCGCCGGCGAGCTGGTGCAGTTTGTAAGCGTCCTGGAGCGCGCCTGGCATGCGGGAAAATCGGAGTTCAGGGGGCAGCCGGATTGCAACGACTACTCGGTGGGTATCGAACTGGAAGGCGATGAGGCCACAGAGTTCACTGATAGGCAATACAATCAGGTCTGCGCCGCCATAGATGCGCTGCGGGCCGGCCTTCCGACCCTCAGGCGCGCCCCTGTGGTGGGCCACAGCGATATTGCGCCCGGCCGCAAATGGGATCCGGGACAAACTTTCGACTGGGCCCGGCTGGCGGCAGGTTTGGCAAGGGCTGCGGAGCGCCAACAATGAAATTGATTGCCCTGCTTATCGGGATCTACGCCGAGCGCTATCTGGCGCGCTGGTCGCATTTGCGCGAGTTTCGGCCGTTTGAAGAACGGGCCAACCGCCTGGCCGAAAAAGTGCTGCGCCTGGAGCCGCGCGCCGCCCCCTATGTGGTTGCCGGCATTACGCTGGCCTGCGCCCTTCCAGTGGGGATTGCGGCCTGGCTTCTTCGCCACAACTCACTGGAAATTCTGTGGTTCGTTTTCGCTATTGCGGTGCTGCTGGCCTCATTCGGGCCGCGAGACCTGAATGCGGAAGCGCTCGCCTATCAGGAGAAGGCGGAAGCCGGCGATGCCGAGGGCGCGAAGGCGCAGGCCGAGACCCTGATTGGCGGCGGCGCGCCGGACGAGCCGCAGGAACAATTGGAGGCGGTGGAAAAAGCCACCTATCTGGAGGCCAACAATCGCATTTTCGGCGTGGTTTTCTGGTTCCTGGTTGCGGGTTCTCTGGGGCCTGCATTCGCTTTCGGTTTTCGCGTGCTCAACAGCTTGCGCCGATACACGGCCACCCTGCCGGGCGGCGGGGAATTGCATCGCGCCGCAGTGATGCTGCACGGACTGGCGGCGTGGGTCCCCGCTCGCATCACCTCCGCCAGCTTTGCTCTTGCCGGCAATTTTGACGATGCCATCAATGCTTGGCGGGGTGTAACGGCGGAACAGCGCGCCAATCTTTCAAATGGCACCAATGCCGTGCTGGGCGCCGTGGGCGCGCAAGCGCTGGGCGAACGTCCCGACCGGGTGCGCGGAGCCGTTGCGCTGGCGCGCCGCAGCCTGTTCTTCGTGTGGGGGCCGATCGTGGCCGTGGCCGTTATCCTGGGCTGGGTTTACTGAGCCCCCGCTCTCCCGGCCCGAATATTGCGCGCAGCCGGGAAAGGAGCCCAGGGTGGTCTTCTTTTTTGGGCGCGAGCGTCCTGTCCCTCCTTTCGGCGGGGACGCATAAACCCGTCCATGGGGCTCGGCAACGGCTATCCTGCCGTTGATGCCCCGGCGAACGGAGGGACAGGACGCTCGCGCCCAAAAAAGAAGCGGGGGGAGCAGAAGCGAGATATTGGGTTGTCAGGGTTGAAGGCGCTTGGCCGTCCATGGGCCGCCCCGGAAGCTGGATTCGCCGGCGGCTTCGAGATTGCGGGACCAGAGAATGCGGTCGTGCAGGCGCGCCTGACCCTGCATCCATAGTTCCACGGCGCGCGCGAACAGGCGGTAGCCTCCCCAGAACGAGGGGCGGGCAACAACCCGCGGCGGGGCCGCGCGGCTCCAGTCGCCGGGGTCGCCGCCGAAACGCGCCGCTGTTTCATTCATTCGCGCGTTGAGTTCCGCGCGGGAGGAAACCGGCTGGCTCTGGGCGCTGGACCAGGCGGCAAGCCGGCTCTGCCAACTCCGGGTGGCGAAATAGGCGTCGCTCTCCTCGGCCGGCGACGCAAGCACAGGCCCGCGAATACGCGCCTGCAAACCCAGCCGGTCCCAGTGAAATACAGCGCAGGCTTCCGCCAGCGCCTCCAGTTGCCGGCCTTTCGCCGACTCGTAGTTGGTGTAGAAAACCAGATAACCGGTCCGCTCGTCGAAGCGCTTGAGAAGCACCACTCGGGCATCCGGGCAGCCCTCCGCGCCGGTGGTGGACAGCACCAGCGAATGCGGGTTGGGGCGGTCCGTCAACTCCGCCGCTCGTTCCAGCCATTGCTTGAGAATGGGCAGCGGATCGCCCGGAGGCGCCGCGCCAAGGTCAGTCATCAGCAAACACCAGCGCCGAGGCGTGATGCCGGAGGTGCGCCTCGATGAATGTGCTCACGAAGAAGTAGCCGTGATCGTAACCGCCGCGCAGATGAAAGCTGACCTTCTGCCCGGATTCGCGGCAGGCCGCCACGAACTGCTCCACCTTGAGCTCCTCTTCGCGGAATGGATCAGCGCTGCCCAGGTCGATCAGGATTTCCAGATCCAGGGGCGCCTTGCGAACCAGCAGACTGGCATCGTATTGCCGCCACTGCGGACCTTCCTCTCCTAGGTAGGCCGAAAAGGCCGCGCGCCCCCAGGGCGAGGCGGACGGATTGGAGATTGGCGCCAGAGCGGAAACCGATCGGTAGCGGCCAGGGTTGCGCAAGGCAGCCACCAGAGCGCCATGACCACCCATGGAATGCCCGCATACGCCGCGGCGCGCCGGGTCGATCGGAAAAGACGATTCGACGAACTCCGGCAGTTCCCGGCTAACGTAGTCGTGCATCCGATAATGGGCCGACCAGGGCGCCCTGGTGGCGTTGACGTAGAAGCCCGCTCCCGAACCCAGAAAGTCCGCTTCGTCCTCCCCGGCAATACCCGTGTTCCTGGGGCTGGTGTCGGGAACCACCAATGCCAGCCCCAGTTCCGCGGCGAAGCGCTGGGCGCCGGCCTTGACCGTGAAATTCTCCTCGGTGCAGGTCAAACCGGAAAGGAAATAAACCGCGGGGGCCTTGTTGGCGGGGGCCGCGCCGGGCGGCAGGAACAGCGCAAAGCGCATCGGGCCGTTGCACGCGCTCGACGGATGCTCCAACGTAAGCTGCCGGCCTTCGTGGCAACGGCTTTCCGCCACGATCTTCATTCCACTCGACACTAGAAATAAACCACCGAACGGATGCTTTCGCCCTCGTGCATCAAATGGAAGGCGTCGTTGATGTCGTCCAGAGGCATCGTGTGCGTAATCATCCGGTCCACCTCGATGCCGCCGTCCATGTACTGCTCCACCATGCCCGGCAGGTCGCTGCGCCCGCGCACTCCGCCGAAAGCGGTTCCGCGCCACACCCGGCCCGTTACGAGTTGAAACGGCCGGGCGGCGATTTCCTGGCCAGCGCCGGCCACGCCGATGATGACGGACTCGCCCCAGCCCTTGTGGCAGCACTCCAGAGCCGAGCGCATCAGTTCCACGTTTCCCACGCATTCAAACGAATAGTCCACCCCGCCATTTGTCATTTCCACGATCACTTCCTGGATTGGCGCGCCGTGGTCCCTGGGATTGACGAAGTCGGTGGCGCCCAGCTGTCCGGCCATTTCGAACTTGGCCGGGTTGACATCAATGCCGATAATGCGCCCGGCGCCGGCCATTACCGCGCCCTGGATGACGCTCAGGCCGATTCCTCCCAGCCCGAACACGGCAACCGTCGAGCCGGGCCGCACCCGGGCCGTGTTCAGCACCGCGCCGATTCCGGTGGTGATGCCGCAGCCCAGCAGGCAGATCTTGTCCAGCGGCGCCGCAGGGCTGACCCTGGCCAGCGCGATTTCGGGCAGCACCGTGTATTCCGAGAACGTGGAAGTGCCCATGTAATGCAGGATGCCTTTGCCGCCGCAAGAAAACCGGCTGCTGCCGTCCGGCATCAGGCCCTGCCCCTGGGTCACGCGAATCGCCTGGCAGAGGTTGGTCCGGCCCGACTGGCAGAAATTGCACTCCCTGCACTCGGGCGTGTACAGCGGAATAACATGATCGCCGGGCTTGACGCTGGTGACGCCGGCACCCACTTCCTCCACGATTCCGCCGCCCTCATGGCCCAGTATGGCCGGAAACGCGCCTTCCGGATCATCTCCCGACAGGGTGTAGGCATCCGTATGACACACGCCGGTGGCCACAATGCGCACCAGCGCCTCTCCTTCGCGCGGGGCCTCCACATCCACGGTTTCGATTTCCAGTGGCTTGCCTGCTTCCCAGGCTACGGCGGCGCGCGCTTTCATGACTTTGTCCCCCCTGCAAGTCTTGTGTTGTCTCGCATTGTAAGGGGCGGCACAGCGCGCTAGTGTCAGGCCACGCGGTCGGGCGGCTCCTCGCCCGCGAAAAAGCAGTCCAGGTTCCGTTTCACCCTAAGCCCCATGGCTTCGCGGGTTTCGACCGTGGAGCTGCCGAGGTGAGGCAGCAGCACCACCTGGTCCATTTGCCGCAGCGCCCTGGGAACTTCCGGTTCGCGCGCATACACATCAAGGCCCGCTCCCGCCAGCCGCCCGGAGCGCAGCGCTTTCACCAATGCGCTCTCGTCCACCAGCGCGCCGCGCGCAGTATTGATGAGGATAGCGCCGCGGCGCATGCGGGCCAGTTGCGCCTCGCCAATCATTTTGATGGTCCCGCTAGTGACCGGGCAGTGCAGTGAAACAATGTCGCTTCGGGCCAGCAGTTCATCCAGATTGCCGCACAGCTCCACGCCCAGGGAACGCGCTTGTTGATTGTCCGGAGGGCGAGGCGTGTAAACCAGCACCCGCATGCTCAGGCCCCGGCGGGCGCGCTGCGCCACCGCCCGCCCAATCCGGCCAAAGCCAACCACTCCCAGCGTCTTGCCGCCAATGCGGCTTCCGTAGATGGATGCCGGCGCCCAGCCGGTCCAGTTCCCCGCCCGAACCAGGCGGTCGCCGCGCGCCAGACCCCTGGCCGTAGCCAGGAGCAGGGCCAGAGCGAGGTCCGCGGTGCAGTCGGTAAGAACGTCCGGGGTATTGGTCACGACGATGCCCGCGCGGCGAGCGGCCTTGAGGTCGATATGCTCGAAGCCCGCGCCGTAGTTGGCCAGTATGCGGGCGCGGCAGGATGCCGCCTCCAGAACGCTGGCATTCACCGGATCGGTTACCGTGGGACAGAAAGCGTCCGCCTGACGGAGGGCCTGACGCATGGCGGCAGCGCTCATCGGCAGATCTGGCGCATTGCGCGCTACTTCGTAGTTTTCCGCCAGCAACAACTCCACCCGCTCCGGCCAGCGCCGGCTCAGGAGAATCCTCGGACGGGACGGCATCGGCCGCTACTTGCGGTTCGCCAAATAACGCCGCCCGCTTTCCATCATGCGCACGAATTCCGCCTCGTTGCCGTCGCGCACCGCGCGGGAGAGTTTCTCGACCGCGGCCACCAGTTCGCCCAGCACCTCGGCGCCGTGCGGGTTCAGCTTCTGGATTTCAAAATACAAATGCGGATTGTCTCCCGCCACCGCCCGCGCCACCGCAAGCTGGGCATCGAAGGTAGTGCTCGACATGCGTGCCAGCGCCGGCGCCTGCTGGCCGCTTTCCTGCAGCGCGTTGATGAACGCGAGGTTGATGGCGTGGGACACGCCCAGCACCCAGGCGATCAGTTGATCGTGCTCATCAACCGGCACGCGCAGTATTTCAACCATGGTGCCCGCGAACACATCCGCGGCGGCTTCGGCCGCCTCTGGAGCGCCCATGTCCATCAGCAGGATGTGGCAGCCGGACAAGAGGTCGGTATCCGGGCCGAACATCGGATGGATGGAGGCAACTTTCATTCCGGTCGCCGCCATGCGCCGCAAGGCCTCCTTGACCGGGTCCTTGATCGAGGCAATGTCGAAAATCAGCCCCCGGCAGCGGGCCTGTTCCATGTCCGCGAGGATGCGGGCGCTGGCCGCAACCGGCGCGGCAATGACGGTAAGCTCAAATTCACCGGGCGCTTCCTGCCAGCGGCTAACGTGAGGCAGCTTGCGCGGCGTTCTGCGGGGGTCGGCCACCGTTACCGCGTAGCCCTGCGAGCTGAGGAACTCGCAGAACCACCGCCCCATCTTGCCGCCGCCTCCCACCACCAGCGCCTTGTGGCCCTGGCCTCGGCCGCGGGCCACAAGGCGCACACGCTCCTGCCGCGACAGCGACGCGTTGATTAGCAGGCGCACGATATTCTCCGCCAAATCGCCGGGCAGGCCAGCCGTTTCCGCCTGCTCGCGCGCCCTGCTTATAACCCGCACTTCCTGGGCGAAATCGCGCGTGGGGATGCCGGCATCGTGCTTGTAGCGTCCTACTTGCGCGGAAATCTCCTGCCGCCGCGCCAGCAAAGCGATGATTTCGCGGTCGATGGCGCCCAGTTGTTTTCTCAGGTCTTCAAGGTTAGTCATGGGAGACGCAGTTTGCGGCGGACGGCGAATTGTACGAGCGTACGTACCGCGCGCGCAGCATAGAAATACGAACGTAGGGGTCTTAGCGGGTGCGCCTGGCCCGGGGTGGACAACATGGATATTCATGCCTCGCTGGGCGGTGCCGGTCGGTTGCGCGCCGCCGCGAGGGCGCTGCGTGTCTCTTGGTAAGATACGCTCGCGCCAATGGATGCGGGCGTAGTTCAAAGACTGGACCTCAGCTTCCCTAGCTGATGTCCTAGGTCCGATTCCCACCCTCCGTCCCATCTTCGGCCACCGAGCCGCGCCAAACCATGCTGAATGACCTGATTGCGAACAAGACCCGGGCCTGGCTGGCCACTCCCGGCTGTCCGGCGCGCGGCGTCATGGCCTACATCCGCAAGAAAGGCCGTATGCGCGAGCCGCAGATCGAAGCCATCGCAATTTTCCTGTACCTGAAGCTTGAAGGACGTAACCGACCGCTGCCGGAGTTGTTTTCCGAAGGCTTTTTCGCTGACGAAATCGACCTAGCTCGGGAAAACATCAATCAGGCCACGAGAAACTACCTGCGCAACAACACGCCCGCGCGAGCGCTGTATGAATTCGCTGCTTGCAAGCAACTGGACGGCAAACCCCGCTTGCCGTCTCTCAAGGCGCAAATCATGGACAATCCAGAGGCGCTGGACTACGAGCGAATCATCCGCGACATGTTCTACCGAGTCGAATATGCCGATTATCTAATGAGCCTGCCGATGGGCGCCGGCAAGACTTTCCTGATGGCGGCCTTTATCTATCTGGAACTGTATTTTGCCCAAAACGAGACGGAAAACCCCGTCTTCGCGCACAACTTCCTGGTGCTGATCCCGTCCGGGCTGAAGTCTTCCATTGCGCCCAGCCTAAAAACCATGGAGAGCTTCGATCCGGAATGGGTCATCCCGAACCCCGCCGCCGACCAAATCAAAGGGCAGCTTTCCTTCGACATTCTGGATCAGCAGAAATCAGCCAAAAGCAGCAACCAAATCAGAAACCCGAATGTTCTGAAGGTCAGCCGGTGTTTCCCCGATCCCTTCGCGCACATATTCGTGGTCAATGCCGAAAAGGTGATTCTGGATCGACTGGAAACGACCGCTCAGGGACAATTGATTGAAAAAAGCGAAGACGAGCGCGACCGCGCGGCGAACGAACTTCGTCACTGGATCGGAAAGCTGCCCCGGCTTTCAATCCTGATTGACGAGGTGCATCATGCCGCCACGAACGAAATCAAGCTGCGACAGGTGGTCAACCGGTGGCAACGAAACGGCAGCGTAACGACCGTCCTAGGCTTTTCGGGCACCCCTTATCTGAGCAAGATCGACAAACTGCCCATAAAGGACAGCGCCACTATCCGCTTTCCGCAAATCACCAATACCGTGTACTACTATCCATTGATCGCGGCCATCAACGGCTTTCTGAAGAAACCGCAGGTCAAGATTGCAAAGGGGATGAGCAACCGACTGGAAGTGATTCGTCATGGCGTGGCTGACTTTCGGGAACGTTTTGGCGACAAGCGCTACGGCAATGGAAGCATAGCCAAGTTGGCGATCTATTGCAGCAACATCGCCGCTCTGGAAAAACAGGTGTATCCGTTTCTAATCGGGGAATTGGGCGTTCCCGACGGCGAGGTTCTGCGATTTCACCGCGGTAACAAGGAACATCCGCAACCAGCGGGCACCGAGCTGGAATTTCTGTCGCTGGATCACCCTGCCCCGCACGCTTCCGGCAAACGCTACATTCTCCTGGTGCAGGTGGGCAAGGAAGGCTGGGACTGCCGCAGCCTTACCGGGATCATCCTGTCCCAGCAAGGCGATTGCCCAAGAAATACGGTGCTACAAACCAGTTGCCGCTGCCTGCGTCAGGTGGATCAGGATCCGACAGAAACAGAAGAAGCTCTGATTTGGCTAAACGAAGCAAACGCGAAGACGCTGAACAGCCAACTCAAGCAGCAACAGCACACAACCATTGAAGAACTGAACCGAGCGAGGGGCAGCGAAGGAGGCGAAGAAGTTCCGCGACATTCGCGGATGAAGCAGTTGGCGCTACCGGCACTGGATTTTTACCAACTCAAGGTGAAATATCGGACCGCTGTCGAAACCGCCCCCGACACAGAAAGAGATCTGCGGACACTTTGCGACGATCTAGAACATTATCGTGATGTTCCCTCGGTCATAATCACGGATTTTGATAAGATGGAACAAGGTGATATTTCCATTCACGAAGCCTCCGGGGGAGAGCCAGCAAGTTTTCGACACTGGCTGCACGACATTTCCAAGGGCGGTTTTCATTTCATTTCCGTTGGGCATTTGCTGGAACACGAAGAGTCGCTACAGAAAATTTTCGAGAAAATCACGCTTCCGCAATACGAACTTGTACGCTGGAACGAGCATTATGATCGGGACGCGATAGCCGGGCGCATTCGTCTCGCCTTTCATCCTAGGCGCAAACTCAGGACGAGCAGCGAAGTGATCCCGGAAACCGCGCAGTTGCTGTTTGTGGATCGGCTGCGTCCGATAGAGGACAATCCCCGACTGTACCCCAACCGGGAGGATTCCGAAGGTATTTTGAGGCTGGATGAAAATCCGATCTCCCTGACGGAAGAAAACAGGGAGAAAATTCAGCAAGCCATTGAGCAACTTAAGGCTCTGAACATGCCAACCACGGAGTTGGAGCGAAGTCTGAATCAGGAGCATTCGACGGCTGTAAGGCAGCGCGACAAAACCTTTCACTACCTGCCATACAACTTCATACAGAGCGGATTTGAACTGGAGTTCATCGAGAAAGTGCTGGCGCTGGAGAATTTTCAGCGATCACCGTTGGAGATCTACTACAACGGCGAGCGCGGGCTGACCGGATTCGTGATTGACTGCTTCCGGCAAACGCAACATGGCTGGCGGAACGTGGGACGCTACACCACCGATTTCCTGATCATTCAACGCGATGCCGAGCGCAGTGCCATCCGCAAGGCGCTGATGGTGGAAACCAAGGGCGAAGGATACGCTCACGACCCCGCCTTTCAGGATCGGCGTAACTTTGTCGAGAACGAGTTTTTACGCGAGAACAACGCGCAATTCGGCTACGAAAAGTTTGATTTCCTGTACCTGGAAGACAGCGCGACGATGGATCGAAATCTTGTAAAGCTGAAGGACAGGATGCAAACCTTTTTTATGGACTGACAACATGCCGATCAAATACATTCCCTACCTGCCCGATCCAATACAGGGCCAGGCGCTGCTCAATGTCTCGCGCAGTCGCCGCCTGCTGCGCTACCGCGACAACGACAAGGTGTTCGAGAGAGTGCGGCGCGGTCTGCCGTACCACGAAGTAGAGTTGCAAGAAAGGGTTGGGAAGGCCAGCGACGGATGGAACAACCTGCTGCTGCGTGGCGAATGCCTGTCGGCTTGCGCGTATCTGAAGGAACAGGGCGTGAAGGTGGACCTGGTGTACATTGACCCGCCGTTCGATAGCGGTGCCAACTACGCCAAGCAAGTGTACCTTCGCCGTAACCCGCACAAGGCCAAACAGGTAGCCCAAGCCACGCAGAAACTGGAACTCGATGGATTGCGCGTTTTTGAGGAAACCATGTATGGCGACATCTGGAGGAAGGAAGACTACCTGAACTGGATGTACGAAAACTTAACCGCGATCCGCGCCGTGATGAGTAACACCGCCAGCATCTATGTGCATCTGGACTGGCATATCGGCCACTATGTGAAGGTGCTGATGGACGAGGTGTTCGGCGAAGACAATTTTCAAAGGGAAATCGTTTGGGATATCCAAGTGCTGTCAGGGTTCAAGACACAGGCCGCAAATTGGGTCCGGGGACACGATGTTGTCTTCTACTACACAATATCAGGCGAGCGTACTTTCAATAAGCTAATGCAAGAGCACACTCAGTCTTACCTTGATATGTTCAAGGGTATGGATGAGGATGGCCGCAGATTCTTAGTCGCACATGGCAAAAAGAGATACTTGGATGAGGTGAAAGCCAGGGGGAAACCTTTTGGGGATGTCTGGAATGACATCATGTCCTTTCAGCAACAACCCACCTCATCCGAGAAAGTGGACTACCCCACCCAAAAGCCCGAAGCCCTGCTGGAGCGCATCATCAAGGCCAGTTCGGACGAGGACATGATCGTGGCCGACTTTTTCTCCGGTTCCGGCACTACGGCAAAAGTAGCCCACGATCTGAATCGCCGCTTTGTCGTCTGCGATACAGGCATCAATGCTCTGCAAACCACCCGTGATCGGCTGGTGGAAGCAGGAGCCAGCTTTCAAGTCGTGGAAGTGAAGGATGGCGTCAGCCTGTTCCGCAATCCGCAGCAAACCATGGACAAACTGGCCCAATTGATACCGGGGCTGCAACGGCAGGTTACGGGCATCGGCAACTTCTGGTTTGGCACCATACAGGACAGCAAATTGGACAGCATTCCCGTTTATGCGCCGGACCTGGTCAATAGCAGCGAAAAGGTGCTGGACATACCGGCCATCAACCGCATCATCAACGAAGAACTGCCCAAACTGGAAGAGCCACCCGCCAAAGCGATCGTGTATTTCGTGGACATTGACGACCGTAAGGGATTGGAGGACTTCATCCACGAGCACGCCCACCCGATGACGACAATCGAGCTGCGTGATCTGAAGGCAGTCCTGGCAGAAGTCTTCAGCAGCGACGAAGTTACCTGCAAAGTCGTCAAGGTGGACGGCGGATTTGAGACTCGCATTACCAGTTTCCACAGCGACCGCCTGAGGCAGAAAATAGACGAGTACAACACCAAGCGGCGATTGAATCCAAGCACTAGGAAAAAGAAGGCGGAGCCGATCCTGGTCAGTGATCAGGGGCTGGAACTGATTGAATGGCTGGCGGTGGACTGCGAAAACGCGGACGGCCTCTGGCACAGTAGTAGCGAGATCAGAATAGACAAACACGGTCATGTAACGATCAGCGGCAGCAAAACGAAGGAGTTCTGGAACGGCGCGATTCGCTCCGTCAAAAAGCCACTGCGAATAAGGGTTCGCAGCATTGCGGACGACGAAACCGTCGCCCTGCTCAGCGACGGATAACTGCCCGGCGGCGGCACCATAATCGCGGCGGCTGGGTCCGGGCTGCAATTCCGCGCTCCAACCCTTATCCGTTTTTCTTTACAAGCGACAATTCACATATATGGTCCGCCTCCCCTCAAAGAACCTTCACCCAGCCAAAAGGGGACATCTGTGCTTTGCGTTGATATTTGCGGTACATTCACACGCCCAGACTGGCTCAACAAATACATTCATGAGGACATTTCGGCGCATGGTGGTGCTGGCGGCTGTGCTCGGGCTCGCCCAGAACGAGGGCCAGGCTGCAGCGGAAACGCCGTCTGCCGAGGTGCCCGCTCTCACGGTGATTGTGGTGGTGGACCAGCTCACT
Source organism: Gammaproteobacteria bacterium (assembly GCA_007571315.1). GTDB lineage: Bacteria > Pseudomonadota > Gammaproteobacteria > Steroidobacterales > Foliamicaceae > Foliamicus. The sequence goes on from RKRP01000123.1 coordinate 25,767, forward strand.
GCGGAGCGGACGCGGGAATGGGCGCACAAGCCTTCGAGTTCCGGATTTCGGCGGCTTTGGCGCAACGGTCTGGTCTATGCCAACGTGGCCTACGATCACGCAACCACCGCTACGGCGCCCGGCCATGCAACCATCGCGACCGGCGTCCTGCCCGCGGTGCATGGCGTGATCTCCAATTTCTGGTTCGACCGCGATGACGGAAGGTTCGCGTCCAGCGTGCGCGATTCTCGCCATTCCCTGCTGGGCGACGACGGAGGGGGTGTTTCGCCGTTTCGATTGGCGGCTCCGCCCCTGGCGGACCTGCTGCACGCCGCGGCGCAGGGCCGCGGGAAGATTTTCGCCGTATCCATCAAGGACAGGGGCGCTGTTTTCCTGGCGGGAAAGCATGGCAAGGCGTTCTGGTATTCGAACAACACCGGAAACTTCGTCACCAGCACGTACTACTACCCGAACGGCGATGTCCCGGAATGGCTTGCGGCATACAACGCCCGGGCGCGCAAGGGCGTGCCGGAAAGCTGGGAACTGTTGCTCCCCGAAGGCGATTACCGGCACGAGGACGAGCGAGTGTGGGAGCGACCGCCGGAAGGCTGGACACGAGAGTTTCCGCACCGTTTTTCAACGCAGGGCACTTCGCTCCACTTCGATCAACTGCGCCATGCGCCGCAGGGCGATGCCATCACCGCCGGGCTCGCCATGGCGATCATTGAAGAGGAATCGCTGGGTGAAGACCACCATCCCGACCTGCTGTCGATAAGCCTTTCCGCCACCGACATGATCGGCCACGCCTTCGGTCACAACAGCCGCGAGGCCGAAGACAACCTGCATCGGCTGGATGGGCTGCTGGCCGAAATCATGGCCGCACTGGAAGATCGCCTGGGCCGCGAGCGCTTTCTGCTGGTCCTGACCTCCGATCACGGCATGAGCCCGATTCCGGAAACGGTCCCGGGCGCGGACCCGCAAACCTCGCGCATCTTCGCTTCTGCGCTCACCCGCGAGCTGAATCGCGCTCTTCGCTCCGGCTTCGGGGTCGAGCAGGACCTGGTGCTGCGCACGGTAGCGCCCTGGGTCTATCTGAACTTCGAGGCGATCGCGCAGGCCGATCTGGGAGTCGATCCGGTTGCCGACAAGGCGGCGGAATGGTTCGAGGCGCGTCCCGAGATATCGCGCGCCATCCCGGTTTCCCAACTGGACTCCTGCGAGTCGGCCGAACTGTGCCAACTGATCCGCAACACCGTCTATCCGGGCCGCAGCGGCGAAATCCACCTGGTGCCGGCCGAGAACAGCTTTTTCAGCATCGAACCGCCCATCTATTCGGCCAGTCACGGTTCGCCGTACCTGCGCGACCGAGGCGTGCCGATGATCTTCTACGGCTTCGGATTGCAGCAGACGGTAGTTGCAAGATCGGTCACGCCGCGCCATATTGCGCCCACGCTGGCGGACGCCATGGGACTGGAGCCGCTGCCGCACTGGGAGGCGCCGCTGCGCGAGCTTGCCGCGGCAAGACAAGGAGAAGAAACACGATGACAGACAACGGAAAACTGATAATTGAACAGCAGCCCACAAAATCGGATCCCGAATATCCCGCTTCGGCGGCGCCGCGGCGGGGCGCACGGCTTGCGGCCCTGTTGCTGGCATGGCTTGCAATGGGACCGGCGGCGACCCATGAGACCGCGCCTTTTGAGGACAAGTTCCGGCAACTGGAGGAAGTGCTGCCCACGCCCAATGCGTACCGCAATGCGGCCGGACAGCCCGGCCACGCCTATTGGCAGCAGAAGGTCGATTACTCGATCGATGCGCGCCTGGACGAGGAAAGGCAGCGCATTTCCGGCGAAGCCGCCATCACCTACCACAACAACTCGCCCGACACGCTGGCCTACCTGTGGCTGCAATTGGACCAGAACCGTTTCCGGCGGGACTCGATCGCGGAAATGACCCGCACCTTCACGGACGCGGCGGCGGGAAGCGAGGGCCAGGACAACGCCGATGCCCGCATCAGCCTCGGCAGCCTTGGCCGGCTCCAATACATGCGGGACACGGAACTCGGCTATGAGATACGCGCTGTAAGCGGCGCGGCGGGCCAACCCCTGGACTACAGCATCGTGGGCACGCTGATGCGCGTGGACCTGCCCGCCGCGCTGGCGCCAGGCGGCAAGTTCGTTTTCACGGTGGAGTACGCCTACAACCTGGTGGATGGCAACATCGTGCGGGCGCGGGGCGGATTCGAGCACTTCCCCGGCGACGCGCGCGCCGGGGGCAACCACATTTTCGCCATTTCGCAGTGGTTCCCGCGGCTAGCCGCCTATACCGACTACGACGGCTGGACCAACAAGGAATTTTTGGGCGCAGGCGAATTCACGCTGGAATTTGGCGACTACGATGTAGCCATTACCGTGCCCGCCGATCATGTGGTGGCGGCCACGGGCGAACTGCAAAACCCCGCCGAAGTTCTGACGCCGCAGCAAATCGCGCGCCTTGAGCAGGCGAAAACGGCCAAGCGCCCGGTGTTCATCGTAACGCCCGACGAAGCCCGCGAGAATGAGCGGGAAGGCGCTTCCGGCACGGCCACCTGGCGCTTTTCCGCCCGCAA
>RKRP01000002.1 GCA_007571315.1 Gammaproteobacteria bacterium
GAGCCGGCCTCTTCGGCCCGTCCGGAGGAGAACACCTGGTCTTCGGAGAAGTACCTCAACTCCGTCCCGTCGCTGTTCGCCGCGCTGCGCGAACAATATGGCTTCACGCCCCACCTGCTGCATGACGTGCATCACCGCCTTACACCCATTGAGGCCGGGCGCCTGGGCAAGGCTCTGGAACCCTACGCGCTGTTCTGGATGGAGGATCCTACGCCCGCCGAAAACCAGGAGTCGTTCAAACTGATCCGCTCGCACACTACCACCCCGCTGGCCGCGGGCGAAATCTTCAACACGATCTGGGACTGCAAGGACCTGATTCAGAACCAGCTCATCGACTACGTCCGCTGCACCGTCACCCACGCCGGCGGCATTACCCACCTGCGCCAGATTGCCGCGCTGGCGGCGCTCCACCAGGTGCGCACCGGCTGTCACGGCGCCACCGACCTGTCACCGGTAAGCATGGGCGCCGCGCTCCACTTCGATCTGTCCGTGCCCAACTTCGGCATCCAGGAATACATGCGCCACACCGAAGAAACCGATGCCATATTCCCGCGCGCCTGGCGCTTCGACAACGGCTATCTGCATCCCGGCGATTCCCCTGGCCACGGCGTGGAAATCGACGAGAAACTCGCGGCAAAGCACCCCTACCGCCCCGCCTCCCTGCCCGTCAACCGCCTCGAAGACGGCACCCTCTGGCACTGGTAGCCCCCCTTACGAGTTATGGCGATAAGCGCGATACTTGATTGGGTTGCCGCACTTAAGCCTTGGCAGCAAGACGCATTTCGACGAGTAGCAACCTCTCTTGAAATCGACGATGCGAGTTTATCCGCGATATTGAACAATTTACTTCGAGAACACGAAATTCCGGCTAGTGAAGAACCCGATTGTCTTCCACTGAGTCAAAAACACCTCATTCAAGATGCTGATGTGATGCCAGTCGCTCGCTTGTGTGCTTTGGATGAAGTTCAAAATACCAATCGGCCCGCAACGGGACAAGTGCTGCCATTCGCGACGCATGGAATCACCCTCATATACGGCGGCAACGGATCGGGCAAGAGCGGGTATTGTCGTATCTTGAAGAAGATTTGCCGCGCCCTCGTAAAGGACACGATCTATTCAGATGTCTTTCTTGAAGCGAATCCTGAGCCCGCTCAAGCAAGGATTCGTTACAAGATCGACGGCAAGGAAGATGTGCAAGACGCGATTTGGCCAGATGGGAACGAACCCCTTGTGGATGTAGCACACCTGTCCGTTTTCGACAGCCATAACGCCAGGCTCTATGTAGACGCAAGAAATAGCATCGACTACCTCCCATACGAGATTGAGTTGCTTACACGGTTTGGGCAAACACTAACTGTGGTGCAAAACCGAATCAGTCAGATGATTTCGGAAGTTGACAATAGACTCAGGCTTGGACTTCCCGCGGGGTTCACACCAAGGACAAAAGTTCACGAACTCGTGGAGAAACTTCAACCCACAACTCCCTTGTCTGATCTTCCCAAAGCCGAAGAAATAGCCGAGAACAACAAGTGGAACGAGGGTCTCGCACGTGAATTAAATGCGCTCCAGGTTTCAGGCGAGAGCGACCCGGAGGTTCTTGCGAGCAAATGCAGGCGCGTAAGTAGTGTGCTTAAGCAATTGCAGCAAGACTTCACAACGCTCAAGTCGATGCTCTCAGAGAAGCAAGTGGTCGCGCTGCAAAATGCTATTGCACGGGCCAATGAAACTGCCAAGGCGGCGCAATTGGCTGCCAAGGATCTTTTTTCAACCGAGCCGTTGCCTCACGTGGGTTCGGACGTATGGCAGCGGATGTTTCGCTACGCCAAAGAATACTCAATTCTCGCATACCCAGATGTTCCGCCTCCTGCGACTCAAGAAGGCGTTCTTTGCTTGCTCTGTCAGCAGCCATTGAGCCAAGAAGCTTCGGAAAGGCTGCTGCGCTTTGAGGAGTATGTCACTGGAGCAGCCAAGAAAGATGCTGATCAAGCAACTCAAGACCTCGACGAAATAATGTCCAGCCTTAAATTTCTCAGCATTCCCTCTACGCAAGACATCAACAGCCGTCTCGCCGAGTTTCAGGAAATGACCACCAAGCGTCGGAAGGTGGCAGAACAAGCAATAGCACTAGCAATTTCGGCAGCCGAGCACCGCGCAAAACTGGTCGAAGCGAAATTAGCGGACAACCTCTCAGATCTTCCCGCGCTGGACTTTAGTCTGTTGCGCGCTCTTAGGGAAGAAATAGATTCTCTGAATCAAGAGGCGCGCATACTCGAAGCAGCAAAGCAGAATGCTGAACAAGAAATCCGAAGTAAAAGATTGTCGCAGCTCAAAGACACGAAACACCTTGCAGACAGCCTTCAAATTATTCTTGCTCGCCGTCAGAATCTTGAATTAAAGGCACGACTTAAGGAGTGTGAGCGCTCTGCGAAAACCAACGCTGTGTCTCACAAAGCTAATTCTCTACGGCAAGAACTTGTCAGCGAGGGACTTCGAGACCGAATTCGTTCCGAGACTGAGGCGCTGAGTCTCACGCACCTGCACCTCACGATAAGAGATGACAGTCGGAAGGGCGAGAGCGGCTACAAAGTCAGCCTTGACGCCAAGCAAAAGGTAGCGAGCAAGGATGTATTAAGCGAAGGTGAACAACGGGCGCTCGGATTGGCTTGTTTCTTGGCTGATGTAAACGGCCAGCCCAAGCAGCACGGCATCATCGTTGACGATCCTGTGTCATCGCTAGATCACATACGGCTTCGACAAGTAGCAAAACGCCTCGTGCAAGAGGCAGGAAACGGGCGTCAAGTCATTATTTTTACGCACAACCTCCTGTTCTTTTCGGAAGTGCTGTCAAAGGCAGCCTCTCATGTTCCAAGCCCAGTGCCGGTTGTCACTCATGTTGTTCGCGAATTAGCGGAATTGGGCTTTGGCGTTGTCGAGCGGGACGATGAGCCATGGGAAGGTAAACCAGTCACTAAACGCATTGCCGTTCTCCGTGAGCATCTGGACAAACTAAAGGCGAAGAAAGAAATGAACAACGTGATTGATCGCCACCAAGCAGTAGGCTTCTACGCCCAACTTCGAGAGACATGGGAAAGGCTGGTTGAAGAGGTATTGCTGGGCAAAGTCGTGGAGCGCTTTGGAACCGATGTAAGAACACTCAACCTCAAGCGGGTCGTGGTCGATGATGAGGACTATCGGAAAATCTTCTGGGCCATGAAAGAAGCCTCTGAGTTTTCGGGTCACGACATGCCGGCCGGCAAGAACATCCCTATTCCTAGCCTTGACGAAATGGAGCGGGCACTGCATCTCTTGAACGAGTATCGTGCGAGCATCAAGAAGCGATCTAATGAGATTCAAAAAAATCGAGAGAAGCTTGAGAAACCGCCGAAAGCGCAGACTATTTATTAGACACATCCTCTTTGCGTGCGCTGTCTGTCAGTCTTGACCACCAAGCGTTGTCACGGCAGAATTCTGCGGCAGGCATACGCGATGATCCCAACTGGCGCAAGGGAGCGATTTGGCCTTGTATTGGCCGTTGCACCGCTACGGGTGCCAACAACGAGGCTGCCACGTATCGGTGCTGCGAGACAACAGGGAAGGAGGCCCGCTAATGTATAGTTTCTATGAGTTTTTTGCCGGTGGCGGCATGGTGCGGATGGGACTTGGCCCAAGATGGTCATGCCTTTTCGCCAACGATTTCGACCATAAGAAGGCACGTGTATACCGGCGAAATTGGGGCGACGATGTACTGGACACAAGGGACGTTCGCGCGCTAGAGGTCTCGGATGTTCCCGGCTACGCCGATTTGGCATGGGGGTCCTTCCCTTGTCAGGATCTGTCACTTGCGGGCAGCGGCGCAGGTTTGGATGGACATAGATCCGGAACTTTCTGGCCATTCTTTTCCCTCATGGAAGAGTTGATCGGGGAAAGGCGCGCGCCAAAACTCATTGCTTTGGAGAATGTTTGTGGAACGCTGACTTCCAATGGTGGCGGAGATTTCGCCGCAATCTGCTCGGCCCTCAAGCTAGCAGACTATCGGTACGGTGCCGTAGTCATGGACGCGGCGCGTTTTCTTCCACAATCACGCCCAAGACTTTTTGTTCTGGCGCTGCGCAAAGATCTGGATCTGGCGCCTGGTATGACTGACGCCATCTCGTCGCCGGTTTGGTACACAAGGGCTCTTCAAAATGCCTACCAGAAGCTGGATGACCACTTGCGTGAACACTGGATCTGGTGGCCCATCCCCGAGCCCCGTGTGCGGAAAACAAGGCTGGAAAACTTGATTGAGGACAAGCCAACAAGCGTGATTTGGCATACATCCAAGGAAACACAGCGGCTGCTTTCGACGATGAGCGACGTCAATCTGGCGAAGGTTGATAGGGCGAAACGATCAGGGCATCGCACTGTCGGCACGCTTTACAAGCGCACACGCGCTGATCAACACGGAACAAAGACGCAGCGGGCCGAGGTTCGCTTTGATGGCATTGCTGGTTGCCTGAGGACTCCCGCTGGAGGGTCCAGTAGGCAACTGGTCATTGTCGTCGAGGGAGAGCATGTAAGAACCAGGCTTATTTCCAGCCACGAGACGGCTCGCTTGATGGGATTGCCCGACGACTACAAGCTTCCGGAAAACTACAATGAGGCCTACCACCTCACTGGGGATGGGGTTGTCGTTCCGGCCGTGCGCCATCTCGCAAAATATGTATTCGAGCCCATTTTGAGACACGCATACAGGCAGATGAAGGAAGCCGCATGAGCGTAATTCCGTGCGAACAAAATCGTGAGCTTCGCACGCAGATCAAGCAACTTGCCGAAACGCTAAAGACACAATCTCACACCCTTGGCGAGCATGGGCTCGACGAGCGCGAGTTCTACAACAGCGGTCTTTTTCGGGGAGCAATCGAGCGGATCCGTGGTCAGTTTGCAGCTACCATGACGGACAAACGAGACTTCGTGCGGCAGGTGCTCGACCACATGAAGGACGGCGGCTACATAGCTTGGTGGCGGTCAACGGGCGAAGCGAATCGGCATGACTACACTGTGACCTTGAACAGCGGGAAGTTAGCCGTTATCGAACTCAAGGGCTGTCTTGACGGCAACAATACGAACATCTTCGAACGTCCGGCAAGTGCTCAAGAATTTGTGATTTGGAGCGTTTGCACCAATCCGGGCGCGGACCCTAGGCGAAATGCCTGGTCGGGACTTCACACTCGCCTGAGCGCGGAGATCATTTCCCGTCAGGAACGTGTGGACGGCGTAATCATTTGGGATATGGTCTGCGGGACAATTGCGCGGCCATGTCCGAAGGTGCAAGCGAATACGGAGCGATTGACGGACTTGGGAGACTATCGATTGCCCCCTCCTTGTATCTACCTAATGCCGGCAACGGTTCCTGACGCTCGAAGTAACCCGAACCCCAAGGCGCAGAATCTTGAAGATGTCGAGATTCTGGCTGCATTCAATGCGTGCTTTGGCGGTCATGACACAGAAATCAACTTCATTGATTTTGAAGTGAGATACCAAGACAACGATACCGCGAGAGCCACAACGATCCGCCGGGATGGCAAGAAGCAAAAGGTATCGGAGGCGACCAGAATCCTGAGATAACTAATGACCGAAACATACGGAGTACCGAGGCCGCGTAATGCGCGCCATTGAGTCGTGCGAAACGAAACCCGAAATGCTGGCTCGACGGGCCATTTTACGGGACCGGGTACCGCTATCGTCTACACCGCATTGACGACCTTGAGGAGTTTGGACTGTAGATGGTCAAGCGTTCGGCATCGGATATGGAAAAACGTCGGGTATCGCTCCAGGAGAGACTGGACGCGGGCAAGACCCAGGCAGAAAGGAACAGGATGGGACAGTTCGCCACGCCGACAGGGCTTGCCTCGGACATCTTGCGCTATGCGAAGAAGCTCCTGAACGACAACACGAAGCTGCGTTTCATTGATCCGGCCATAGGAACGGGGTCTTTCTACTCAGCGTTGCTCGAAGTGTTCTCAAGCAGCCGAGTCGATGCTGCGGTGGGTTACGAAATCGACGATCACTACGGCATTCCGGCGGCACGGCTGTGGGAGGGTACGAGCCTTGATGTACGTCTGGGGGATTTCACCAAGACTGTCGCACCACCAGAGCCGCAACGATTTAATCTTCTCATTTGCAATCCCCCGTATGTGCGTCATCACCATATCGGTAACGGGGAGAAGACGCGACTGAGAGCGCATACCCAATCGGCTTGCGGCGTCAAAATCAGTGGGCTTGCCGGGTTGTATTGCTACTTCCTTGGATTGAGCCACGCCTGGATGGCGAGCGGCGGTCTTGCTGGCTGGTTGATACCGAGGGAATTCATGGACGTAAACTACGGCTAGTCGATAAAGCTCTATCTGCTGGACAGAGTCCAGCTTCTGCATATCCACCGTTTCGACCCAAACGATGTTCAGTTTGGCGATGCGCTGGTTTCTTCGGCGGTTGTCTGGTTCCGCAATGAGAAGCCGCAACCAAGGCAAGAGGTCCGGTTCACCTATGGCGGATCATTGAAAAAGCCGAAGGTGGAGCGCCTGATCAAGGTGGGCACGTTACGCCGGGATCCCAAGTGGACGCGATATCCGCTGAAGGAGGGATTCAATCGTTGCGATACCCCGGTTCTCGGGGATTTCTTCAAAATAAAGCGTGGTTTGGTGACCGGAGACAACAGCTATTTCATTCTGACGGCGAAGGAAATCGAGCGTCGTGAGCTGCCCTACGAGGCGTTTCGACCAATACTGCCCAGCCCGCGACACCTTCCCAAGGATGAAGTGGCGGCAGACGGCGCCGGAAACCCCGTGCTGGATCGTCGTCTTTTCCTCCTGGATTGCCGGTTGGGGGAGGCTGAGGTCGGCAGGAAGTACCCGGCATTATGGCGATATCTGGAGGAGGGAAGGTCACGGGATGTTGCGAAGCGTTATTTCTGTCGGCACAGGAAGCCTTGGTACGCGCAGGAATACTGTTCGTCTGTACTTACCTGGGGCGAAGCGATAAGAGGAATGGTCGACCGTTCCGCTTCATCTTGAATCACTCCCAGGCCACCGCAGCGAACGTCTACCTGATGCTGTATCCGAAGGAGCAGATTTCGCGAGTCCTCGCTGAGCAGCCCGAACTGAAGAGACGGATTTGGCAGCTTCTCAATGAGATTAGTCCGAGTGCAATGCTCGGACAGGGGTGTGTCTACGGCGGCGGACTGCACAAGCTTGAACCGAGGGAACTCGGTAATGTGCCGATCTCGGAACTGGCGAATCTGGTGGGCGCGCCAGCGAAACATGGAGTTGGTAGACAACGCGAACTATTCGGGACGTAGTCTCGTCCGAGATAACGGTACGCCTTGATTCTTCTGGCCTTGCAGGCGACGTCATTCGCAATTGTGTCCATCAGGCTGCCCCGGATCCCTCGGATGGCCCGATCATACGGTGGTCACGGCCATGGTCACAACAAGGGAGATGTGTTTGGGGGCGCTTGCGCTGTTCGCAAGCCTCGGTGCGGTTGAATCCGGGGAGGCAATGGCGAGCGTATATTCCTTGAGTGATTGGGGTGAGGGTGAAGTTGAGGATGTGGCTATGAAGACTTCAATACCTGATCGTATTGCCTGGGCAAGTGAATCGCGAAGCGCGGCGGGGAAACCGCGCAAATCCCTCAAGGCTGGTTTGCTCGGGATTGTGACGGCGACGACTGTTGCGGCCTGCTCCGTGGTTGGAGGAAAGGCTGCGGAAGAGCCGGCCCACCGGGTAGTGATCGAGGACGGCGATTTTCAGGTGCGCGAATACGATGCCTATGCCGTTGCCGAAGTTGTGGTGCCGCGCGCTTTCGATTCCGCCAGCCGGGTTGGCTTCAGTTGGCTGGTGCGCTACATCTCCGGCGCCAACCAGGGCAAGGAGAAGATTCAGATGATCGCGCCGGTGGAACTTGCGCCGCGCGGCGAGAAAATCGAAATGATCGCGCCAGTGGTCTTGAGCCCCGCGGACGATTCAGGCGCGGGAAACGGTTCGAAGCTGGCTGACGACGGTATCCGGGCCTGGACGATGGGCTTTGTCCTGCCGGAGGGCTACACGGCGGAAAATGCACCGGCGCCCACCAACCCCATGGTGAAGATCCGCGATGTGGCGCCGCGCCGGGTAGCCAGTGTCCGCTTCGGTGGCCTCTGGCGCGACAGAGCCGCCGAAGAAAACCGCAGGAAGCTTGTGGCATGGCTGGATGCGCGCGAGCTGGAGCACAAGGGCGATTGGCGGGTGGCGGGCTACAACCCGCCATGGACGATCCCGCAGCTGCGCCGCAACGAAGTGCTGGTTACCTTGCGGTAGTCGCCGCTTACAAAGCGCGATTCAGCGGGACACGGCCGCGCCTTTGGCCGCGTAGCGCATCACCTCGGCGGGCGAGGCGCGGAGCTGGTCGCCGTGGATGGTGTGCTTGAGGGCGGCGGCGGCAAGGGCGAACCCGGCGGCTTTGACGACCGGCCAGCCCTCCGCCA
>RKRP01000006.1 GCA_007571315.1 Gammaproteobacteria bacterium
CCGCCAATAGCGCCGCGCAGCCGGGCACTTCTGCGTCAAACCCTCCGGAACCGCAGCCCCCTGCTCCCGCACCGGTAGCGACGCCAGGCATGTACGTGCTTCAATTGGGCGCGTTTACCCGCCAGCGGGAGGCGGAGTCGATGAAAGCCCGGCTGGCGCTGGTTGGCATGAGCGCGCGAGTCCAGCCAGTCCGATTGGGTCGACAAACTTATTATCGCGTTCGCATCGGCCCAACCAGCGATCTGGAGCAACTCAACACGGACCGGGCTCGCCTGCAAGAACATCGCTTCGATTTCGACCTGCTCAAACTGGTTCAGTAACCCTAATGCGCTGTCCCGCGAATAACGCCTCACTGCAAGCTCGGCTAACAGGCGCACTGCCCTCCAGGAAGCACAAACACTCATGACAGGCAGCACCCGCGCGCGCGCCTACGGCGAGGCCATCCGGCGCAGCTTTCCATGGACGGCAATCGCGGACACTCCCACGCCGGTGGACCGGCGCGACCCATTGGCCGAAGCGCTCGGCGCCCGGTCGGCGTGGATCAAGCGCGACGACATCAGCGGCGCAAAACACGGCGGCAACAAGCTCCGCAAACTGGAATTCCTGCTCGCCGAGGCTCTCGAACACGAATGCCGCGGCATCCTGACCTACGGCGCAGTGGGATCCAACCACATCCTTTCCACTTCGCTATACGCCCGCGAGTTCGGGCTACAGTGCGTGGGAATCGTTCGACCGCAGCCGCCTACGCCATACGTGGAGGCAACGCTGCGACATCATCTGCTGCTGGGAACGCGGCTGGAGCCTGGCGAGTCTGCGGAAGCAACCGCAGCGATACGCTCCCGGCTGCTCGCCGGGAAGGATTCCTGGTACGAGATCCCGCTGGGCGGTTCCTCGCCGCTCGGCAGCCTCGGCTACGTGTGCGCCGCGCTGGAGCTTGCCGAACAAGTTGCGTCCGGCGCCTGCCCGGCCCCGGACCTGATCTATCTGCCTTGCGGCTCCTCGGGCAGCACCGTGGGGCTTGACTTTGGACTGTCGCTGGCAGGCCTTCCAACCCGCATCGTGGCGGCGCGCGTGGTGACCGATCAGATGACTTCGAAGAAAAAGATAGGCGCGCTGGCGCGGAACCTGCGTTCGCTTCTGGACGGTGTCTGTCCGGCGCCCGGCGGCGGCGCGCTGGACCGGGTTGAATTTCGCGAGGAATTCTTCGGCGACGGCTATGCGCTTCCCTCCAGCGCTGCTCTGGATGCCATCGAACTGATGAAAAACAAGGCCGGGGCGCGGCTGGAATACACCTATTCGGGCAAAGCCGCGGCCGCTTTGCTGCATGACGGCCGCAAAGGGCGCTTCAGGGGCCTTAACGTAATGTTCTGGAACACCTACAACTCGCGGCCGGCGCCCGCCGCCCTGCCGCCCTTGCAACCCGGCAAGCTCCCTGAGATGCTGCGAAGAAGCCTGCCGGCGGAGCCATGATCGAATCCCTGCCGCCGGAATTTCTTCCTCTTCTGATTCTGGCGGGCTGCGCGTCCGGATTCCTCAACGTTATGGCCGGCGGCGGCTCAATGTTGAGCCTGCCGATCCTGTTGCTGGCCGGCTTGCCAGCTCCGGTGGCGAACGGGACGCTGCGCGTAGCCATCATCGTTCAAAACCTTGTGGCCTTTGAAACGTTCCGCAAACACGGTTTTACAGAACTGAAAAAGGGCCTTTGGCTGTCGCCGTTCGCCGTTATCGGAGCCGGGGCCGGGGCGTTGATCGGGGTTCGCGTCGCGGGACCGTGGTTCGATCGCATCGTGGCGCTGAGCATGGTCGCGATTACGCTGGCGATCTTGCGGCGCCGTCCGGACAAGGCGCAGCGGCAAGCGCAGGTCACTCCGGCAAGGCGGCGGCTGGGCTACGCGGCGCTGCTGCTGTCCGGCGCCTGGGCCGGCTTCATTCAGGTAGGGGTGGGATTTCTGCTGATGCCGGTGCTGCACCGCATCCTCGGCATGGATCTTGTGCGGGTCAACATGTACAAGGTGGTCATCATTCTGCCCTGCGCAATCTTGGCGCTGGCAATCTTTGCCTGGCAATCGCAAATCCTGTGGCTGGCGGGTCTGGCGCTGGCTGCGGGCAACGGCGCGGGAGGCTGGCTGGGCGCCCGCGTAACCCTGTCTAAGGGCGAGGGCATGATCCGGGCAGTATTCGTGATGGCCGTCGCGGCCATGGCCGCAAGCCTGCTGTTACGGGGTTAGCGACCAGGTATAGGCGCCGCTGTTCAGCCACAACCCGAGACCCAAACGCCCGGCAAAATTGCGGTTCCACCAGCTTGCATTGTCGGGAAATACGCGCGCCTGCACCGAAAACACGTACGGTTGCCCGGGCTCAAGCGCGGATTCCTTGACGACCGGCTGATCGGTCAGGTAGCCGATTTTGCGCAAGGCCGAAAACATCGTGGCGAATTCCGCGCGCGCATCGGCAGACGGAGCGCCCACCACGAACCGTTCAGCCTCGGCGTCATACTCCAGATAGAGCGCGCGAACAAAACCGGCCAGCCGCCTGGAGGCAATGATGGGACGCGGCTGCTCCACGCTGAATTCCACCTCCACCTTCAGCCGCAGCCCTTGCCGCACCAGCCGCTCGGCCTCGGCATCCAGCTCGAAATCCACGCGCGTAGTGACCAGCCACTGCCCCTCGGCGGCGCGGGCGTACGCCAGGCGGACATCGACTTCCGAGGCCAAGGAGAGCAGCGGGACCAGCAGCAGGCACAGGATGCCCCTGCGGCAGCGGCGGCCTGAAGATTCAGGATGTCCCAGCAGTTTTTTCCAGTAGCGCATTGAAATGCCCATCCGCGCAACGCCTGCCCGGCAGTATCTGGCAGCCGTGATCTGATAATGGCAGCGCCCATCCCCGCGACGATCCGTCCAATCGCCTCACCTCGCGCGCTTGCCCTCTATTTTCTCTCAAAAAGCCATCGATTAGCTGCGCGGTTTCCTCCGGCAGCACCGAGCACACGCTATAGAGCAACCGTCCGCCGGTGGTCAGCAGTGGCCAGAGGCTTTGCAGAAGCCGTGATTGCAAGCGGGCAAAACGCGCAATGTCCGCGGCGCGGCGCAAGTGCTTGATGTCGGGGTGCCGCCGAATAACGCCGGTTGCCGAACAGGGCGCGTCGATCAGAATGCGGTCGAAGGGCTGGCCGTCCCACCAGTCACGCGGCTGCAAGGCATCGCCAAGGCGGATGTTGGCCTTCAGCCCAAGACGGTCGAGATTCTCGCCGAGCCGGTCGAGACGCCCGGCATCGCAGTCCAGCGCCACCAGTTGCTTCATTCCCGGGCAAGTTTCCAGCAATTGCGCAGTTTTGCCGCCGGGCGCCGCGCAGGCATCCAAAACCCGCATTCGAGGCTGGATGCCAAGAAGCGGCACGGCCAACTGCGCGCCCGCGTCCTGCACCGATACCATCCCGGCGGAAAAACCCGGGAGCCGGGACACGGGCTTCGGCGGATCGATTTGCAGCCCGTTCGGAAGGTCCTGCGGCAGGCTGCAATTCCATGCCTGGGGGTTCAGCATGCTTGCACGGTAGGCCTCGCGGCTGATTCTGCCTTGATGAACCCGCAGCCACAGCGGCGGCTTGCGGTTTCCGGCGCGCAAAATGGACTCCCAATGACCCGGCCAGGCGGCCCGGAAGCTCCGGATCATCCAGCCTGGATGCGAGAAGCGGCCTTGCGGCCTGCGGTCCGCCGCCGATTCGAGCCGCGAACTCTCGCGCAGATAGCGCCGCAGAACTGCGTTAACCAGCCGCGCCTGAGCGGGCGAGAGCAACTCCTTTGCCGCAGCGACGCAAGAATTCACCGCCGCATGCGCGGGAACCCGCGTGCGCCTCAACTGGAACAGTCCCACGGAAAGCAGGGCGCCCAGCCTGCTCGCCGGGCGAGGCCGCTCCATCAGATGGCGCATCAACTCGGCGTGCCGATGCTGCCAGCGCAAAGCGCCCTGAATCAGTTCCGATGCCAGGGCCTGCCGTTCCTGCGGAAAGCGGCAGTGGCCGGCATCATTCAGCGCCCTGGCGTAGCTGCGTCCCCGCAGCACTCCGTACACCGCCATTGCGCTGCTCCGGCGGATAGCGATGCTAGCCCGCATAGTGCGAACCCGTCACGCGAAAAGGGCCCCGGCTAAGGGAGCGCCGCGGGCCGCGTCCTCCGCCGGCATCCGCCGCCGCCCGGGCAGTTGAATCTCCCGCAGCCGCAAAACGCCGTTCCCGGCGCCAATGTCCATTCCTTCACGCCCAACGCGCACAACCCGGCCGGGCTCGGCATCGCAGTCCTTCAGGGCGGTCGCGCCCCAGAAACGAACGCCGCGGCCGCGCCACAAAGCATGCGCAACAGGCCAGGGGTCGTATGCGCGCGCGGCCCGCGCCAACTGCTCCGCCGGCGAGGACCAGTCGATCCGCGCTTGCTCCCTGGTGATTCTGGGCGCGTAAGTAGCCAGGCGCGCCTGCTGTGGCGCCGCCGGGAGTTGCCCGCGGAGGATGTCCGGAAGATTCTCCACAAGCAGTTCGGCGCCCAAACGCGCAAGACGGGCTTCCAGCTCCCCGGCGGTCTCATGCGGTTTGATCCGCGTTTCGCTCTGGGCCAGCAGCGGCCCCGTATCCAGGCCCGCATCCATTTGCATCAGCGTAACCCCGGCGCGCTGGTCGCCGGCCAGAATCGCCGCCGCAATCGGGGAGGCGCCGCGCCACCGCGGAAGCAGGGAAGCATGAATGTTGATCGCGCCAAGCCGGCATGACTCAAGCGCGGCCGCCGGGAGAATGGCGCCGTAAGCTGCGACCACCATCAGATCCGCGCCAATTGCGCGCAGGGACCCAAGCAGGGCATCGTCATGCCAGCGCAATGGCTGAATCAGACGCAGGTCCGCAGCGCGCGCCCACTCCTTGACCGGCGAGGCTTTTCGCTTGCGGCCGCGTCCCGAGGCGCGGTCCGGCTGCGTAATCACGCCCGCCACGGCGTAGCCGGCGGCATGCAGGTCCCGCAGGGCTTCCAGGGCAAAGCCGGGCGTGCCTGCAAAAAGAATCTTCGCAGGCGGCGTCATGCCGTCGCAGGCGCGGTGTTCGCGCTACAGTCCTACCGCCTCGGGCCGGCTTGCGCGTTCGGTTTTCTCCAAGCGCTTGCGCAGCATTCGGCGTTTCAATGGCGACAGATAGTCGATGAACAGCTTGCCGTCAAGGTGGTCGATCTCGTGTTGAACGCAGATGGCCGCCAGACCGTCAAGCTCCAGTTCCACAGGCTCCATATCAATGCTGCGGGCGCGCACGGACACCCGCTGCGCGCGGGATACTTCGGCCGTGAATTCCGGCACCGAAAGACAGCCTTCCTCGCTGATGACCTCACCCGAGGCATCAACGATCTCCGGGTTTACCAGGCATTGCGGAGAATCACGCTCCAGCGAGGTGTCCATAACCAGCAGCCGCAACTGCACGTTTACCTGCGTGGCCGCCAGACCCACGCCCCCGGCGGCGTACATGGCCGCCAGCATGGCGTCGGCGAGGCGCCGCAAACGGTCGCTGGCCGCTGCTACCGGCCGGGCCTTCAGCCGCAGCCTGCGGTCGGGAAACGTGAGGATTTTGAGTTCAGCCATTGGCAGGGTGCGCGGGGCGCGGCAGTTGTGTTATTTTTACACAATCGCTCAAGGATTTCCGGGCATGGAAGCAGAATCCTGGATCACTCTTCACTTGTGCCCCGGCGCGCCGCAGCGTTTGCGCTGCCAACTGCTGGAGCGCTATGGCGATGCCGCCACGCTCATCAAGGCTCCGGCCGCCGAATTGCGCGCCGCGGGCCTTCAGCAGCAGGCTCTCAAGTGGCTTGCGCGGCCCGATGCCGCCGAATTGCGGCGTTGCATGCAATGGCTTGAAGACGACGGCGCGCACCTGGTTCCAATCAGCCATCCCTCGTATCCGGCTCTGCTGCGCGAAATTCACGACCCGCCCTTGGCGCTGTTCGCGCTCGGACAGTTGGATACGCTGGCGCAGGCGCAAATCGCAATCGTCGGAAGCCGCGCGGCTACGCCCCTGGGACGCTCAACCGCTGCCGACTTTGCGCGCGCGCTGGCCCGCCGCGGCCTTTGCATCGCCAGCGGCCTGGCCGAAGGCATTGATGCGGCGGCTCACAAGGGGGCCCTGGACTGCGGCGGAAGCACGCTGGGCGTATGCGCTCACGGCCTCGATCAAGTGTATCCGCGCCGCCACGCGGAACTGGCGCGGCGCATCGCCGCCAAAGGCGCCCTGATATCGGAAAATCCGCCCGGCGCTTCACTGGCGCAGTGGATGTTTCCGCGGCGCAACCGCATCATCAGCGGAATTTCGGCGGGCGTAGTGGTGGTAGAGGCCGCCAAAAGATCCGGCGCCAACATTACCGCCCGCGCAGCGGCTGAGCAGGGACGCGAAGTGTTTGCAGTGCCCGGCTCGATTTACAGCCCCGTCTCAAGAGGCTGTCATGCGCTGATCCGCAACGGCGCCAATCTGGTGGAAAGGCCCGAGGATGTGCTGGTGGAATTGCCGCCATTGCTGCAAGCTGCCGCGCGAAGCGCCGACAACGCGAAGCCGGCCCATCCGAGCCTGGAGGAACTGCCGCTGTTCGGCCAGCTGCTTAACCAGAAACCGCAAAGCGTTGATGATCTGGTGAGAGAAACCGGCCTCGGCGCGGCCGAAGTGTCCGCCGAACTCGCCCGGCTCGAGATTCAGGGCCGCATCGCTTCACTGCCAGACGGGCGCTTTCAAGCCAGCGCCTAACCTTGGTATTGCAAGAGCGTCGTGCTTCCCCGCCCTTCACTAGCCCCCTCCCCGCGAGAGACAGCAAAGGGGCTTTAACCAGGTGGTATTGCAAGGGTTTGAATGTCTTGTTTTTCCTCTCGCCGGAGCGTTGGAGGGCGCGCCAATAGCTTGGCGCGCACGATGCCGGATATGAGCTGCGGGGATGTATTCATGCGTCCCCGCCGAGAGGAGAGAACAGACGCTCAAACTCTTGCAATACCGGGGCCAGACAATGCTAGGATGCCATCTTGTTTTTCAGACAGGCATTAAGGTAGTTATAAGCAAGGCAAATGATTTTCGTTGTGATGAACTTCGCAAGACAGGCAGATCGTCAATGACAGGCGCCGCTCCCGATACGGCCAAAGGAGGCGTTATCGTGGTGGAGTCTCCTGCCAAGGCGCGCACCCTGCAGCGCTACCTGGGCCAGAAATACCGGGTGCTGGCCTGTAACGGGCATGTGCGCGACCTGAAGCAGGGCGGCCTTTCCATCGACACCCGCAATGGCTTCAAGATGGAGTTCGAGCCGCTGGAAAGTTCCAGAGCCGCGGTGCAGCGGATCCGGTCGGCGCTGGCGAAAATGCCCGCCCTGTACCTGGCCACCGACCCGGACCGCGAAGGCGAGGCGATCGCCTGGCACCTGCTGGAGTTGCTCGGCAACCAGGGCGCGCTCAAGGGCAAGCAGGTGCACCGCGTGGCATTCAACCAGATCACTCGCCGAGCGGTAACCGAAGCGGTGCGGGCGCCCAGGGATGTGGCCATGCCGCTGGTCGAGGCGCAAAAGGCCCGCCGCTGCATGGACCGGCTGCTCGGATTTACGCTTTCGCCGCTTCTTTCGCGAACCTTAACGCGCGGGCTTTCGGCAGGACGGGTGCAAAGTCCGGCCTTGAGGATGATTGTGGAGCGGGAAAAGGAAATCGAGCGATTCAAGCCCCGCGAGTACTGGACTGTTACCGCGCGCCTGCAAAAGTCGGGCAAGGATTTTGAAGCGGCGCTGGCGGAGCTTGGCGGAGAGAAACTGAAGAAATTCTCCCTGAGGGATGCGACCGAAACGGAACGCGCCCGGAAAGCGCTGCTGGCGGCCATGGGCGGCGGCGAGGCGCCGAATGAACACGGCCATCTGAGCGTAGAGAAGATTGCCGAAACAAGGGCCAGGCGCAGCCCGCCGCCGCCGTTTACGACATCAACGCTGCAGCAGGCCGCCTCCCGGCAACTGGGAATGCAGGCGCAAAGAACTATGCGCGTGGCGCAGGGCCTGTACGAAGGGGTGGACACCGGCAACGGCGCGGTGGGGCTGATTACCTACATGCGCACCGATTCGGTGCAACTGGCCGCGGAAGCAATCCGCGAAATCCGCGATTACATCGGGAACAACCTGGGCGCAGAATACCTGCCGCGGGCGGCGCGGCGCTACCGCACTCGAACGCGCAACGCCCAGGAAGCCCATGAGGCGATTCGTCCCACCAGCACGGAGCGTCCGCCGGAAGCCCTTAAATCGCATCTCGACACCGACCAGTTCCGGCTCTACGACCTCATCTGGCGGCGCGCCGTGGCCAGCCAAATGAGCGATGCCGTGTTTGACCGCGTCGCTGCCACGCTGATTCCGGGCGCAAACGGCAGCGGCAACGGCGAGTGTCCGGACCCGCCGGCAGGGCGCTTCAAAGCCATCGGAAACACGCTCGCGCATCCGGGCTTCCTTGAGGTTCTGGCGCAGTCGGCGGACAGCAAGGACAAATCGCTCCCGCGTCTGGCCCAGGGCGAGAAGCTCGCCGTGAAGGACCTGGCGTCCGAACAGCATTTCACCGAACCTCCGCCCCGCTACAACGAGGCCAGCCTGGTGAAGGCCCTGGAGGATCATGGAATCGGCCGTCCGTCCACCTACGCCGAGACGCTTCGGAAAATCCGGGACCGCGAGTACGCCCTGATGGAGAAGCGCGCCTTCGTGCCCACCCGGAAAGGCAGGCTGGTGGCGGATTTTTTAAGCCGCCACTTCAGCGATTACGTGGATTACGACTTTACCGCCGGCATGGAGGAATCGCTGGACGCCGTCGCCAACGGGGAGAAGCGCTGGGTGCCGCTAATGGACGAGTTCTGGAGCCATTATTCGCAGCAACTCGCCGACAAAAAGCGCACGCTGAAAGGAACCGAAGAACGCCCCAGCCGACTGCTTGGCAAACACCCGGACACGGGAGAAAGCGTGTATGCGCGCCTCGGTCCTTTCGGCTATTTCGTTCAACTCGGCGAGCGCACCGAGGATCATCGACCGGCGGTGGCCTCGCTGCGCGGGGGATTGAAGTATGAGGACATCACCCTGGAGCAGGCCGTGGAAATGCTGCGGGGCCCCAGGTTGCTGGGCAAGCACCCCGATAGCGGGCAGCCCGTTTACGCTGGGCACGGACGGCTTGGGGCGTTTGTGCAGTTGGGGAACCGCGACGGCGGCAACAAGCCGCGTTACGCCTCGCTAACGGAAGACTTGAGCGAAGACACGGTCACCCTTGAGCAAGCCCTCAAGCTGCTGTCGCTGCCCCGGAAACTTGGAACGCACCCGAAGACCGGCGAGGTGGTTTTTGCCGGGCGGGGGCGCTGGGGGCCTTTTGTGCAGCACGGTGAGCGCGGCGAGAAAAAGCCTGAGTACGCCTCGTTGCCACCAGATATTTCTCCTTATGCCGTCACCCTTGATGAAGCCATGGCCCTGCTCAGCCTGCCGCGCAAGCTGGGGCAAAATAGCAATGGCCGTCCGATATTCGCGGGCTGCGGAGCAAAAGGGCCCTACGTGCAAATCGGAGAACGCGGCGGAAAGGTCCGGCCACGCTACCTGCGGCTGCCTGATCATCTGTCCGTGTTCACGGTAACACTTGAAGAGGCGCTCGCCATCAAGCCGCCGCCGCGCAGCGGGCGCCCCGCTGCCGGCGCGCGCCGCCCGAGGAAATT
The DNA here is from genome assembly GCA_007571315.1 of Gammaproteobacteria bacterium. Lineage (GTDB taxonomy): Bacteria > Pseudomonadota > Gammaproteobacteria > Steroidobacterales > Foliamicaceae > Foliamicus. Next base: position 9,704 of record RKRP01000006.1, read on the forward strand.
GACGGCGGGTCGAACAAGGCGTTGACCGAAAACGGGCCGGCGGATCTTGACCCGCGTATTGCGCGAGCCGCAGGCATCCTGCGCAGCGGCGGGGTCATCGCATACCCCACCGAATCGGTGTACGGACTGGGCTGCCTGCCGGAAAACGAGGCTGCGGTTGAGCGCATTCTTGCGCTGAAGGGCCGGGAACGATCGCTGGGCGTAATTCTGATTGCCGCAGAATGGGCGCAATTCGACGGCTGGGCAGAGGAGCTGGCGAGGCTGCCCAAGGGCGATGAATTGCTTCAAAGCCGGGGTATCACCTGGATCGCTGGCGCAATGCCCGGAGCGCCGGACTGGATTACCGGCGGCCGCAGGACCCTTGCTGTGCGCCGCAGCGCGCATGACCTGGCTTCCGCGCTGTGCCGGGCCGCGGGCTCCCCTCTGGTTTCAACAAGCTGCAATCCGCACGGCAAACCGCCGGCGCGCAACGCGAAGGCCGCGCGGGACTACTTCGCTGATCGGGTGGATTGGATACTCAAGGGAGAATGCGGCCCCCTGAAAGGACCCACCGAAATTCGCGATGCCACCACCGGCGCAATATGTCGGCGAGAGGGGGATGAGCCACTCGCAATCAGGCAATAGACGAGTGTTTTGTCTTGACCCAGGCCTGGCGGCATTGCGCATGACGGTAGCAGGTCACCAAATGGTCGTTAATAAGGCCGCAGGCTTGCATGTGGGAATACATGATCGTGGAACCCACAAACTTGAAGCCGCGGGCTTTGAGGTCCAGGGACAAACGATCCGATTGTGGCGAGTTTGCCGGAATCTGATCCTGACGGGTCCATCGGTTGACGATCGGCGCCCCGCCCACAAACTGCCAGATATAACGGGTAAACGACCCGTATTCCTCCGCCACCCGCAGGAAAGCTGCAGCATTGCCCACCGCGGCGTGGATTTTCTGCCGATTGCGGATAATGCCCGGGTCGCGGGCCAAGGCCTCAATTTCCCTTTCTCCGTAGCGCGCGACAAGCTGCGGATTAAAGTTGGCGAATGCCTTTCGATAACCGCCGCGCTTGTGCAGCACGGTCCGCCAAGATAATCCGGCCTGGGCCGACTCCAGTACCAGAAACTCAAAATGAGTGGAGTCGGCCAGCGCCGGCACGCCCCACTCTTCATCGTGATAGGCCTGGTAAGCGGAACTGACCCCTAGCGACCAGGGGCAACTCGCCTTCATTCAGGGCCTATTCACAGCAGGCCGTGCCGCTCCGTGTGGCGGAATCGCCCGGCAAACGCGGTTAGGGGGAAGCCAGACAACGCAGGCAGGCTCAGAAAAGAAAGCTGGAGGAATCACAATCCCCCCTGAAACCCGGGTCCAGCCCGGTAAATCAACGGTCCTCTCAAACCGGACGGATTAGACGAAGCAGCCGGCGAACCTATCCATTCGCCGACTGCTTTCTGAAGAAGCTACTGTAATAGCAGCAATTCAGAATTATTCGTCGCCGCCGCCACAGCTGCCTTCGCCGCAACTGCCTTCGCCACAGCTGCCTTCATCGTCGTCACCGTCGTCGTCACCGTCGCCACAGCTGCCTTCGCCGCAACTGCCTTCGTCGTCGTCGCCGTGGCCGTCAAACGATGTGGAGGCCGTTCCGCCTGCGTCGAAGGTTCCCACGCTGGCAGCAGCAGCCGTCCCGGCAGCGCCGGCCGCCAAGGCCGCGCTCAGGGCAAGGGCGAGAAGTTTGCGTTCAGTACTGGTCATGAAAATGCCTCCAGTTTGTTTCTGTTTCCCCTCCGAAGAGGAACTTCTTAACTAACATCGCGAACCATTCGCGCATAGCCAACGGGTTGTGTTGTCCCGTGCCGGTAGTTTATCAGACAATCAACATCGTTTATTTCGCTGAGCCGCTACAAGGCGATTAAATCAATTCTGTTAGTTTCGCGCCCGTGAGAGGCCTAGGGCATATGACGGCAATCTACTGCGTAATGGGACAGCCAATCGGTCACAGCCGATCACCGGAAATTCATTGCCGCTTTGCGTCGCAATTCGGCATGAAGCTGGAATACCGGCGGGTCGAGGTGCAACCGGGTTCGCTTTCGGCGGAGGTGAAGCGTTTCATGGAAGATGGCGGCCGCGGATGCAACATAACCGTGCCGCTCAAGGAGGAGGCCGCGGCGCTGAGCGATTCCCTCGGTTTCGAGGCGCGGCTGGGCGGAGTGGCCAATACCCTTACCCTCGGCGATGACGGTCGCATTCACGGCGATAATACGGACGGCCCCGGCCTGCTCCGCCACTTGCGGAATAATCTTGGCCTGGAACTTGAAGGCGCATCGGTATGGATGATCGGGGCGGGAGGCGCCGCGCGCGGGGTGGTCCCCGTTCTGCTTGGCGCAAACATTGCCGCCATCACGCTCGTCAACCGCACGCGCGACCGCGCGCTGGAGCTGGCGCGGCGCTTCTCTCCGCTCGGCGCTATCCGGGTAGCCGGTCCCAAAGCGGAAACCAGAGCGGCGGCCGACTTGGTTATCAACGCCAGTTCCGCTGGACTGGCAGGCAAGCCTCCCGCCCTGCATCACGCTTTGGCGCAGGGGGCGCACTGTATCGATTTGGCATACGGGAAAGCGGCGGCGGCTTTCGTTGCATGGGCGCGCCAGGGCGAAGCGCGTTCGGTGCATGACGGATGGGGCATGCTGGTGGAACAGGCCGCCGAGAGTTTCGCCATATGGCACGGGCGGCGCCCGGACACGCGGGAACTGCTGAATCCTTAACCCCGCATGGTGACCAGTTCTTCGGCGGCGGTGGGATGAATGGCGATCGTATCGTCGAGGTCCGCCTTGCGAGCGCCCATCCTTACCGCCACGGCAAAACCTTGCAGCATTTCATCCGCGCCGGGGCCCGCCAGGTGGCATCCCACCACGCGCTCCTCCTCGCCCACGGTAACCAGCTTCATGCGGGCTTTGGATTTGTGCGCGGCAATGCCGTAGTACAGCGGCACGAATTCGCAGCGGTAGCAACGGACCGAATCGCCGTGCGCGGCCCGCGCTTCCTCTTCGCCAAGGCCAACCGAACCCAGTGGGGGATGCGCAAAAACCACCGTAGGTATGTTGCTGTAGTCCATCCTGCGTTTCGCCATTCCGCCAAACTGCCGGTCCGCCCAGCGCCGTCCCGCGGCAATCGCTACCGGCGTAAGCTCATGATGTCCGGTTACATCGCCCAGCGCGAACACGCCGGCGGCGGTAGTCTCCTGCCATGCGTCCACTTCGATTGCGCCGCGGGAATCGCAGTTCACGCCCGCTGCCTCCAGATTAAGGCCGCGCACCAACGGGCGCCTGCCCACGGCCCACAGGAGCGTATCGAAGGGCCCCGTGCGCGCGCCCGAAGAAGAGGCCATGCGCAGGCCATCAGAATCCCGATCAACAGCGGCTGGCACAAAATCCGTAACGATGCGCACACCGGATTGGGAAAGTCCCTCGAGGCAGGCCTTCTGGAGAATCTCGTCGAAGCGCCGCAGCACCGACTTGCGGCGTAAATGCAGCGTTACTTCCGAGCCAAGCGCCCGCAGAATCCCGGCCAGTTCCACGGCGATATACCCGGCGCCCACAACCGCCGCCCTGCGCGGGCAGCTGCCGAGTTGGAAAAAGTCGTCCGACGTGCCGCCGAGATCCGCGCCGGGAATTTCCGGCACGACGGGCTCCCCCCCGGTGGCAATCAGAATGCGCCGGGCCCGGTATTCGCTGCCGTTGACGGCAACGGCCCGCAGCCCGGAAAAGGCGGCGTGTCCGGCGATGCGCTCCACACCGCGCCGCTTTAGGTTTTTCGCGTAGATTGCGTTCAGACGGCGGATATAGCGGCCCCGGCGGCGCGCCAGATCAGGCCAGTCGTGGCCTTCCAGCGACAGCCGGAACCCGTACTCGCGGGAATCGCTGAGCTGGCGCGCCAGTTCCGCGGCATGCCACATGATCTTCTTGGGCACGCAGCCACGATTAACGCAGGTGCCTCCCAAACGGTCCCACTCGAGCAGGGCCACTTTGGCGCCGTACTCAGCCGCCCGCTGCGCCGCCGCCAACCCGCCGCTGCCGCCCCCCACAACAATCAGGTCAAACTCTCGCATGCGCGAGAGGATAACGCCTGCGCACCGGGGTTGCGTTGCTAAATGTTACGGAAAGCAGGAAGCGGGTGTATCCGGGAAGCCGGCGCATCTTGACCCGTTCGGAAAAATCCGGGAAAGTTGGCGCTTGACGCTGAGTGCCCATAAGGCGCAGCGCCGCATGTTATGGCCGAATTGTTTGACTATTATCGTCCCAGCCTTGCGGTTAAGGGAATCGAACGGCGCTTTCCGGTGCGCCGCATATTTTGTGTGGGCTGGAATTACCTCGACCATATTCAGGAAATGGACCGAAAACTGGTTCCACAGCCTCCGGTATTCATGAAGCCGGGCGATGCCCTGCTGCCGAACGGCGGAGAAATTCCTTTCCCCTCCCAAACAAAGAACCTGCATCATGAAGTGGAACTGGTGGTGGCCCTGCAGGGAGGTGGTCTGAACATACCGGTGGAGGAAGCGCTGGACCATGTGTACGGCTACGGGGTGGGAATCGACCTCACGCGCCGGGACCTGCAGGAAAACGCGAGACAACAGGGCGAGCCTTGGGAAACCAGCAAGAGCTTCGACTATTCCGCGCCGGTGAGCATGTTGCGCAGGGCATCCAGCATTGGGCATCCGGCCAAGGGCCGCATTTGGCTGGCGGTAAATGGCAAGCTCAGGCAGGAAGCGGACCTTAAGAGCATGATTCGCAAACCCGAAGAACTTATTGCGCAAATTTCCATGTATTTTGAGTTGAAGCCGGGCGACGTGATCTTTACCGGAACGCCGGCCGGCGTGGGTCCGGTAAAACCGGGCGATCATGTAACAGCCGGCGCGGAACGGGTGGGCGACATTCACATCAAGGTTGGCGGTCCAGGCTCCTGATTCCTTCGCAGCCGGGCAAGCGGCCATGATCATCGCCAGTTGGAACGTGAATTCGGTGCGGGTGCGCAGCAACCAGGTGGTGGACTGGCTTGAGACCCGCGCTCCGGATGTGCTGGGCCTTCAGGAGTTGAAGTGCCGCAACGAGGATTTTCCAGCGCAGGATTTTCAGGAGCTGGGGTATTTCTGTCTTACGCACGGACAACCCAGCTATAACGGCGTAGCTCTCCTGACCCGCCGCCCGGTGTCGCGTCCGCTCACCGGAATCCCGGGCCTGGACGATCCGCAGGCGCGGGCGATTGCAGCAACGGTTGGCGACACGCGCGTTATCAATCTCTACGTGCCCAACGGCAAGGAAGTGGGCCACGATCACTATCATTACAAACTGCGCTGGCTTAAGGCTTTGACCGGCTGGCTGCGCAGCGAATTGGAACGCTGGCCTCGACTGGCGGTTATGGGCGATTTCAACATTGCGCCCGACGACCGCGATGTGCACGATCCGGAGGAGTGGCGCGACAGGATCCTGTGCAGCGAGCCCGAGCGGGCGCAATTGCAGGCGCTGCAGGCTCTGGGGCTGCGGGACAGCTTTCGCCTTTTCAGGCAAGCCGCGGATTCATTCAGTTGGTGGGACTACCGCGCCGCGGGCTTTCGGCGCAACCGCGGGCTTCGAATCGACCTGATCCTGCTGTCGGCGGAATTGGCCGCCCAGTGCCGCGCATCGCAAATCGACACCGCGCCGCGCAAACTCGACCGGCCCTCCGACCACGCCCCTGTGCTCGCCCGTCTTGCCTGAAGGCAATCGGCGGGTTAATCCACGGTTACCGATTTGGCGAGGTTGCGTGGACGGTCCACGTTGTTGCCTTTGCGAACGGCTGCGTGATAGGCCAACAGTTGCAACGGAACCGTATAGAGCACGGGAGCCTGGAGGTTGGTGGACGGCGCTGGCAACCTGACAACGATCATTCCATCCTCGCGGCCAAGGTCAGCGCGCGGCGCGGACACCACAAACAGCTGTCCCCCGCGCGCGCGAACTTCCTCCAGGTTCGTTCGCAGCTTGGGCAACAACCCATCGTCCGGCGCCAGCGCCACCACCATCATGCTGTCATCCACCAACGCCAGGGGGCCGTGCTTGAGTTCGCCCGCGGCATACGCTTCCGCGTGGATATAGGACAGTTCCTTGAGCTTCAACGCGCCTTCCATCGCCACCGGCCACATAGGCCCGCGGCCGAGGAACAGCGCATGGCCGCGGTTCTCGAAGTGCCCGGCAAGTTGCTCCATCCGGGCATCCATTTCCAGCAATTGCTCTATCAGGTCCGGCAGGGCCGCAACCTGCTGAGTAAGGGCGCGGACATCCTGATCCGGTTTCCCTTGCTGGCGGGCAAGCGCCAGGGTCATCATGGCAAGCGCCACCAACTGGGTCAGCAGCGCCTTGGTGGAAGCCACGCCCACCTCCAGTCCGGCACGCGTCAGCAGACTGTGCTCCACCATGCGCACCAGGCTGCTCGTGGCCACGTTGCTCAAGGCCGCCACGCCCAGGTAGCCGCGCTCAAGCGCAAGGCGCGTAGCCGCCAGGGTGTCGGCCGTTTCTCCAGACTGCGAGATGGCGAGATACAGGCAATTCTCGGGGCAGGGCGGCGGGTGATAGCGGTACTCGCTGGCGATTTCCACGGTGCATGGCATGCCGGCGTGTTCCTGCAGCCACTGCCGGGCCACCAGGCCGGCGTTGTAGGCGCTGCCGCAGGCGGCGATATGCACCGCCGCAATGTCGCCAAACCGACCGGCGAGTTCGGCGCCGAAAAGGAAGTGGTCCGGCAGTCCTTCGACAATCAGCGGCCGAAGGGTGTTGCGCACCGCCCCCGCCTGCTCAAAAATCTCCTTTTGCATGTAGTGACGATAAGCGCCGCGCTCGACCGATTCGGGACCGAACTCGCTTTCCACCAAAGGCCGGTCCACCGCCTCGCCCGCAGGCCCGGAAATCTCCACGCGGTCCGCGCGGACTAAGGCGATATCCCCGTTGCGCAGGAACCGGTAGCGCCGCGTTGCATGCAACAGCGCGGAAATATCGGAAGCGGCGTAATTCTCCGACTCGCCCAGCCCCACCACCATCGGAGCGCCCCGGTTGGCGGCCACAAAAGCGCCCGGTTCGGCGGCGGCAAGCACCACAACGGAATATGTGCCGACCAATTGCGACAGCGCGTCCCGGGTGGCCGCAGCCAGGTCCTTGCCCGCGCGAAGTTCCAGCGCAACCAGATGGGCGATGCATTCGGTGTCGGTGTCGCTGGAGAAACTCACGCCGCTGGCCGCGAGTTGATCCCTGAGCTGTTCGTAGTTCTCGACGATGCCGTTGTGCGCCACCGCCACCTCGCGCCCGGAAAAAAGAGGGTGCGCATTGCGCTCGGTGGGGGCGCCGTGCGTGGCCCAGCGCGTGTGGGCAATGCCGACTTCGCCCGCCATTGGGTCCCGCTCAAAATCTTCGATCAGGCGCGAAACAAAGCCTGCGCGGCGCAACCGCCGCAGTTCGCCGCCAGCCAGCCGCAGCGCAATTCCTGCCGAGTCGTAGCCGCGATACTCCAGGCGTTGCAGCCCTTCGAGCAGCAAGGACGCAATATCGCGTTTTGCGGCAACTCCAACGATTCCGCACATGCCGGAATGGACCGTGTCAGCGTTTTTTCAGCGGCAGCGTTTTCTGCCGTGAACGGGCTACGGTCAACTGTTGGGCGGGGACCCGCTTGGTGATGGTGGAGCCCGCGCCGACCACCGCGCCCGCTCCCACCTCAACCGGCGCCACCAATTCCACGCCCGAACCAATGAACGCCCCCTCGCCGATTTCGGTGCGGTGCTTTTGGCGACCATCGTAATTGCAGGTGATAACGCCGGCGCCAATATTGACGTTCCCGCCCACACGGGAATCGCCTACGTAACTGAGGTGCGAAGCCTTGGCGCCCTCGCCCAGTTCGCTGTTCTTGATTTCCACAAAATTGCCGACGCGGGTATCGGCATCCAGCTGCGTGCGGGGCCGAATGCGGGCAAACGGCCCCACGCGGGCGCCGGCCCCGATGCGGGCGCCTTCCACCACGCAATGCGCCTTGATGCGCGCATCGGCACCCAGGACCGAATTCGAGACCATGCTGTAAGGGCCAATGCTCGCGCCGTTGCCGAGCCGTATTTCTCCTTCCAGCACCACGCCCACGTCAAGAAATACATCCGTGCCGGCGGTTACTTCGGCGCGGATTTCGATACGCCGGGGGTCGGCGATGCGAACACCTTGCTCCATCAGGGCTTCGGCGCGGCGGCGGCGCAGAACCTGCTGGACATCGGCCAGTTGCGACGGGCTGTTGACACCCAGCGCCTCGTCGGCATCCTGCGCGCGAACCGCACAAACCGGGAGGCCCTCATCGAGCGCAATATCGACGGTATGCGTAAGGCAAATCTCCTGCCTGGCGCCCGCCGGCTTGAGCGCCCGGCAGGCGCCAGCCAGCCACTCGGCCGGCGCGGCCATGGGCCCTGCGTTGATCTCTCCAATTCGGAGCTGATCAGGCGTGGCATCCGCATGCTCCACAATTCCCGCCACGGAACCATCGGAATTTCTGATGATGCGCCCATAGCCCGCGGGGTCCTCCATGTTGGCGGTCAACAGCGTCACAGCCTCGTCGTCCGCCACCAAACGCTCAAGCGTTTCCTTGCGGACCAGCGGCACGTCGCCGTAGAGAACCAGCACTCTTGACCGGGGGTTGAGCTTGGGCAGAGCCTGGACCACCGCGTGTCCCGAGCCGAGTTGCTCCGCCTGCAGGACCCACCCGATGCCGGCATCGGGAAAGGCGGCGCGCAACGGTTCGGCGCCGTGTCCGCAAACCACGATAACTCGCTCCGCCAACAGGTGGCGGGCGCCCTCAAGCACATGCGCAAGCAGGGGCTTGCCGCCCAAAAGGTGCAATGGCTTGGGCAGGGCCGAGCGCATCCGGGTGCCTTTGCCGGCGGCAAGAATCACCACATTCAATGGGCGCGCCATCAGGCGGACGCTCCGGCGATTGGCGACAAACCGGTCCACGGCTGCGCGCTTTCCAATTGCGCCGCCAGTTGCAGCAGCAGCGCCTCGCCTCCCTGCGGCGCAGCGAACTGCACGCCGATGGGCAGACCTTCCGCGCACCGTCCAAGCGGCAGCGATACGGCAGGCAGGCCGGTAACGTTGAACAGCTGCGTAAAGGCGGTATAGAGGCTGGTGATTTCCATATAGCGTTTGATGTCTTCGCTGTTCATGTCAATCATGCCCAGGCGCGGCGGCGGCGCCGCCAGCGTGGGACAGAGCAAAATATCGTAGTTACTGCAAAATTCCCCCATCCGGCGCCCAATGTAATGGATATGCGTCAAGGCCGCAGCATACTCGCTGGCGCTGGATTCGGCGCCGAGCTGCGCCATTCTCCAGGTTACGTACGACACATCCCCGCGGCGTAATTGGTGTCCCAGCAGGCGGCAGCGCGCCTGGATATCCGCGTGAACATGCGCCGAAAAAATCAGATTGGCGCAATCTCGCAGCTGCTCTGGAGCGAGAGGCGCGCTCGCCTCCTCCACCCGGTGGCCCAGCGCTTCGCATAAACGCGCGGCGTCTTCCAAAACCCGCATCACTTCGGAGTGCACGGGCGCTCCATTGAAGGAGTCCCGAATGAGCCCAAGGCGCAGCGCGCCCGGAGCATGCAGCAGCGCATCAAGCCACGAGCCTTCGTGGGAAGGCGGATGATAGGGGTCGCCGGGTTCGGGGCCCGCAACGGCATCAAGAAAGGCGGCGGAATCCCGAACGCTGCGCGTGAGCACATGGTGCTGCGACATGCCCGCAAAGCCCTCGGCCGCATTGGGCCCGGAAGGCGCCCGCCCCCGGGTTGGCTTCAGTCCAACCAATCCGCAGGCTGAGGCGGGAATGCGAATTGAGCCCCCGGCATCGCTGCCATGCGCCGCCGGAACGATGCCAGCAGCAACGGCAGCGGCGGCGCCGCCGCTGGAGCCTCCCGGCGAAAAATCCGGATTCCATGGGTTGCGCGCGGGCCCGCACACTTCCGGCTCGGTAGTAACCGCCAGCGCGAGTTCCGGCGTGTTGGTCTTGCCGAATATCGCCGCGCCAGCCTGCTTGTAGCGGCGCACCAGGGTGCTGTCCGCATCCGCCACATGATCGGCAAAAAGGCGGCAGGCGCGCCGGGTAGGCTCGCCCGCGAAGTCCGCGCCTGCATCCTTCAGGAGGAACGGCACGCCGCACAGGAGCGCTTCGCCTGAACAGGATTGCGAAAATTCCCGCGCCCTGTCATGAAAAGTGTGCACCACGGCGTTGATGGCGGGATTGCGCGATTCGCACCGTTCGATGGCCGCTTCGAGCAGTTTCGGCGCCGTGACTTGGCGCGTTCTTACGAGTTCCGCCAAACCGACGGCATCATACGATTCGTATTCTGGAAAGATGCTCATGCCCGGGCGCCAAATAAAGGCAGATTCTAGTGTGCTGCCCCGCGCCGCAGGCCTTGCGCTCAGGTTCCGCGGGGGGGGCGCAGCTTCTTCAGGGCCCGGTGGCGCGCGGATGCTTCCGCCAGGTCGCGCTGGGCTTTTTCGATGTCCGATTTCTCCGTGGCGCCGGCCAGCGCTTCCTCAGCCTTGCGGCGCGCCTGATCGGCAGCATCCATGTCGAGCTGATCCGGCCTGAGCGCCGAATCCGCAAGCACCACCACGGCGTTGGGTTGAATTTCCAAAAGCCCGCCGGTCACATAGAAAAGTTGCTCATCCTCGCCTTCGCGTTGCACCCGCACCGGCCCGGGGCGCAGCTCCGTGAGCAGCGGCGCGTGCCGGGGGGCGATGCCCACATCGCCCTGCGAGGCAGGCGCAACCACGAAATCCGCCTGACCGGAAAAGAGCGCGCCCTCGGCGCTGACGATATCGACATGAATGAGAACCATGGCTATTGCAGTTGTTTGGCTTTCTCCTCCACTTCGCCAATGCCGCCGGCCATGTAGAAGGCCTGTTCAGGCAAGTGGTCGCATTCGCCTCCAAGAATGGCGCCGAAGCTGCGGATCGTTTCCTTCAAGGAAACGAACTTGCCCGGCGCTCCGGTAAACACTTCGGCCACGAAGAAGGGCTGCGACAAAAAGCGCTGGATCTTGCGCGCCCGCTGCACCGTAAGCTTGTCCTCTTCCGACAGTTCGTCCATGCCCAGAATGGCGATGATGTCCTGCAATTCCTTGTAGCGCTGCAACACAAGCTGCACACCCCGGGCCGTGTCGTAATGCTCGCGGCCCACCACCAGCGGGTCAAGCTGCCGCGATGTGGAGTCCAGGGGATCCACCGCCGGGTAGATGCCGAGTTCCGCGATGGAACGCGAAAGCACCACGGTGGCATCCAGGTGAGCGAAGGTGGTGGCGGGCGACGGATCGGTCAGGTCGTCGGCTGGCACGTAGATCGCCTGCACCGAGGTGATCGAGCCGGTGCGAGTGGAGGTAATCCGCTCCTGCAGGGCGCCCATCTCTTCCGCCAGCGTAGGCTGGTATCCCACCGCGGAAGGCATGCGTCCCAGCAGCGCGGAGCACTCCACGCCGGCCAGCGTGTAGCGGTAAATGTTGTCGATGAACATGAGGATCTCGCGCCCCTCATCGCGGAAGTACTCGGCGATGGTCAGCCCCGTCAGGCCCACGCGCAGCCGGTTCCCCGGCGGCTCGTTCATCTGCCCGTACACCAGGGCCACCTTGTCGAGCACGTCCGACTCCTTCATTTCGTTGTAGAAGTCGTTGCCCTCGCGGGTGCGCTCCCCCACCCCGGCGAAAACCGAGTAGCCCGAGGCCTCCACCGCAATGTTGCGGATCAGTTCCATCATATTCACGGTCTTGCCCACGCCGGCGCCGCCAAACAGGCCGATTTTGCCGCCCTTGGCGAACGGGCACAGCAGGTCGATAACCTTGATCCCGGTTTCCAGAAGCTCGGTGCTGCCGGCCTGGTCCTCAAAACTCGGCGGCGAACGGTGGATCGGCCAGCGCTCCTCTTCGCCAATATCGCCCTGGCCGTCCACGGGATCGCCCAGCACATCCATGATTCTGCCCAGCGTCTTGAGCCCCACCGGCACCTTGATGGGGCCGCCCGTGTTGCTTACCGGCAGTCCGCGCCTCAATCCCTCGCTGGATCCCATGGCGATGGTGCGCACCACGCCGTCGCCGAGTTGCTGCTGCACTTCCAGGGTGAGCCCCCGCTCCTGCACTACCAGGGCATCGTAAACCTGGGGCATGGATTCGCGCGGGAACTCCACGTCGATCACGGCGCCGATGATCTGCACGATGGCGCCGGAGGCGTTGGCGGTCATGCCATTCTCCTTGTGGCGAGAGAGTTGCCGCGCTCGCTTGCTGTTGGACTTTTCATTTTTCGGATTTCCCCTGCGGCGGCGCCGCGCACCTGCCAAGCGGTTTCATTAACGAGGTTCATACGGCCTCGGCGCCACCGATGATTTCAGCGATCTCGGCGGTAATCGCCGCCTGCCTGGCCTTGTTGTATTGCAGTTGAAGCGTGTCGATGAGCTTGCCGGCGTTGTCGGTGGCCGACTTCATGGCCACCATCTTGGCGGCCATCTCGCAGGCAACGTTTTCCATGGCGGCGCGAAACACCTGCGTCTCGATGTAGCGCTCCAGCACGCCGTCGAGCAGTTCGCCCGCCGACGGCTCGTAGATGTAGTCCCAGTGCGCCGCCAGCTCATCGTCCTTTTCCAGCGCCACCGGCAGCAACTGCTGGATTACCGGTTGCTGACGCATGGTGTTCACAAACACGTTGCGCGCCAGGTACATCCGATCAATCTGCTCCTCGCGGTAGGCCTCAAGCAACACGCGCACGGCGCTAACCAGGTCCACCACATGGGGGGTTTCGCCCAGGTGCGTCGCCACCCCGGTAATGTTCACGTCGAGGTTGCGGAAGAACTGCACCGCCTTGGCGCCTATGAGCACGATCTGCGTGGGCACGCCGGCATCCGCCTGACGCTTGAGTTCGCCGAGAAAATGCCGGAACAGATTGACATTCAGGCCACCGCACAGGCCGCGATCGGTGGAAATGAGAATGTAGCCCGCCGATTTCTCTTCGCGCTCGGCCAAATACGGGGGCGTGTAGTCCGGCCGCGCATGGTAGAGATGGCTGGCGATCTTGCGTATGCCGTCGGCATACGGGCGGGCCGCGGTCATCCGCTGCTGGGTGCGGCGTATCTTGCTGGCGGCCACCATTTCCATGGCGCGCGTGATCTTCTGCGTGTTCTTGACGCTGCCGATCTTGCCGCGGATTTCCTTAGCGCCAGACATTGCTTTCTATACCCGGTTCAGAGTCAGGCAAAAGGCGAAAGGCGAAAGTGTCTGTGGAATCAAGCACTGCCAGGACTAGTAGGCGCCGCTGCTTTTGAATTCTTCGACTACGGCTTTGAGGGCGGCGGCGGTCTCGTCGTTGTAGTCGCCCGTTTCGTTGATCTTGCCGAGCAGTTCCGAATGGTTGTCGCGGGCGTGCGCGTGCAGCGCCTTCTCGAAAGCAAGCAGCTGCTCCACCTCCATGTCGTCCATGTGGCCCTCCTGCACCGCAAACAGCGAGACGGCTATCTCGGCCACGGTAAGCGGCTCATACTGGTTCTGTTTCATCATTTCGGTTACGCGCTGGCCACGCTCCAGTTGCCGGCGCGTGGCCGCATCCAAGTCCGACGCGAACTGGGCGAACGCCGCCAAGTCGCGATACTGCGCCAGCGCCAAGCGGATGCCGCCGCCCAGCTTCTTGATGATCGTGGTTTGCGCCGCGCCGCCCACCCGCGACACCGATATGCCGGGGTCGATGGCCGGGCGAATGCCGGCGTTGAAGAGGTCGGTTACCAGGTAGATCTGGCCGTCGGTAATGGAAATCACGTTGGTGGGCACGAAGGCCGACACGTCGCCGGCCTGCGTCTCGATGATAGGCAGCGCCGTGAGCGACCCCGTGCGGCCTTTCACCTTTCCGCCGGTGGCTTCTTCCACATAATCCGCGTTCACCCGCGCCGCGCGCTCCAGCAGGCGCGAATGCAGGTAGAACACGTCGCCCGGATACGCCTCGCGGCCGGGCGGGCGCCTCAACAGCAGGGACACTTGGCGGTAGGCCCAGGCCTGCTTGGTGAGGTCGTCGTACACCACCAGCGCGTCCTCGCCCCGGTCGCGGAAGTACTCGCCCATGGCGCAGCCGGCATACGGCGCGATGTATTGCATGGCGGCCGTATCGGCGGCCGGCGCCGATACCACGATGGTGTGCTCCATGGCGCCGAATTCCTCCAGCTTCCGCACTACATTGGCCACCGAAGAGTTCTTCTGGCCGATAGCCACGTAGATGCACTTGATGCCCTTGCCGCGCTGATTGATGATGGTGTCCACGGCTACCGCGGTTTTGCCGGTCTGCCGGTCGCCGATAATCAACTCGCGCTGGCCGCGGCCGATGGGGATCATCGAGTCCACCGATTTCAGGCCGGTCTGCACCGGCTGGGCAACCGACTGGCGGGTAATCACGCCGGGGGCAACCTTCTCAACGGGCGAGAATTCACTCGTTTCCACCGGGCCTTTGCCGTCCACCGGATTGCCAAGGGCATCCACCACACGGCCTAGCAGCGCTTCGCCCACCGGCACCTCCAGAATCCGTCCGGTGGCCTTCACCACATCGCCTTCCGTGATGTGGCGGTAGTCGCTCAGAATCACTGCGCCCACCGAGTCCTGTTCCAGGTTCAGCGCCAGGCCAAAAGTGTCGCCGGGAAACTCCAGCATTTCGCCGTACTGGGCGCCGGACAAACCATGAATCCGACATATGCCGTCGGTCACGGACACCACGGAGCCCACCTCCACCTGTTCGGCCGCAATATCGAAGTTTTCGATTCGCTGCCGAATCAGCTCACTGATTTCATTCGCTTTCAGAGTCATCCCGTTATCCGTTTATCGTTTCGCCGTATTGCCGGACGAGCCAATGCGGCGGACAGGCCTTGCAAGCCTGCGCGCGCGGAGCCGTCCAGCACCTGGTCGCCAACCTGAATGCGCGCGCCGCCCAGAAGGCGCTCATCCACCTCGACGCGCAAATCAACCTCGCGCCCCAGCCGGACCTTGAGCGCCCGGACAACCTCTTCCTGTTGCGCCTTATCGACCGGCGCAGCAGCAACCATTACTGCTTCCACTCGGCGGGCATCCTCGCGGCGCAAGGCCTCGAACTGGCGCGCAAGCTCGCCCAGCGCTCCAAGCCGGCGGTTCTCGCGCATCACTCCGAGCAGGTTCTGAACGCTCTGCCGCTGGGCGCCGGCCGATCCTTCCATCACTTCACACAGCACCGCAAGCGCCTGAGCGGCCCATTCGGGCGACTCCAGCGCCGCGCGCATAGCCTCAGTCCCCGCCGCATCCGCCAGCGTGGCCAAGGCTGCCGACCATTCAGCCACTCCGCCATTGTCCCTGGCGTGCGCGAAAGCCGCCCGCGCATAGGGCTTGGCAATGGCGCCCAGAGAGTCCATCAGATGCGGCTGGTGAAGCGCTCAAGCATTTCGCCGTGGGCGCTCCTGTCGATTTCCCGCTGCAGTATCTTCTCCGCGCCGGCGATGGCGAGCAGAGCGACCTGCTCGCGCAGCTCGTCCCGGGCCCGGGAGGTCTCGCGCTCGATTTCCGAATGCGCCAGACCCACCAGGCGCTGCCGCTCCCGCTCTCCCTCCTCGCGGGCCTCCTCGACAATGCGCGCAGCGCGCCCATTGGCCTGATCGATAATCCGCGAAGCCTGTCCGCGGGCCTGGCCCACCAGCGCCTCGACCCTGTCCTGGGCGGCATCCAGCTCGCTGCGCCCGCGGGCGGCGGCTTCCAGGCCATCCGCAATCTCCTTGTTGCGCTGGTCGATAGCCTTGATTACCTGCGGCCAGATGAACTTCATCGTGAACCACACCAGCGCGGCAAATACGAGGATTTGCCCCAGCAGTGTTGCATTGATGTTCATAATCGACTGCTTATCCGATGCCGATAAAGCTGTCCAACTCGTTCAGGAACGGGTTGGCGAAGGTGAACAGCAAGGCGACACCCACGCCAATCATCGCCACCGCGTCCAGCAGCCCGGCGATGATGAACATCCGGATCAACAGCATCGGCGCCAGCTCGGGCTGCCGGGCCGTGCTCTCCAGAAAGCGGCCGCCCAACAGGCCAAAGCCCAGCGCGGTGCCCAGCGCGGCCATCCCGATGATGATCGCCACCGCCAGGGCCGTAACGCCCAGCACCTGGGCCTGGGACGCGGCCAATTGGACCATTTCTACAGTTTGGTATTCCATGAGTTCTCCTGATTAAGCGGAAATGCTTGCTTTCTTTAGTCTCCTTCGACTGCCAGGCTCCCGCGGCGCCTAGTGCTCCTCGCTCGCCATGCTCAAATAAACGATGGTGAGCATCATAAAGATGAATGCCTGCAGCGTGATCACCAGAATGTGGAACAACGCCCAGGCCAGGCCCAGCGCGAACTGGACCAGAAAACTGAATGCCGCCGCCGAGGTAACCAGCGAAGTGAGTGTATTGCCCAAGGTGAACAGCGCGATGAGGATGAAGATCAACTCGCCGGCGTAAAGGTTGCCGAACAGGCGCAGAGCGAGCGACATCGGCTTGGCCAGTTCCTCAACAACCTTGAGGGTAACGTTGAAAGGCAACAGCCACTTGCCGAACGGCTTCAAGAAGATTTCCTTGCCGAAGCCGCCCAGGCCCTTGGCGCGGATGCTGAACACGATAATCAGCAAAAAGACGGCGACCGAAAGGCCGAAGGTGATGTTGAGGTCGGTGCTGGGCACCACCTTCATGTACTTGATGCCCATCAACTCGCCGATGCGCGGCAGCAGGTCCACCGGCACCAGGTCCATGAAGTTCATCAGGAATACCCAGCAGAAAATGGTCAAGGCCAGCGGCGCCAGAAGTTTTGAAGGGCCGTGATAGGCGTCCTTCACTTGCGTGTTGACGAAATCGACCATCATTTCCACAAAGCTCTGCCAGCGTCCAGGCACGCCGGCCGTCGCCCGCCTGGCCGCGAAATAGAAAGAACCCGCAAACAGCACGCCTAGCAGCACCGAATAGAACAGGCTATCGACATGGAAGGTCCAAAAACCCTCGCCCACCTGGAGATTGGTCAGGTGGTGCTCAATGTACCCCGCGCTGCCGCCTGCGCCCGATTCAGCCGCCACGCTCGTTCTCCCCTATCGCCCGGCCGGGGCGGCGCGCGGGGCGCCTTCGCCCAGCACCGCGGGCAGCAGCCCGGCCCAGTAGCCGAGCAGCGTGGCGATGAAACCGGCCAGCAAACCAAGGAACGTGAGGCCAAAAACGATGATGCAGACGGCGAAGCCCGCCGCGCAAACGACCAGTTTGGCCGTCTCGCCCAACAGCAGCCGCGCCAGCATTTGTCCGGGCGTGGCGCTGCTGCGCAACCGCAGCAGGCCTGCCACCATGAATAGGCTGCCCAACAGGCCGACACCCGCCCCGGACAGCGTGGCTGCGCCGGCCTGCTGCCCGAAAACCGGCCAGGCCACCGCGCTCGCAACAGACCCAGCCGCTGCCTGCGCCAATATCAGCCGCATGGCCGACTTTCGCATGGATTCAAACATAAAAACGCCACCTGCCCTTGTCGGGTTGGGGTGGCACCTGCCGACCATCGCCGGATTCGCTATCTAACGGCCCGCAATTGTACTCCGAGTTGCCGCCGCAATGCGACCTGCCGAGGAGCGCAATTGATGCGCCCGCGCTCATCACGCGCAGAAGTATCCATTCCATCTGCTCGCCCGCTTACTGTTGGGCGAACAGGGTTCCGGGTGTTGCAAGCGTCGCCAGCGGCACAACCTCTACCGAGTCGCTGAGCGCATAGCGCCTGGAGCCGGGATAGGCAATAACCACCCGCTCAAGACCAAGGTCGCGCAGAGCAATGCGGATTGAAGGCGTGAGTCCGGGCGCGTCCGCGCGCTTGCATTCCACGCCCAGGAGACGGTCGCCGCGGCGCAGCAGCAGATCGATCCCGGCGCCCTGATGCGTCCCCCGGAACCAGGCATCGTCATACGCTTCGGTGGCGAGCGCTTGCTCGATCACGAAGCCTTCTCAGGATGCGCCAAGTTTCGGATGAGAAACCAGCGCCTTGTCTGTCTCCAATCCAAGAAGTTGGTGCAACAGGCCACTGTCGCACACATAGACCTTAGGATGATTTGATCTGCCGTTTGCCGAGATTGGCGTGCCAGCGTGGTTTTGCCGGATTGCCTTGGCCCGGGTGAGCACAACAACCGGATTGCGGTCAAGCGCGGCTTTAATGTGCGCCAGCAGGGATAGGCGAGCAATGCGCATGCCCGGATTTATACCACGAAAAAAATCGCCTATCGTTCGATTTTCATGGCTCTTGGGCGCTGACAAGCCTGTCAGAAGGCGGAAGAGGACGGGGCGGGCGGATCATCTTCGGCGCGCTGGCGAAGCGCGCGGGCCAGCCGCTGGCGAGCAGCGGCGGCGGAGGCA
>RKRP01000008.1 GCA_007571315.1 Gammaproteobacteria bacterium
CGGGGCCGGGAAATCGACCCTGGCTCATTTGCTGGCCGGGCGGATGAACGGCGAACTGATCCTGGAGGCGCCGCAGGGGAATCCGTTTCTGGAGCGCTTCTACGACGGCGTGGCGCAGGCCGCGCTGCCCGCGCAACTGTATTTTTTGCTGCACCGCACGCAACTGGCGCAGCGCATCAAGAAGGAAGACCTGTTTCCCAGCACGCGGATAAGCGACTTCCTGCTTGAGCGCGACCGGGTGTATGCGGCATGCACGCTGGCATCCGACGAGCTGCGGGTTTACGACATGGTGCGGCGGGCGGTGGCTATCGATCCGCCGGTGCCGGACCTGGTGCTGTTCCTTCAGACATCGGTGCGGACGCTGCTCAAGCGCATCGCCAACCGGGGCATTCCCATGGAAAAGCGCATTGGCGCCGACTACCTGGAACGACTCAACGACGCCATGGCGCGGTTCATACTCGACTACGACGCGGCGCCGGTGCTGATTGTGAACACCGAGTCCATCGACCTGGCGAATAACGATGAGCACCTGGAGCTGCTGCTCAACAAAATGCAAAACACAACGGCGGGGCGCAGCTACTTCGACCTCAGCGGCCTGGTTGCGTGAGCTTGCGGCGCCGGGCGCGGAATGCGATTCCTTACAGGACAGCGCGCTAGATGTACGCTCAACTGAAGCAGCGCGGCATGCGCCGGCCGCCGGTGAACGTGAGCACGCTGGCGCGGATGAAGAAAGACAGCGAGCCCATCGCCTGCCTCACGGCCTATGACGCCAGCTTCGCGCGCCTGGTGGACCGGGCGGGCGTGGATCTGGTGCTGGTGGGCGATTCCCTGGGCATGGTTATTCAGGGGCATGACACCACCGTGCCGGTTACTGTGGACCACATCATCTACCACAGCAAGACCGTGGCCCGGGCGCTTACCCATGCCTTTTTGGTGGCCGACATGCCCTTTATGAGCTACAGCGAGCCGGAGCAGGCGCTCGACAACGCCGTGCGCCTGATGCAGGAGGGCGCCGCCATGATGGTCAAGCTGGAGGGCGGCATGGGCCAGTTGAAGATCGTGGAGCATCTGGCGCGGCATGACATCCCCGTATGCGCGCACATTGGGCTGCGGCCGCAGTCGGTGCACAAGATTGGCGGCTTCAAGGTGCATGGCCGCGATGCGGCGCAGGCCGAGGAAATGCTCAACAGCGCGCGGCGGCTGGAGGATGCGGGCGCCGATGTGGTGTTGCTGGAATGCGTGCCCAACGAACTGGGGATGGCGGTGGCCAGCCAATGCCGGGTTCCGGTTATCGGAATCGGCGCGGGACCGCATGTGGATGGCCAGATTCTGGTGCTCTACGACATTCTGGGCATTACCCAGGGGCCGGTGCCGAAGTTCGTGCGCAACTTCATTGATGCGGCGGCCAATCCGCTGGCCGCCTGCGAAGCCTACGTGGCGGCCGTGAAGTCGCGCCAATACCCGGCGCCCGAACACTGCTTTTCCTGACACGGCCGATCCGTCCTCTCCGCTCATGCGCATAGTTGAGACCAAAGCGCAGGTCAGGGCGCAGGTTCGCCGCTGGAGGGACGCGGGCGAGAAGGTTACGCTGGTGCCTACCATGGGCGCATTGCACCAGGCCCATGTCAACCTGGTGCGGCTCGCGCAACGCTCCGGGCGCGCCGCCGTGAGCATTTTTGTAAATCCCACGCAATTCGCTCCGGGAGAGGATTTTGAACGCTATCCGCGCGACCTCGAAGCGGACGCGGCGCTGCTGCGCCGGGCCGGTGCGGACCTGATGTTCGCCCCGGCGACGGAAGAAGTCTATCCCAGAGGCCTCGGCGACCTTACGCGGGTGGAAACGCCGGGCCTTTCCGCCGAGCTCTGCGGAGCCCGCCGCCCCGCGCACTTTGCCGGAGTGACCTCGGTGGTGGCGCGGCTGCTGCTGATCACCTTGCCCGACGCGGTGATTTTCGGGCGCAAGGATTACCAGCAACTGGTCATTCTGCGCCGCATGGTTGAGGATCTGCACATTCCTGTCGAGGTTGTTGAAGGGCCAATCACGCGCGAGGAGGATGGCCTGGCCATGAGTTCGCGCAATCGCTATTTGAGCTCCGGGGAACGGCGTGTTGCGCCGCGCCTGAACGCGGTGCTGCTGGAGTGCGCGGAGCGTTTGCGGGATGGCGAACGCGACTTTGCCCGGCTGGAGCGGGACGCTGCGGCGCGTCTTGAGCGGAACGGCTTTGTCCCGGATTACGTGGCGGTGCGCCGGGCAGGCGACCTCGGCCTGCCTTCGGCGTCCGAACCCTGCGCATGGGTTGTGCTGGCGGCCGCCTGGCTGGGCGCCGCGCGCCTCATCGACAACGTCGCCTGCTCCCCGCCCCCCGGCGAGCCTATAGCATGATAGGCCAATCATGGCGCTGACAGAGGATGCGGGGCATGCCCACACGCAATGTAGTTTTGACGGATCGTCAGACAACCTTGGCCGCAAGGCTGGTCGATTCCGGCCGCTATCAAAATGCCAGCGAGGCGATTCGCGAGGGGCTAAGGCTGATTGAACGGCGGGAAACCGAGGACGAGGCCCGCCTGAAGGCCCTGCGAGAAGCCGTCGCTATCGGCGTTGCCGACATCGAGGCTGGCCGTTTCAGAGAATTCGATGCTGTTGAACCCTTGCGCAACCACCTTTCGACGCTGGTTGATCACGCCAATCGCTCCCTTAAGCGATTCACGATGTCCCTTCTTTCATGAATTACACCGATGATGCTCGGCTTACCCAGACCATCGTAAAAATAGAACACGTAGTGGTGCCGGTATCTCGTTACCAGAAGTTCAGGAAAATCATCAGAAAATTTTCGCTTGGAGGCCTTCCCGGTTCCGATAGCTTCGAAAGTCGCTTCCAAGCCATCCTTGTACTTGTCAAAAGCTTCTGCGCTCCATTTCCTCAGCGTGTATTTCGCAATATCCTCAAGATCAAGATCGGCATCCTTTGATAGTCGATACGATCCCATCACCCTTGGTTTTTCCGTTCTCGAACGGAGTCGAAGATTTGCGCTGCTGTTCGATCTGACCATTCGCCGCGTTTCGCTGCTTCAAGGCGTGGTTTCAAAAAATCCTCAAGCTTGCGCAAGGCCGTTTCGTCATCATTGGCGGGCATAGCCCGTTCCAGGACGTAATCTTTGATCGATTTGCCTTGCAACGCCGCTGAGGCTTTGAGCTTTTGGTGCTGTTCCCGCGTGATTTCAATCGACAGTCGCATGATTTCTCATCCTTCAGGTGTGATGCTTCTTGAATATAGCCCAAAAGCCGTCCGAATATCCATTCCCGCTTCCACTCCGAAGCGCAGCACCCGCCAAGCCAGTGTTTCTCTACTGAGTTGGGGCGCGGCATAGCATCCCAGGGGGTTCGGGCGGCACTATAGGAAGCACGAGGTAACAATCGGCGGTGTGGGTTCGCCTGTCTCCGTCGGACAGCGTGAGCCGCTGCACTTGTTCGCTCACCGATTATTACTGAGGGTACCTGACATGAACGCGACGAACGGAATGAGGCCGGCGCATCCAGGCGAGATGCGGCATGGGCGATAGAAGTTCAGACATCCCGTCCGCCGGATTATTTGATGGTCAAGGTGGACGCATGGACGGGCAAGGTTGTTGAAGTGCGTGCCACATTAGATTTCATGGGAGGATGACGTGATCGATAAACCCGTTATGCCGCGGTCCTTGCAGGTGTTTTGCGTGCCTTGAGTATTAACTTGCAGCTTCATCCAATGCCACGCTCTCGCTGGTCTTTTGCCCTTGCGCGATGACTACGGCTTTGGTGAAACGTGACGGGCCAGCGCCCAGCGCGCATGCTCCCGAACCAGTTCGCTGTTGTGCGAGGCGCGCCGCCGCAGCGACTCAATGACGGGCGCCGAGCGCGCCGCGTTGCCCAGGGCCACCGCCAGGTTCCGCAGCCATCCGGCGTAGCCCGCCCGCCGCAACGCGCTGCCCCGCGTGTTCTCGCGCCATTGCGCTTCGGACCAGTCGAACAAGGTGGTAAGCGCCATGTCGTCCAGGCCGCCCCGGGGCGCGAATGCTGGTTCTTCGCTGGGCCGGGCATGGCGGTTCCATGGGCAGACCAGCTGGCAATCGTCGCAACCGAAAACGCGGTTGCCTATCATCGGGCGAAGCTCCAGGGGGATGGGTCCGCGATGTTCGATGGTGAGGTAGGACACGCAGCGGCGGGCATCCAGCTGGTAGGGGGCCACGATGGCCTTTGTGGGGCAAATGTCCAGGCAAGCCCGGCAACTGCCGCAGTGGTCGGCCGCCGGCCGGCTCACCGGCAGCGGCAGGTCGGTGTAGATTTCGCCCAGGAAAAACCATGAGCCTTCATGCCGGTTAATGAGGTTGGTGTGCTTGCCCATCCAGCCCAGCCCGGCTTGCGCCGCCAGCGGCTTTTCCATTACCGGCGCGCTATCCACGAACACCCGGCAGCCCATGGGGCCTGCCAGCCCCGCGATGCGCTCGGCCAGCCGCTTGAGTCGCTTGCGCATCAGCCGGTGGTAGTCGCGGCCCAGGGCGTAGCGGGAAATATAGGCCTTTTGCGGGTCGGCCAGCACCGACAGCGCGGGCGCCGCCCGTCCTGGCCAATAGCGCATGCGCAGGCACAGCACCCGCAGCGTGCCGGGCAGCAGCGCGTCGGGACGGGTGCGCTTGCGTCCATGGCGCGCCATCCAGCTCATGGTGCCGTGGCGACCCAGCTCCAGCCAGCGGTCCAGCCGTTTCTCAGCCTCCTTAAGGTCGATTCCGGCCACGCCGGCCTGCTCGAAGCCGAACTCCCGGGCCAGTTCCGGCAGTTGGGCGGCAAGCCGGGAATAGTCCGTGGCGGGCTGCATAGGCCCTAATATTGCCGCAGAGCTCCCTCAGCATTGTCAGCGCAAAGCGCATATGCCTCCTTTTCTCCAATTCAGAGATGTCCCCTTTTGGGTGCGCGAGGGTTTCTTGAAGCCACCCGCGGCGGTCGATAGCGGGAGCTGCCTGGGGCAATATTGGCGCTGATGAGTCCGCCAACCGCTTACCCTGCCGCTGTAGCGCGGGCGCTGGAAGATGCCCTGATGGCTGCTGAGAGCATCAGCAGCAACACGTTGATGGAGCGCGCCGGCGCAGCGGCCTTCGAGCGCGCCCGCCAGCGCTTTCCGGGCGCTCGCCGCTGGCTGGTGCTGGCCGGCTCAGGCAACAACGCCGGCGACGGTTTTGTGATTGCGCGGCGGGCGTTGGAGCAGGGGCTGGATGCCGAGACTCTGCTGGTGTCGCCGTCGAACCGGCCCAAGGGAGATGCCGCGGTCCAGTTCGAGGCCATGATCAGCGCCGGCGTGCCCGCGGCCCCTTTCAAGGGCGGCGCGCTTCCCCCATGCGATCTGATCGTGGACGCAATGCTCGGCATCGGCCTGGACCGTCCGCTGAAGGGCCGCTACTTGGAAGCGGTTAGCGCCGTGAATGACTCGGACGCGCCCGTGCTGGCCGTGGATATCCCCACTGGCATCCACGCCGACAGCGGCCGCCGCATGGGCGCCGCGGCGCGCGCGGCGCTGACTGTGACTTTCATCGCCGAGAAACTCGGTTTGTTCCTGGCCGATGCTCCCGATTATGTTGGCGAGCGCGCGCTGGAACCCCTGGGCCACGTTCCGCCGGAAACGCTTCGCGAGGCGGAGGCTGCGGCGGGCGGACAGGGCGGATTGCGGATCTTTTCCGAGCGGAACTGGCGCGCCATGCTGGCTGCGCGGCGGCGAACGGATCACAAGGGCCGTTTCGGGCACGTGCTGGTGGTGGGCGGCGGGCCTGGAATGGGCGGCGCCGCGCGGCTGGCCGGGGAGGGCGCCTTGCGCGCCGGCGCCGGTTTGGTTTCCGTGGCCACGCACCCCGGCCACGCGGCCACGCTGTTCGATGGAAGGCCGGAACTCATGGTGCGCGGGGTCAGGCGCGCCAGCGATCTTGAGCCTCTGCTGGAGCGCGCCACAGTGGTCGCCGCGGGCTGCGGCCTGGGACAGGACCCCTGGGCGCGGGAGTTGTTCGCCGCGGCGCGCGCAAGCGGACTGCCGCGCGTGGTCGATGCCGACGGGCTGAATCTGCTCGCGGAGCCACCCGCGGCGCGCGCTCAGGATGGCGATAATCCGCCGCTCATCGTTACGCCTCATCCGGGCGAAGCGGGCCGATTGCTCGGCCTTTCTTCCGCCCAGGTGCAGGCGGACCGGCTGAGCGCGCTGACCGAACTGCGCCAGCGCCTGGCCGGGGCGGTGCTTCTGAAAGGCGCGCACACGCTGGTTTCAGGCGGGAACGCGCTTCCCTGGGTTATCGATGCCGGCAATCCCGGAATGGCTACGGCTGGCATGGGCGATGCGCTCACCGGGCTGCTGGCGGGACTGTGGGCGCAACTTCCCGATGCGCTTCCCGAAGATGTTGCGGCCCTCGCCGCCTACGCGCATGCCCGCGCCGGAGACATTGCCGCCCTCGCCGGGCAGCGCGGCATGATCGCCAGCGATTTGCTAGCCGCGGTGCGCCAGGTCGTGAATCCTCGCCTGCATTCGTAGTTAGCGCGCGGCGCTGTAGAACTGGATGATGGCGCCGTCCGGTGTTTTCACTGCGAACATGTCGGTTGCCCCGTAGGGCTCGAGGCGAACAGGCGCGACCCCGTTTTGGATTGGCCAGCCCCGCTCGCGGATAAGCCCCATCGCGGCCTGGGCATCGTCCACCGGATAGCGCGCGGCCAGAATCCCCAGGTTTGGCGCATGGCAACGGCCGGAATAATCGAAGCCCCTGATGCCCATCATCTCGATCATTTCCATGCGCCCGAACTCTCCGGGCTGCGGTTCCACAATGCTGGCGCGGTACGGCGCGGTAGTGGTCAGGCTCAAGGGGATGCCCAGAGGAGTAAGCGTGGGTTCTTCCGCCGTGTACGGCTTGCCCTTGTAGTTGGACTCGAACCCCAGCACCTGAGTATAGAAATCGTGCGAGGCGTCCCGGTCCCGGACCATCTGCATCATGTTGAACGGTCCGCTCAGGGTTTCGAATGGAGTAAAGGCATCGGGAATGGGAAGGTTCAGCCGCTCATAGCCCTGCACCTGAACGCCGTCCGGCCCGCGGTAGATCACCACGCGCAATTCAGAACCGCGGAATCGCAGCGTCGCGATCGGCGTTTCCGTCCACCAACCCAGGCCAATGGCGCGCCGGTAGATTTCGGGCATGTTCTTCATCCGCGTCATCATGCTGAAGAAGCACCCCGTGTCCCAGGCTCTGGAGCCCGGGCGCATCGGGACGCGCGGGCCCGCATTGTCGAAGCGCACCAGCCGAACCAGGCTGGATTCATAGCCCGGCGGCCCCAGAAGCAGAGCCTCGCCCGAAGCGCGCCGCGGCAATCCCCAGGCGGCCGCCAGCGATGGATCCAGCGCCCCGCGCCACTTTTCCTCGTATTTGCCGATTTCTACAAAAAATCTCGCCGTGCGGTCGATATCGCTGACGCTAACCACAGCTTCCTGCCAGGGCCGCAAGGTAATCGGTTCCGCTTCCGCTCTGCTTTCCGCTGCCCACAGGCAGAGCAGCATTCCTGCCATTGCTGGCGCGATCGCCTTCATCACTCACCTCTCCAAAATCCGGGAAAAACCCACGCGGCCGCGCGGCCGGCCCCGCACCGGGGCATTCTATGGCAAGCAGCCGCCACAACGCCCCGCCGGGAGGGGAAACCGGTAACTCGCGCTTACGCAAGAGGCGGGCTAGACTTCAGCCTTCCAAATTTATTGCCAGAGTTCCATGATTGAGCGCGACGATCACATCCGGGCGCTGCGAAGGTTGCTTTCCAGCCACGCCGCAGTTTTGCTGATGGGTCCGCGGGCCGCCGGCAAGACCACGCTTGCCCGGGAATTCGCCCGCCGCTGGCGCTGGAATTACCACTACTTCGACCTGGGCACGGCTGCCCACCGAGCGCAACTCGAAAATCCGCAGCAGGGCGTGGCCCAGTTGCAAGGGCTGGTGATTCTCGATGAAATTCATCACTTTCCAGACATTCTGGCCGTGGTGCGCGAGCTGGCGCAGCGAACCTGGACGCAGGCGCGCTTCCTGCTGATTAGCAGCATCAGCCACGAGCGCCTTCAGGAGCGACTGGCGCCCCTCAAGGGCCTTCTGGCGCGCTATGAGCTTCCAGGTTTGCTGGCGAAGGAAATCCCGGCGCCGCAGTTGAATGCGCTGTGGCTGAGAGGAGGTTTGCCCGGCTCCTTCACCGCGGCCGGCGACTGCCGCAGCTTCGCCTTCAGGGAGCGTTACGTGCGCGATTTTCTCGAGCGGGACATCTATCGCCTGACCGGGAAAACATCGGTTGCTCTTGTCGAGCGCTTCTGGGTCATGCTGGCGCAGCGCCACGGCCGGGCATGGAATGGTTCGGTACTGGCCCGCTCGCTTGGCGTCTCGCACCACACCGCCCGCCGCTATCTCGAACTTCTGGAGTCGGCTTTTATCGCGCGCCGTCTTCCGCC
>RKRP01000114.1 GCA_007571315.1 Gammaproteobacteria bacterium
CCCGGTCCGCGCCAAGATGGCCGGCCGCGCCACAGGGCTTCCGAAGGCCCTCGCCGACCTGTTCCCCAACCGCCTCGCGGACTCGGAACTGGGGGAGATACCGGAAGGGTGGAGCGCGCGGCCGCTCGACTCAATCGCTCAATTTCAAAATGGGCTGGCTCTTCAGAAGTTCCGCCCCAAGGCAAATGAAGCAAGGTTGCCGGTGGTGAAGATCGCGCAACTTCGCACCGGCGAAGCGAGTGGAGGGGAATGGTCAAGCGCGGCGATCAAACCGGAATGCATCATTGAGGACGGAGATGTCGTGTTTTCCTGGTCGGGGAGTCTTTTGGTTCGCGTGTGGTGCGGAGGACGCGCTGCGCTGAACCAGCACCTCTTCAAGGTCACATCGAACCAATATCCCAAATGGTTTTATCTGCAATGCCTGCTTTCGCATGTCTCAGGGTTTCGTCGCATAGCCAGGGACAAGGCCACAACGATGGGGCACATCAAACGCCATCATTTGAACGAGGCTCTGTGTGTTGCGCCCCCGAGGGCAGTCATCAATGCGGTCTCCAAGACATTCGCGAGCCTGTTGGACCGGCTAATCGCCAACGATATAGAGTCTGGAGGATCGGCCGGGGCTCGCGACGCCCTCCTGCCCAAGCTCATATCCGGCGAAATCCGCTTGCATGATGCCGATAAGGCGATGGATGCTTTGTCATGAGTTCGTTGACAGACATCGACAAACGCTATCTCGAAAAATTGTTCCGCATGGGCGGTGGCTATGTTCTCGACTTCACAGACCTCACGTTTGGTGAGTTCTTCAAATGTCACAAGGTCGATATCCACGAGCTCAAATATCAGACTTTCGGAACGTCGAAAGCTAAAAAACTCCGCGCCTTTTGGTTGTTGGAACCTGATCGGCTGGTTGGGGAAGTGCTGTCCGAGATGCTGAACTCCTATGAGGCAGACTGCGAACTCAATGATCGTGTCCCGGATGAGCGATTGCTGGAAAGGGCACGAGGAATTGTTGGACGACTGACATGTCGATCTACTGTTCCTCAAGCTTCCATGACGGAAACTGAGTTTCTGGCCCTGGAACTCGCGGCCCCGAACATAGTTCAACACCGTCGGGTGGGCCAGGCCGCAACTGCGCGCCACCTGCCGCGCGCTCAGGCCCAGCTCCCACCTCAAACGCAATACTTCTCTAACTCGACGCATGGATAATCTCGATCTCGGCATCTGCCCGCCCCCCTTGATAGAAAACCGGCAGGGTACCCAGTCCATCATCCGCGCCGGATGACTCCGAAGTGGTAACTTTCCCGTGAAATACGCAAACACGATCCAGAAAACGGTCTGCACGTGCCTCCATGACTGAAACAAGGCTTACTCAAGCGGAGGCAGATGCGCTTTTGGCTGTCGAAAAGCGGTGCGCAGACGATGCCGAGCGAGATTATCCTGGCTTGGGCGGGCGCGTTACGGTTCCTTTGGTCTCAATGGACCGGCGGGAGCCGTTTTTCCTTGATTTGCGGCGTGGCCGTATTGATCTCCGCAAGGGTTCCTACCAGACTCGTGCGCGAAAAGTCGTCATTCTGGCGAGGTTGGATTTCGGTGGTTCACCGCACCGCAATCCAGACGGCGAGGAAATTGGCTCGCCTCATCTGCATCTGTACCGCGAAGGATATGGCGATAAGTGGGCATTTCCGGTGTCGGCGGAAGATTTCTCGAACCTGAACGACCCATGGCTAGCGCTAGAAGATTTCATGAGGTTCTGCAAAATAACAGAACCGCCTTTATTTAAGCGGGGATTATTTACATGATGCAGGATGTTCAGGCGTTGGTGGAACGCTATTCGGTCTGGCTGAAGGACAGGACCAGCCTTCGCGATGGGGGAGACTTCGTTGAGATCACCACGCCGTATCTGGACCGGCACAATGACTACCTGCAAATCTACGTCAAGCGCGAGCAGGATGGTTTCGTGCTCACGGACGACGGCTATGTTCTGGATGATCTGGAAATGTCCGGGTGCAGGATCGATAGTCCAAAGCGCCAGGAAATGTTCACAACGACGCTTAAGGGGTTCGGCGTGCAGGCGAATGGAAAGGCGCTTGAGGTAAAGGTGTCGGCCGGCAATTTTCCTCTCCGAAAGCACAATTTGGTGCAGGCGATGCTTGCGATTAACGACCTGTTCTATTTGTCCTCGCCTACCGTCGCCAGCTTGTTTCAAGAGGATGTCGCCGCGTGGCTCGATCTATCCGCGATTCGTTATACGCCCAGCGTCAAGTTCACGGGCAAGAGCAGCTACGACCATCGTTTCGACTTTGTCATACCCGGTTCGGAAGCCCAGCCGGAGCGCGTCCTGCGCGCGATCAACCGCCCCAACCGTGACACCGCGCAGTCAATGGCGTTTTCCTGGATCGACACCAGGGAAGCGCGCCCTCCCGAAGCCCGCGCCTACGCAATTTTGAACGATTCCGAACAAAGCGTTTCAGACGGCGTGCTGGATGCAATGCGCAATTACGAGGTGCGCCCAGTTCGATGGTCCAACCGCGAAGAAGCCCTCGAAGAACTGGCCGCATGACCCAATGATTGGGAACATCTGGCATACCATAGGCTTAGATTCGTTGGGATGCCGGGGAACCGGCTGATATCGACCAGGCCGCTGCGGGCCAGCGCCGCGTTTGTCGATTACACTGTTGGGGTTTCTACCGGCAAGAGAATGCCTCGAATGCGCTGGCAGGACATGGCCCGGCACGAGGTCGTCTTGCCGCCCGAGCCTATAGCCATGGATTTCAAGATGCTGTTTCAACCCGCAATTGATTGCTTGGTTGTGGTTCTCGAACTCCCGGAAGATGAATCTCGGTGGATGACCGTAAGCTCGGAAGAACTCGTGCTGCGGCGGCGGGCCTATTGGCTAAACCTTCAGAGGGGATTTGACGAGATAGCTGGAAAGCAAACCGTTACTGTGCAAATCCCTGAGCAAAACCTCTTCAACGTTGAATCCCTGTGTGAGTTGATGGAGCGCTCTCGGATAGGAGATATTTGATGAAAGCGAGCATTCGAGATGCTGATGCCCTGCGAGCGGTATCCCCTTCCGCCCTCGCGGCCTACGCGCGCGCGGGCGGCTGGAAGCGAGAAGCTTCCTATCGCACGCATTCGGACGTGTATGTTGGCGACAGCTTGCCGGAAATCGTCATTCCGCGCACCGCGGAGCTTGGCGATTACGCAACTGCGGTAGCCACACTGATAGAAATCTTCGCGGCAGTGGAGGACCAGGAGCAACTTGCGGTGTATCAGGCGGTAATGACTGCTGACCGCGATGTCATCCGCCTCCGCGCCAGAGAAAGCGATAACGGCAGTTTGGCGCTTGACGAAGGGGTGGATCTTATTTCCGGCAGCCGCGACCTGTTGCTGGCGGCTGCCTGCTCGCTGAGCGGGACTCAGGCGGCCTACCGGGCAGGCGCCAACCGTGAAGCGAGCGACCTTCTGAAACGTGTGCGCCTTGGCCAGACGGACCGGGGCAGTTTCGTAGTGACGTTGCTGACATCCGTCATTCCGCCTGCGATTCCGATGTTATTCGATGACGATGAGGACTCGAACGCTCCGAATGACCGGTTGATGACCAGACGTTTGGCCGCGGCACTCGTGGCTGCTCGCGAGGCGACCGAGCGCGCCGCCGCAGGTGACGGTGACGCATTCATCAAGACTGTGGAAAAAGGGGTGAGCGCCAACTTGTGCGAGGCATTGGTTTGCATTATGAAGCCATTTGATGCTTTGGACATTCGAGTCTCCTGGGCGCGCGCAAGACCCTTGGGCTCCCTCAGTGCGGCAGTTCGTTTTGGAAAGGCGGATGCACCCATTTTGAGCGAGGCGGCAAGATCCTTCAGGGCCCGCGTGCCGCGGCCAGATGAAGAGCTCCACGGCTTTGTTCAGATTCTCAAGCGCGGTGAAGACGACGTGGACGGCACGATCAAACTCGTGACCCGTATTGATGGAAAGCCGCAATCAGTGGCGGCGGTTCTCAAGCAAAGCGACTATGAGCGCGCAGTTCAAGCCCACAGTGAGCGCGCAGTCGTCATACTCAAGGGCGATCTTGAGCGTGTGGGTCAGCGTTGGAAGATGATGAACCCAACCCTGGTTGACATGATTAGCAATCATTGAGCCCGCCAACCATGCCCAAGTTGCCGATGAGGCCAAAACTGGATTCGGTGCGTTGCCAGACTCAGATTGCTGAAAGCGCATTGGAGAAAGCGGCATGATCCGCGTGCGAGGCATCCTCGAATCCCTCATTCTGTTGAACCGGCGAGCGGTGTCGTGATACCTGGCAACGAGGAGATTCGCCAGCGCTTGCTTCTCGGAGAGGACGGCGGCTGGGAGTTCAAGCGTATCGAGTTCAGAGGGGATCAGCCTACGGCTCCTCGCCGTGAAGATTTGGCTGACGAGATGGCGGCTTTCGCCAATGCAAGCGGAGGCGCGATCCTTTGCGGCGTGACCGACGACCGCCAGTTGCAGGGTTTTTCCCCGGCGCAACTCGCTGCTCTGGATCGCTTGCTGGTTGAAGTGAGCACTGATGCCGTGGAGCCCGCCCTGCGGATCAACGTGCATCATCGGGAACTTGACGGCAAGGCGTTTGTGCTTGTTCAGGTGCCGCGCGGCGACTCCGTGCATGAGCGAGCCGGGCGCGCATTCATTCGGGTTGGCGCAAGCAAGCGCCAGTTGAGCGGAGACGAACGTTTGCGTCTGGCGCAACAGCGCGCGCAAGGCCGCTACCTCTGGTTCGACAAGCAGGTAGTGCCGGAAACGGGCTTCGAAACGCTGGACGAGCGTTTATGGGAGCCGCTGCTCAGTGTGGCCGGCACAGCCGACCCGCGTCGAGGACTGCGGAACCTCCGGTTGCTGGGGCTGAATCAGGCAGGAGGCGTTGGCGCCACGGTCGCCGGCGTGCTTCTGACCACTCGCGCGCCGCACAAATGGTTGCCGCAGGCGACTATCCTGGCGACCTGCTACCGTGGCCGGGACCGCGCCTCCGGCCAAGTGGACGCTATGGAGATAACCGGGCCTCTATCCGGCCAGATTGAGGACGCGATGAGGTTTGTTGTTCGCAACATGCGCGTTGCCGCGCGCAAGACGCCGGCAAGAGAGAACATGCCGCAGTACAGCCTCGCCGCGGTGTTTGAAGCAGTAACCAACGCAGTGGCGCACCGCGACTACTCGATGTTGTCGCGGCGGGCGCGGCTCTCAATGTTCGAAGACCGGCTTGAGATTGACTCTCCAGGCTCGCTGCCGAATGGCATGACTATCGAGGGTATGGACGCGGGCCAGGCCACGCGCAACGAGGTGGTCGCCTCAATCTTCGGGCGGATTCCCGTAGGCGATGTTCCGGGAGCGGACCATCGCCGGTACCTGATGGAACGCCGGGGGGACGGCATCTCGATCATCCGCAAGGAAACCAGCGAGACTGCTGGCGCGCTGCCGGAGTACGAGATCATTGACCGGTCGAACCTGCTGCTGCGCATCCCCGCCGCCAAACTCAAGCTGATTCCTGCCGACGCGACTGTTACCGTGCATGCGCAGGGGCGACCGCTCGCCGATGTTGACGTTCTGGCCTTGTTCCCGAACAAGACTTGGCAGCGTTCAAACACCAACGCGGCCGGCGAGGCATCCTTCGATCTATACACCACCCATCTGCCCATGACCGTTTATGCAGCGGCGCCGGGCTATGCGGCCGGCCTTGAACGCGAGTGGAGGCCCAATCAAGGAGGCTTGCTGCTGGCGCTGGATCCGCTTCCGGCCGGTGGCGCGGCCATTTTCCCGCAAGCAACCGGAAACCTCCCGGGCTTGCGCGGAAGGCTCAACCCGATTCGCGACACCTCCGATCGAACATATCTGTACGCGGACAACATCGCCATAGAGGAAGGGCGTCAGCAGCCGGTCCCCTTTCGGTTCGGCAAGCCGATGCGTCTGACAGATGCCTTTGGCGCCGAGTTGCTGGCAACCGTCATCGACATTGCCGGAAGGTCGGCCTTGGTGGAGTACCAATCCTTCGAGCCGTCATTGAAGCGGGAGTGATTGCATGACCAAAGAGCGATGCCAGGTCCGCGAGGCCGCGGCGGATTTTGCCAGCGAGATTGCCGCCCCCGTTCTGAACGTTATTACGGGCTATGCCCGGGCATGGCGGCTGCTCCTGGAGTACGACGAAGATCGGCTCAGGACTCCGCCGGGGACTCGCTCCGCTACGGGCGCGCTGGACTTCGACAGCGCCGTTGCCGCAATCGCGGCGTTTAAGCGGAATCTTGCGGAGAAGGGCGAGGCATCGACGCTCTTCGGCCAAATGCGCGGCAATGCCCTGGAAGCGATTCTTGGCAACGTCGAGCGGACGATGCTCAGCGGGCCTCTCTACCGGTCCCGCGAGGAGAAAGCGGCGAATTTGCTCTATTTTCTCGTCAAGGACCGTCCCTTTGCTGACGGTAACAAGCGCATCGGCTCACTCTTGTTCCTGCTCTACCTGTCCCAGGAGAATATGGCGCACGCTTTCAACCCGCAGGCCCTTACGGCGTTGACCCTGCTGATTGCCGGGAGCCAGCCGGGCGACAAGGGCCTGATGGTTCGGCTCATCGTCAACCTGCTGGCGGACGCTGGCGATTGAGGAGCATGCGCGCTTCGGTTGGGTTGTCTGAGGCGCAGGTGGAGGAGGTTGCGCTTGGCTGGCTGGGAGCGCTTGGCTGGGCCGTTGCCCATGGCCCGGATATTGCGCCTGATGCGCCGGGCGCGGAACGCGGGGACTACGGC
The DNA here is from genome assembly GCA_007571315.1 of Gammaproteobacteria bacterium. Taxonomy (GTDB): domain Bacteria; phylum Pseudomonadota; class Gammaproteobacteria; order Steroidobacterales; family Foliamicaceae; genus Foliamicus. The sequence continues at coordinate 6,769 of RKRP01000114.1, forward strand.
GAAGTGGCGCTGCATGACCGCCTGCGCGCTGCGCTCGTTCGCCTCAACCCCGGCCTGCCCGATGAGGCGCTGGAAGATGCGCGGCGGCGGCTGACGCGCCCGGACGGAGCGGCGCTGGAGTCGCGCAACCGCCACTTCCACCGGATGCTCGTGGAGGGTGTGACGGTGGAATACGCCGGCGCGGATGGACGGGTGCTTGGCGCGCAGGTTCAGGCGCTCGACTTCGACCATCCGGGCGGCAACGACTGGCTGGCGGTCAATCAGTTCGCCGTGGTTGAGAACAAGCGCCAGCGCCGCCCCGACATCGTGCTGTTCGTTAACGGCCTGCCGCTTGCGGTTATCGAGCTGAAGAGCCCAGGCGATGAGAACGCCACCGTCCACGCCGCGTTCCGGCAGCTTCAGACCTACAAGGCGGATATTCCGTCGCTGTTCGCCTTCAACGCCGCGCTGGTTGCCTCGGATGGGCTGGATGCCCGCATCGGCGCGCTCACCGCTGGCTGGGAATGGTTCAAGCCGTGGCGCACGATAGGGGGCGAACAACTGGCGTCGGCGAACCTGCCGCAACTCCAGGTGCTGCTCGAAGGCGTGTTTGAGCGCAGCCGGTTGCTGGCGCTGGCGCGCGACTTCATCGTTTTCGAGGACGGCGGCGGCGCGCTGGTCAAGAAGATGGCCGGCTACCATCAGTTTCACGCGGTGCGCAGCGCCGTTGCCGAGACCTTGCGCGCCGCCCGCTTGCAGCAGCATGGGGCGCCGGTGCGCGAACCGTCTGGGCGCTACGAGTCGGGCCGGCGTCCCGGCGGCGAGCCGGGCGACCGGCGCATCGGAGTGGTGTGGCACACGCAGGGTTCGGGCAAGAGCCTCACCATGGCGTTCTACGCCGGCTGCATCATTCGCGAGCCGGCCATGGCGAACCCCACCCTCGTGGTGCTGACTGACCGCAACGACCTTGACGACCAGCTTTTCAGCACCTTCTCGCGCTGCGCTGATCTGCTTCGGCAGCCGCCTGCGCAAGCGCAAAGCCGCGCCGACTTGCGCGCCAGGCTCGCCGTGGAGTCGGGCGGCGTGGTGTTCACGACCATTCAGAAGTTCTTCCCGGAGCCTTCGTTGGCGGAGCGCCCGGAGAACGCCGCCCGCAAGCGCGGCAAGAGCCGCAATAGCGTCAGGGGCGACCGCCATCCGCTGTTGTCGAGCCGCCGCAACATTGTGGTGATTGCCGACGAGGCGCACCGCAGCCAGTACGACTTCATCGACGGCTACGCCCGCCATATGCGCGACGCGCTGCCGAACGCCTCGTTCATCGGCTTTACCGGCACGCCCATCGAGTTGGCGGACGCCAGCACCCGCGCCGTGTTTGGCGATCACATCAGCGTTTACGACATCGCCCGCGCCGTGGAGGACAAGGCGACGGTGCCGATCTACTACGAGAGCAGGCTGGCGGCGCTGTCTCTCGACGAGGCCCAGCTGCCTGCCATCGACGCCGGCTTTGAGGAAGTGACCGAAGGGGAGGAGGTTGAGCGCCGCGAGAAGCTGAAGACCAAGTGGGCGCAACTGGAGGCCATCGTAGGCTCCGGGAAGCGTATCGCGCTTGTCGCCGGCGACATCGTGGAGCATTTTGAAAGCCGCCGCCGCGCCATTGAAGGCAAGGCGATGATCGTGTGCATGAGCCGGCGCATCTGCAT
>RKRP01000015.1 GCA_007571315.1 Gammaproteobacteria bacterium
GGCGGGGACAATGGCCTGCGATCTTGAAGAAGCGCTCAGGAACTTGGTCGAGAAGGAAGATATCAAACTTCCCAAGAAGCGCGCCGGCGCGAGGAAACAGCAATGGGCAAGCCCGCGGATTCAGCGGGTGCCGGCCGGCTGGGCGCCGCCCCGGCCCCCTGCGCCCATGATTGCGCCCAGCCCGGACGAAACCCGCTCCCCTTCGTATGCGTGGGCGGGAGAACGGGCGCGGGTGCTGGGGCTGGCGGTGCACCGCTGGCTGCAGGAAATCGCCGCGGAAGGCCCCGGCGCCTGGCCGGGCAAGCGCGTGGAGGCGCTGCGCCCGCGCACTCGGCGGATGCTGCAATTCCACGGCGTGCCGCTGGAGGAACTGGAATCATTAACGGCGGACGTTGAAATGGCGCTGCTCAATACGCTGGAGCATGAACAGGGCCGCTGGACGCTTGAGCCGCACGAAGATGCCGCCAGCGAACTGCCGCTGTCCTTGCATGAAGAAGGCAAAACGCGCAGCCTGATCCTCGACCGCAGCTTTGTGCATGAGGGCGAGCGCTGGATCGTGGACTACAAGACTTCCCGCCACGAGGGCGGCAACCTGGACGCTTTTCTGGGCGAGGAAGAGCGCCGCTACGCTCCGCAACTCGAACGCTACCGCCGCGCCATGCAGCAACGCGAGAGCCGCCCGGTCCGCGCCGCCCTCTACTTCCCCTGGCACAGCGTTTTCCGCGAAGTCGCCCCCCAGCCCGAACCGTGACTTCTCCGCGCGCAGGGCAATGAGGCGCGCCCTCGCGCGGTTTGCGAGGCAGCAGGGCGGGGAGCCGCCGGTTTTCCCCTTTCCCCAGGGCCGCGCGGGCCCTAATAGGTCACGTCTTCCTTTCTGCCGTCCCAGTGGTTGAGAGTCCACGGGCCGCTTGGCTTGCCGTCAACCAGCGCGCCCTGGCCTGCCTGGACCTTGTCGGACCAGGTGAACAACAGCTCCCCTTCGCCTTCAGCCATGCTCCCGGCGCATTCCCCGGACCAGGAAGCGGTCATCCCCTCCTGGAGAAAAGAGTTCCACACATAGCAGCCGGGATGGCTTTCCAACTCCATCCAGCATTGCGACCGGGCGGGCTTGCCCGCGCATGTGTCGGCCAGGTTGATCTGCGTTGTTGCGCAGGCCGTCAGAAGCAATGCGCCCACCAGCGCGCTAAATACTCGCATTCCGCAATTCTACCCTATGATGGGTGCGCAGGTGTTAGTCGGCGCGCTCCAGGACCAGGGCGATTTGCACCAGGCCGGGCGGGCCGGCCGGCTCGATATCGGCGCTGACCGCGCGCGCGCCTTCCTGCGCGGCCATTGCTGAAAGCCAGGCGCTGATTTCGGGGAAGGGCGCTCCTTCAAGGCGCAGCCGCACCCGGCGCTCGCCGTCGGCATTGCCTTCCTTCAGGTAAGCGCTCAAGCCCGCTTCCTGCAGCGCGCGGTTCACGGCCAGCAGCAAGGAAGTGTCTGCGCGCCGGCGCCGCGGCGGCAGCGTGGCCATGCGCTCGCGCAGCGCATCCACCCTTTGCAGAATAGCCTGCTCCGAAGCCAGTTTTTCCTCGAAATGTTCGGCCCGGCGCATGAGCGGATCAACCAGAGCGTAGAACCACAGCGCCACGCAAATGACTGCCGCCAGCGCTCCCGACAGCAAGCGCTCCCGCCCGCTGCGCGCCTGCCAGAACTCAACGATCGCGGTCATCGCGAATTTCCAGTTCCGCCGCTACGGCGCCATTGGATTCCGGCGTTGCCGTTTGAATGACCACGGAATAACCCGCGGCGCGCAGGCGCAGGCGCCCGTTTTCCAGAGTGTCCATGTTCGCGGCCCTAATCCGCGCGCTGGCGTTGCCGTCGCGGAAATTCAGCCCGAGCATCCGCGAGCGTTCGCCGCTGCTGCGCTCCAGTTCTTCGATCAGGCGCAAAAAGCTATCGCTGCTTGCCGCAGCGTTCAAATCCACGGCGGCGGCGCGGCGGCGGAACTCGTCCCGCAGATTGGCGCTTCCCGAAACATCCGGCATCAATTGCGAAAGGCGGTCATCCACGGCCTGGGCGGCTGCCTGGTAGCGAGCCTGGGCGCGCCATCCTTCCATCCCGAGCAGCGCGGGGTAGAGCAGGGCGGCCGCAGCAGCAGCCAGAATGCCGTTCCGTATCCAGCGCCCCCCCTTGCCGCGCCTGCGGAACTCTCCCTGCAACAGGTCCACAGGCCGCCCGGACAGCGCTTCCGCGGACAGTTGCGCCATAACGCCCTGTTTCAGAAGGCGCAATTCCACCTCCTGGCCCGCCAGCTTCGCCATGGCTTCGCGGGCCGCGCCTTCCAGAGAAGGTTCGCAGTAGATCAGCAGGCGAAACGGGACGGCTTCCTCGCCGGCATGTTCCGCGCGCAGAATGTCCACCAGCCCGGCAAGTTCCGGGGGTTTCGCCGCCACCACCCGTCCGGCGCCGTCGCGCAGCAGCAGCGCGTCGCGTTCCAGCAGCGCCACCGCCACGTTGGGCATATCCGGCAGCGCATCGCCTTCGCTGCAGGCCGAATCCGGATTCAGGCCCGCTTCGTGGCTTTGGCGCAACCACCCGGCGAGCCGTTTGCGTTCGATCGCTGCAACATCCAGTTGCTTGCCGGAAATGGGACCGCAGGTGAAATGCAGGTCCTCCACATCGCCTGCAATTTGATCCTCCAGGGCATACCGCGCTCCTTTTGCGGCGGCGCGGCGGCCGCGCGCCGGCAGATCCATGCGGATGCGGAACACTTCTTGGGCGGGCAGCAGCAGCGCAACCCTGCGCCCCTCGGACAACGCGGCGGCTTGCTCCAATTCTCCTTCGCCACTCAGCGGCAAGGGCGCGCCATGGGCATCCACGACCTGCCAGGCGGCGCCATCCGGGGCGGCAAGACGGATGACCAGATGTTCCATCAGCTTTCCGCGCGCTGCTGCGCCAGCGGCGCAAGCCACGCTTCCGCCGGGATTCCCTGCCGCCGCCATCGCGTTTCAACCGTTCCGGCGCCGCGGTCCAGAAGGCTGGTCAGGAAGAACCGCGCGCCGTCCACATTCACGGCCAGACGCAATTGAAACCAGTTGCTGGAAATGGCCACCCGGCTCGCCATATTGGCGGGCAGGGCGCGCCGCGCCTCGCTCAGGTTGCTCACTCCCCCGTTGTTCTGCCCTTCGAGCCACAATTGCGCGAGCGCCGGGTCCAGATCGTCCGCAAGCGACAGCAGCACAGGCTCGCTCGCCGTGTTCAGGTTGATCGGAGTGGGCGGGCCCGGCACGGGCAGGGCCGTGACATGCGGCGCCAGAGCGCTCCAGACCGCCGCGTTGAAGCCTTCAACGGCCAGCAGTTCCGACACGTCTTCCAGCGGCCGGTTGGGTGCCTGGTAAGGCGGATCAAGGCGCGTGTAGGCTTCGTCCTCCGCGCCCGCCAGCGGCTGCGGCAGATTGTCGGAATCCATCCAGTCCAGCGCCTTGTAGGCCAGCGTTTCGTCGAGTTCAAGAATGCGCAGCAGCCTTTGAAATTGATCCACGGCGATCATGTCCGCCGCGCCCTGAAAGGTAATCATATTGTTGACGTTGAAGCGGCCTTGCATGTCCTCCATGCGGCCCTGGAATGTCGTCTGGCCGGAACCGGGAATGGATTGGCCGATCTTTTGCGCCCAGTCCTCGCCAGGATGGTCGGAAGCGCTGGCGGCGGCGTCCGCAGCCAGCATTTCCGCCGCCAGTTCCTCGATGCCCAGCGCCAGCATGCGCCCGCGGGCATTGCCGATCAGGGCTTTCGACGACTGGCTTTCCACTTGCAGCGTGAACATTCGCCCGGCCCCCAGAACGCCGGCCAGGCTGACCACCAGCAGGGCGGAAATAAGCGCCAGGCCCTTTTGCGAACGGCAGGAACTCATGTGCCCACCTCAATGAGCCGCGTGATTTCCTCAGTCCCCTCGACTGCCAGAGTCAGCCTCACGCCAACCGGCAGCATGTCGGGAGCGGCCTCCGGGGATGGAGGCCAGACATCCATCCATGCGTCCGCTCCCAGTCCGCGGGCAGGCAGAAATTCCACCCGGAACCGCTGCACGCCCGCCACCAGCATTTCTCCCTCGGTCTGCGTGGCCGGGATGTGGTCCAAAACGGGCCAGTATTCCCGGAGCAGTTGTCCGTCAACCAGCCGGTAGCGCAATCTCTGAAGTTCGGCGCGCGGCAGAAGCGCCGGGTTCAACCACCCGCCGCGGGTAAACGCCAATTCCGTTTCAGACGCATCCAGGGCGGGATCATAATCCTGTCCCAGAATGTTGCGCACCGGGCGCGGGCGCAGTTGCGCAAAGTCGTTCTCGATCAGGCGAACCGCCCGCTGCAGCGCCAGCCAGCGCTGCTGCGACGCATCCAGCGCGCCGGACTGGGTGACCGCCTGTCCAAGGCTGCCGAAAGCCAGCATCGCCATAACCGCGAAGATCGCCAAAGCGACCAGCAGTTCGATCAGGGTAAACCCGCCGGCGCTTCCCGCCATTATTTTTCGCCCGCAGGCTCCCGCCGCGTTGATTGCGCCTGTTTCCGTTCCCGCCTTGCGGGAGTGTTGGAGCCAGGATGGTGGAACCAGGCCAGGGATGGCGCCTCCCGCAAGGCGAGGGCGGAAACAGGCGCAATCAACGCGGCGGCGCGGCGAGCGAATCAATTCGATTCCTTCTCTTCCGGCGCAACGGCCAGTTGGCCAATGCGCACTATTCCGCGCGCCGATGCGATCGGGCCAGCGTTCCGCGACGGCGCAACCCGCACCTCGACATCGCGCAGGGAATGCGCGCCCGATTCCCGCACCTGGTACTCCACCCACCAGAGCCGCCCCGAGAGCTCCTCCTGCCGCGCCGCGCCGGCGCGCGGCGCCTGGTTTGCCAGCCGCAGCGCGGTAAGCGCATCGGCCGCCGCCCAGTTCGCCAGCGTGCGAACACGCAATTGCTCCGCCGAGCGGGACGACTGACCCAGGGCGGTGAAGACGGCGCTCACGCCAAGAGCCACCACTGCCAGCGCCACCAGCACCTCAACGAGCGTGAAGCCTTTCTTCATGGGCGCTGGATGTCCAGCAGGCCGGACGCGCCGAACTCCACCACCGTTCCCGCTTCCAGCGTGCCTTGCAGCTTCAGTGAGAAGGGGGTGAATTCGCCTTCGGGCAGCAGGACAATCTGGGGCGCGGAGGAGGGACGCGGCAAGCCTGCCGCAACGGAGCGCCCGTTGATCCTCAGCTCGAATTCAAGCTGGGGAGGCCACCAGCGCGGCGCCAGCGCGCCGGCCGGGTTCACAGGGATCCACGCCAGCTCCAGGGCCGTCCCGTCCCGGGATTCAACTGGCAAAAGCTCATGATAGGAATAGCCGCGGGAATCGAATCGCAGGCCCAGCACCCTTCCTTGCAAGCGGCTCTCGTTCGCGGCCAGATGCAATGTGGCCGCGAGCCTGCGCGCTTCGCGCTCGACTCCGCTGCCGGAGGCGCCTGCCGCCAATACCGCCATCCCGGCCAGCAACCCGATCAGCGCCAGAACGACCAGAATCTCGATCAGCGTGAACCCGCGCCGGCGCGCGGCCGCCTGCGCCATCATGGCCGCGATGGCTGATCGAGATTCCAGTTGCCCAGGTCCTGATCCTGTCCCTCGCCGCCATCCCGGCCATCCCGCCCCAGAGTGTAGATATCGACTTCGCTGTTGCGTCCCGGGTTGCGGTACAGGTAAGGCCGGTTCCATGGGTCCATCGGCAGCCGCCGCATGTAGCCGCCTTGCGGCCAGAGAATATCAGGATTGTCGGGGCGCTCCACCAGCGTTCGCAAGCCTTCGGCATTGCTCGGATAGCGGAAATTGTCCAGCCGGAAGATATCCAACGCCGCCTCTATCGCCTGAATATCGGCGCGGGCGCGGGTAATCCGCGCATCATCGACCCGGCTGACGTACACGCCGGTTGCGATGGACACCAGGATTCCGATGATCGCCAGCACCACCAGTATCTCCATGAGCGTGAACCCGCGCCCGCAGGCCCGGAAAGGGGCCTTGGCGGAGCGCGGGACGGCCCGCTTGAGGCGCAACTTCCTGACTCGGAAACCGGGCCAGCCGGGCTGCGTGGCGAGGCGTCTGCGCGAACTCGATCTCGTATGCATCCGGCAAATACCGCGATTGCCAATGGAATCCTCGGCAATCATGCCAGAGCGGGACGCGGGGCGCTATCGCCTATAATTTTCCGGCGTGCCTGATTATTCCAAGCTGTTCTCGCTAAGCGGGGAAACCGTCCTGGTAACCGGGGCCACGCGGGGCATTGGCGCTGAAATCGCCAGGCAGTTTGCCGCCGCCGGGGCCGAGGTTATCGGCACCGCCACCACGGCCGGAGGCGCGCGTAAGATTGCGCATCGGCTGAACAACGCCAGCGCCGGAAAAGTTCTCGACGTGGCATCCGATGAAAGCGTGCAAGCGTTGATGGACGGCCTGTCCGCCCGCCCGCCCACCATCCTGGTCAACAATGCCGGCATCACCCGCGACAAGCTGCTGCTGCGCATGAAGCCGGAAGAATGGCGGCAGGTAATCAACACCAACCTTGATTCCGCCTATCGCCTGTGCAAGGCTTGTTTGCGCGGCATGCTGAAGGCGCGCCGCGGGCGCATCATCAACCTGTCGTCGGTGGTGGGAGTGGCCGGAGCGGCGGGGCAGGGCAACTACGCGGCCGCCAAGGCCGGCTTGCTGGGGTTCACACGCTCGCTGGCGCTGGAAGTGGCCGCGCGCGGCATTACGGTTAACGCCATCGCGCCGGGCTATATCGAAACGGACATGACGGCCGGAGTTTCCGCGGCGCGGCGCGACGCCGTAATCGCAGGGATCCCCGCCGGGCGGGCGGGAACGCCGCTGGATGTGGCCGGCGCCGCCATTTATCTTGCTTCTCCGGCGGCTGCGTATGTGACCGGCATTACGCTGCACGTTAATGGCGGATTGTGGACAGGCTGACTTGAGTGCCCGCTCCGTTTCCCTTTCGCTTGTTCCGGTAAACCCGCATATTGCGCCAGGGCGCTGCGGAGGCCGCGCAGGCAGGCAAAAGACCAGCGGGAACGCGGCTCCCTGGCGCAATATGCGGGTTAAAATACCTGACCATCGAATTTCCGTTGGCTTCGCCCGGCAAGTGGGGGGCTTGAATTTATGAGCAACGTGGAACAACAGATCAAGGCGATCATCGCCGAGCAACTTGGCGTTTCCGAATCCAGCATCACCAACGAATCTTCGTTCGTGGACGATCTGGGCGCCGATTCGCTGGACACGGTGGAGTTGGTCATGGCGCTTGAAGAAGAGTTCGAGACCGAAATCCCCGACGAGAACGCCGAGCAGATCACAACCGTTCAGGAAGCGATCAACTTCATTACAGAGCGCCTTGAGGAATAGCCCCGCCGGCTTGTTCCGCGATGCGGGCGGAACACAACGCCAGGCCCTGTTCGCGATAGCCGCCCTGCGCGCATGAAAGGTCGCCGGGTTGTAGTGACAGGCGCCGGCGCAATCACGCCGGTGGGCAACGATGCCGAATCCGCCTGGCGGTCGGCGGTAGAGGGCAAAAGCGGCATTACGGCGCATGAGGAATTGCCTGACATTGGCAAGTTTCCCTCGCGAATCGCTGGCCTGGTGAGGGATTTCGACCCCGCCGAGTACATGGACCCCCGGAATGCGCGGCGCTTCGATGCATTCAATCACTACGGCATCGCAGCAGGCATCCAGGCGCTTCGTTCCTCCGGCCTCTCCATTGATGAATCGAATGCGGAGCGCGTGAGCGTGTATTTGGGTTCGGGCATCGGCGGCATCCGCACCATTGAGAGCGCCTATCACCGCTACAGCGAACAGAGCAATCCGCGGCGCATATCGCCCTTTCTGGTGCCGGGCATTATCGTTAACATGCCTGCGGGGCTGCTTTCCATCCAGATTGGCGCGCGCGGCCCGAACATTGCCGTGGCGACCGCCTGCTCCACATCCACGCACTCCATTGGCCTGGGCGCGCGGGCCATCGCCTACGGCGAAACCGACGCTTGCCTGGCCGGCGGCGCTGAGCATTGCATCGCATACCTTGGCATAGGCGGTTTTTCGTCCGCCCGGGCTCTGTCCTTGCGCAACGACGAGCCGGAACGCGCCAGCCGCCCCTGGGACAGGGACCGGGACGGTTTCGTTCTCGCCAGCGGCGGCGTGTGCCTGATGCTTGAGGAATACGAGCATGCCAGGCGGAGGGGCGCCGGGATTCTCGCGGAAGTCCGCGGCTTTGGCATGAGTGGCGATGCCCATCACATCACCGCTCCGTCGGAAGACGGCGCAGGGGCCGCTTCGTGCATGCGGTCCGCATTGGCCGATGCCGGGCTGGATCCCCGGCAAGTGAATTACATTAATGCGCACGCCACATCCACGCCGCTGGGCGACCTTGTGGAGGTGGCTGCGATCAAGGAGGTGTTTGGAAACCATGCCGGGCGCCTCGCCATCAGCTCAACCAAATCAATAACCGGTCACTTGCTGGGAGCGGCAGGCGCTCTGGAGGCGCTTTACTGCGTGCTGGCGATCCGCGACGGAGTGGCCCCGCCCACAATCAACCTGGACAATCCTGACGAAGGATGCGACCTGGATTTCGTTCCCCATGAAGCCCGGAACATGGCCATTCAAATCGCCATGAGCAATTCTTTTGGCTTTGGCGGCACCAACGGTTGCCTCATTTTCAGCCGGGTCTGATGACTGGCGAAGCCAGGCTGGGAGTTTTCGCCGCCGCGGCCGCGCTGCTCGCGATGACGGCGCTGTATGGGGGGCGGCTGGCGCTGGAGAGTCCCCTGGCGCAAGGCGCCGCCAACCGCGTATTTGTGGTGGAGGCGGGCGATTCGCTCGGCGCGGTTGCGCGGAGCCTTGAGGAAAACGAGATCCTTGCGCGCCCATTGTTGTTCAAGCTGGCCGCTTTCCTCTCCGGCTCGGCAGGCCGCATCCAGGTGGGCGAATACCGGATCAGCGATGCCGACACGCATCGCGCGCTGCTGAGGCGCATGGCGCGCGGCGAAGTGGTGCAGCGCTACTTCACCATTGTGGAAGGATGGACAGTAGGCGAACTGCTGGAAGCGCTGGCCCGCGAGGATGTTCTGATTTCCACGCTGGCGGCGCGCGCTCCCGAGGAGCTGGCGACCGAGCTGAACCTTGGATACCCGCATGCCGAGGGCTTGTTTTTTCCGGACACTTACGCCTATACGCGGGGAGAAACGGATGCGGAACTGCTTATGCGCGCGCGCTCTCTCATGGAGGAAAAACTGGGCGCGGCATGGGCCGGACGGTCTGCTAAGCTGCCGCTTGCCGATCCCTATGAAGCGCTGATACTCGCTTCCATTGTGGAGCGCGAGACGGCGAACGACGCCGAACGCCCCGTGATTGCGGGCGTGCTGGTCCGGCGGCTCGCGCAGCGCATGCGGCTGCAGGTGGACCCCGCCGTGATTTACGGCGTTGGCGAATCCTACAAGGGCGACATCACCCGCGCTCATCTCAGAACCGACACGCCCTACAACACCTACACCCGCCACGGGCTGCCGCCCACGCCCATTTCACTGCCTGGCGAGGCGTCGCTGCGCGCCGCGGCGCAACCCCGGCCCGGAAGCTATTTGTATTACGTGGCTTCGGCCAGGCTGGATGGCAGCCATGTGTTCACCAATACCCTCGCCGAGCACAATTCCGCGGTGGCCTCAATGCTGCGCAGCCAGCGCGCCCGCCAGGTCCGGGAACACTAGCGCGCCAGGACACACTGAATCGGCCGTGACATGAAACGGGGGCGATTCATTGCCATGGAAGGCATAGAGGGAACCGGCAAATCCACCCATACGGCTTATCTGGCGGGCTGGCTCGCCCAACAAGGCCAGCAGGTGGTTACGGCGCGCGAGCCGGGCGGCACGCCCCTTGGAGAGCGGCTGCGGGCCATACTCCTGGACCCCGGCTTAGGCTCAATGCCGCCGCTGGCCGAAGCGCTGCTCATGTTCGCAGCCCGCAGCGCTTCGATCAAGGAAGTGATTTTGCCGGCGCTTGAGCGCGGCGCCTGGGTGGTGTGCGACCGTTTCGTGGAATCCAGCTACGCCTATCAGGCTTATGGCCGGGGAATCCCCATCGAACATGTGCAAACGCTTGACCGGCAAATCGTGGGCGCGCGCAGGCCGGACTTGACCGTGGTTCTGGACGCGCCGCCCGAACTGGGCCTGTCACGCAAGGCCGATTCGGGCAACCGGGACCGTTTCGAGCAGGAAAGCCTTCAATTTTTTGAGCGAGCGCGCTCGGGATACTTGCAGCGGGCGAGGGCAGGCGGCGCCCGCTTTCGCATTGTGGATGCCTCCAGGCCGCTTGAAGAGGTGCGCAGGGAATTGGCGCGAATCGCAAGTCAACTCCTGGAGGATGCGAGCGGGTGATGCCCCGCGCCGAAAGCGGCACGGGCTTGCCCTGGCTGGCCGGGCTGGAATCGGAACTGGGCGCCCAGGCGGCTTCCGGCCAGTTGGCGCACGCCCTGCTGATATACGGCGAGCGCGGCACCGGAAAGCGGCGGCTGGCGGCATGGCTGGCGCAACGCATTTTGAGCAGCGAGCGTCCTGTCTGGCCTGCGGAATCCGCGCCGGAAACCACTTTGCACCCCAACCTGCATCCTGCCGTGCCCGAGGAAGGCAAATCACTGCCAGTGGAACGCATCCGCGAGCTGATCAATTTCATGCAGATGAGCGCGTATGGCGGCGGCGCCCGTGCCGCAACGATTTATCCGGCGGACTCCATGCGCCGCGCGGCCGCCAACAGCCTGTTGAAGATTCTTGAAGAGCCTCTGCCGGACAGTTACCTGCTGCTGCTGGCGGAGAGCACTCAGCCGCTGCCCGCCACCATCATCAGCCGCTGCCGTTTGGCGAGGATACCGGCGGTGAGCCAGGATGAGGCCACAGCCTGGCTGTCGCAGCAGTCCGCAAGCGTGAATTGGCGCAACGCCATGCGTCTCGCCGGAGGCGGGCCACTATGGGCGCAGGAATTGCATGCGCAAGGGCTGGATGAGCGGGCGCGGGCCATGAGCGCCCAGTTGGGCGCGCTTGAGAGATGCAAGGCAACCCCGGCGGAGGTGGCGCGCAGCTGGAAGGACCTGCCGATGCGGTTCTGGTGCGATTTCCTGTTCCGTTGCGCGTGCCGCCGCGCGCGAGACTGGATGCTGGCGGAAAATAATGCCTACAGGCAGAGATTTTTGCGGTTGCCCAAAGAGGCGCGGCAAGAGATGATTCGCCGCAGCTTCGTTCACCTGGACGCTATCGTGAAGTGCCGACGTTCCGAACAGTTCAGCGCCAACGCGGAATTGGCCGCCGCCGCGCTGCTGCAAAGCTGGTTCGGCGGCTTTTGCGCCCGGCCATGAAGGTTCCCGGCTTTTACTCGCTGGTGCTGGAGGATTCCGAATCCATTGCGCGTGCCTGGGTCCCGTTCCTGGCGCCAGCGGGCCTCTGGGTCCATGCCCGGCGGGAGCATGCGCTCGGCGAAGAAGTGGTGCTGCTGGTGCAGTTGCCGGGAGGGTCCAGGCACAGCGTGGCAGGCAGGGTGGCCTGGGTCAGCGCGGAGAATCGCTCCGAAGGCGCCGGCCGTAAAACCGGAATCGCGCTTGACGGCGCCGAGGGCGCTGAACTCGCCGCCCGCATCAGCCAGCTTGCCGAGCTTGAATCCAATCCAGCCAAAGCCTTGCTGGCTTGTTCATAGAACGGAATTTCGCCAGCCGCATTCATTTCCAGCCGGCGAAGTGGATGACCCGCGTTGGCGCGTCTTCAATTCGGCACTCCGGCCGCAGCATTTCGGCCTTGAGCAGATACCAGTTCCGCCGGTGCGCATAGCCTAGCGGCAGGCCGGATTCGTTCCTGAAGCACCAGGCTCGATATTCCTCCGGCGCCAGCAGCAGCCGACCGGGAGCGCCATTCAGCCAGGCCGCGGCATCCAGGATTTCCTGCCTTGGGTCCGCCTGGGGCCGGCCGAAATGCGTTACCGGCCTATCGATATGCAGCAGCAGTTGAGCGCGCCAGTCAGCCAGTCCCAGTTCCGCGTGGTCCGGCGCCGCGGCTTGCGCGGCGGTGGCGATCATCTTGCCGGAACGGCCCTCGTTGAGCACCGAGAAGGCGCCCCAGCCCAGCAACAGCCAGATGAGGGTGATTACGCATCCTGTGGCCGCTGCCGCCCTGCGGCTGCCTGCGGCCAGCAATCCCGCCAGTCCCGCCGCGCTGGCCACGATCAGCAAGGGCACGACTACCGGATGAATCGAATTGATCGACAGCAGCAATGCCAAGCGCGCGGGATAAAGCAGGTTGAACCAGAATGGCGAACCGTCCGACAGCGAAGTTGCGGCCGGTTCATCCGCGGGAGTGACCCCGTAAACCCGCAACATGGCGAACAGCAGCGCCAGAAGGACCGCCATCATTCCTAGCCAGAGCGTTCGCCGGCAGTTCCTGTGCCGCAGCGCAGCCCCCAGAGCTGGGCCGCAGCCAAGAGCCACGGCGGGAATGACCGGCAGAAAATCAGCGGCGCGCTTTACCTGGCCTATCGACAGCAGCAACAGCACAGCGCCCGCCCATGCCAGCAGGCAGAGCAGGGCCGTGTCGCGCTGCCTGATGCGCTGTTTCCAAGCGTAGCGCATCCAGGGCAGCGTAAGCGCGAGTGGAAAACAGGCCCAGGGCGCAACCTGCAGCGGGTAATACCAGAACGGCTTCAGATAGCCCAGGGAGGCCGGTTCCACCTCCAGAGGCCAGACTGCTTGCGCTTCCAGAGGCCAGGCTGAGAGGACGGCAAGACGGTACTGGGAGACCGCCTCAGAGTCCGAAAGCCACAGCAGGCTCAGCCAGGTTGCCGGGATGGCGGCCAATACGGGGAGTCCGCACAGCCATCGCCAGTCCCAGCCGATTCGCGTTTCCGTCCATCCGCGGCGCGTTGCCCACAGCCACGGCAGAAACAGCAGCAAGGGAAGCAGCCCATGAGAGTGAATCATCAGGCCCAGCCCGCAGCCGAGGCAGCCCAGCAGGAAATGCCCCCACGCGGGCCCCAGCAAAAGGTGGCGCGCCAGGCCGTAGAGGCCGAGAACGATGAAGAAGCACAGCGCAGCGTCGCCGCTACCGCTGTGCGCCTGCAGCGGGAATTGGACGCAGGCCAGAAGAGCGGCGCCGGCCCAGAAAGCCGCGGATTCATCCCATAGCCTGCGCGCCAGGTCCCAGCTGAGCCAGAGGATGCCGAAGGCCGCCAACAGCGACGGCAGCAGAAAGCCCGCGCGCAAGCCGAACAGCCATTGAAAGATCCCGAGAATCCACAGGTGCAAGGGCCCGTGGTCCGCGAATATTTCACCGGCCAGCGTAGGCGCGAGCCAGTTGCCGTAGCGGAGCATTTCCGCCGCGGCCAGCGCATTGTCCGGCTCATTGGGTGGCCATGGGTCGCGCAGGCCGAAGCCAGCCGTGAAAATCAGGCTGGCGGCGCCAAACAGAATCAGCAAGCGTGAGCGGTCCCGCATACCGCAAGTTTATCGCCGCAGCCCGCCGCGCATGTATCATGCCGTCGGTTGCTTCTGCCCGGGCCAACTCAAACAGGTTCAGCCCAACTCAGTCCAGTCCACCAGGGAAATGCCATGACTATACGAACCGATGCGCTGATTGTGGGCGCTGGACCCTGCGGCCTTTTCCAGGTGTTCGAGTTGGGGCTGCTCGGTATCCGCGCGCACCTTGTGGATGCCTTGCGCGCGCCCGGCGGCCAGTGTTCGGAACTCTATCCGGACAAGCCGATTTACGATATTCCGGCTATTCCGGTGCTGAATGCCCAGGAGTTGGTGGACGCGCTTTTGAAGCAGATTGAGCCGTTCAAACCAGTTTTCCATTTGGGCGAAGAAGTCGCCGTTGTCCAGCCGCTTGCGGAAGGAGAGGGGTTTCAGGTCGAAACCGCTGCGGGAACGAAATTCCAGGCGGGCACTTTGTTCCTGGCGGGTGGCGTCGGCTCGTTTCAGCCGCGCCAGCTGCGCCTGGAAGGGGCGGAGGCCATAGAGGGACGGCAGTTGCATTACCGGGTGAAGGATTCCTCCCGTTTTGCCGGCCAGCGGCTGCTTATTCTGGGCGGCGGAGATTCTGCGCTGGATTGGGCGCTCCAATTGGGGGAAGCAGCTGAATCGGTCACTCTGGCTCACCGGCGCGAGGAATACCGCGCGGCGCCGGCGTCGGTGGCGCAATTCAAGCAGCGGGTGGCGCAGGGCAGGGCGCAACTGTTTGAAAACGCGCGCGCTACGCGGCTGCACCTGGACCAGGGCGCGTTGCGGGCGGTGACTTTAGCGGTGGAGGGTGTCGATCGCGAGCCGCTGGAAGTGGATGAGCTGCTGGTATTTTTCGGTTTGGCGCCAAAACTGGGGCCGATTGCGGGGTGGGGGCTGGACCTGAATCGCAAGACGGTGAATGTGGATCCGGAGAAGTTCCAGACCAATGTCCGGGGCATCTTCGCTATTGGCGACATTTGCCATTATCCAGGGAAGAAAAAACTCATTCTGAGCGGGTTTCACGAAGCTGCGCTTGCGGCTTTTGCGGCCAAGGCGCTGCTGAATCCCGGTAAAAAAGTGCACCTTCAGTACACTACAACCAGCCCCATCATGCACAAACGGCTGGGTCTGGCCGATTAGGGCGCTGCGGAGTCCTTGCAGGGCGCGTTGGATTCCGCCTTTCTCCGTTCTTTCCTTCTCCGGGGAGGGATGCGCCGTGGAATGGGGGCGCGTTGATTCCGCCTATCTCTGTCCCTCCCTTCCAGGAGACGCATGAATACATCCCTGTAGCTTGGTTCCGCCGTTCGTGCGCGCCCAAGCTATTGGCGCACACTCCAACACTCCTGGAAGGGAGGGACAGAGATAGGCTCAGGCAGCGTTAGTCCGGTTAGCTTTTCCCGCCTCCTTCTTCCGGGAGTGTTGGAATGTGCGCCAATAGCTTGGCGTATACGGATGCCGGAACCAAGCTACAGGGATGTATTCATGCGTCTCCCGGAGGGAGAAGGCGGGAAAAGCTAACCGGGCGGCGGGTTTGCAGCTTGCGTCATTACTTCCAGCACGGCTTCTTCAAACTGCTCTTCGGTATGACCGCCGAGCAGCGTCTTGGCCAGATTGCCGCCAGGGCCGATCAGGTAATTGGCGGGCAGCACGCCCGGCCAGTGCGGATCCAACTCTTCTACCATAAGATAATCTTCAGGTTCCGCGCTTAAGTAACTATGCCAATTAGGGAATCGTGTTTGAATGAATTCCTCGACTAGCCAGCTTGAGTCGGCAGGATCGTCCAGCGAAATTGGCAGGAGCGCGAAAGAGGATGGGTCCAATCTTTCCTCGAGGCTTAGCAGCGCCGGAATCTCATGAATACAGGGTCCGCACCAGGTGGCCCAGAAATTCACCAGCACCACCTTCCCTTGATGCGGCGCAAGCAGTCCAGGCAGATCTTCGGCCCGGATGCTCTCGAGCATGAGCTCGCCGGCCGGTTCCAATATCCGCGGCCCGTCATCGGCCGGCCAGACGGGCAGTGGCATCAAGGCCAGCAAGCCTGTGAGCAAGCTGGCAAGCAGCCATCGAAAGGGTGTAAGATGAAAAGTAGGAATCATCCTGTTCATGGAGCAATACCTGCATGAAGACAAGAGCATACATTAGCGCAATCGCACTGCTTGCGGCATTGGTTTTTGCGCCTTCCATGGCCTGGAGCAAGGCGGAGGTTCTTTACCAGCAGAAGCTGGGAATTCAGGATCGGGCATCGTTCAGCCCGGAAATCGCGGCCTCAGGCAACGGCGAACTGTACGTGGTATGGCTTGACCGCTCGATGCCGAAAGGTCCGCCGCCCAAGCGCAAGCCTGGCGAACACAGCCATCGCTCCTCGGTGGACCTCTGGATCGCCCGTTCCGACGATGGCGGCGCCAGTTTCCAGGCTCCGTCGCGCGTGAACGATGAGAGCGGCGTGATTTGGGGTTTCCAGGTCAGCAAGCCGCGGGTGAGCATCGACAATCAGGGCGCGGTGCATATTTTTTATCCTGGCAACGCCGTATCGACGCAAACCCGGCTGGATGTAATCGCTTCTCATTACACGCATTCCACCGACAAGGGCGCCACCTTCTCCAAGCCTGTTACGTTGAATTCGCATGTCAAAAAGGATGGGCGAGGGCTGCTCGGTGAAGAGCTGGGCGCCGCGCATGCGTTCGGAACCATGGCGGTGGCGCCCGACGGCGCTGTTCACACGTTCTGGCTGGACACGCGATACATGGATAGCCCAAGCATGGGCGCCACGTTGTTCACGGCGGTTTCAACCGACGGCGGCGAAAGCTTCGGCAATGAAATCGAGTTTGCCAATGGCGTGGTGTGCCCGTGCTGCCAGTTGGTTGCGGATTTCGTGGGCGACGACGCGGTGCTGGTGTCCTACCGGCATGTGTTCGACGACGGCTCGCGCGACAGCGTGGTGCTGCGGTCCACCGACGGGGGAGCGACCTGGCCTGAATTGGCTCGCCTGCCTATTGATCCCTGGTATATCAGCGGCTGCCCGCTCAAGCCCACGGACATGGCCGTAAACGAGAACTATGTTTATTCCGTCTCTTACTCCGCGGGGCCGGACCACAAGGGTGTGTGGTTCAGCCGCTCGCGCAACGGCGCGCTGGATTTTGAAGAGGCGGTGCCCGTGCATTCATCCTCCAAATACAGCGATGCTCCTGTTGTTGCCGTTACGCCCGGCGGCGTGGTGCGGCTGGTGTGGCATTCGCGTGAAAGCCGCAAGAGCCCCTATGAGCTGTATATGGCGGAATCCTTCGATCACGGTGAAACTTTTACGGCGCCGATGAAGCTGCCCACGCCGGAAGGGGATTCCCGCTTCCCTGTAATGGCCACGGATGCCGACGGAAACACGCATGTGGCCTGGGAGCAGCGCATCAGGATGGGTGAAATCGTAACCACCGAGGTTTACGTGATGGGTCTTGCCGCGCCGACCGCTGTTCCTGAAACCGCGGTCGCCACTCTCAAGGCGAATGCGGAATAGGAAGAAGCGGCCTCCTTTCGAACCTATTATTTGGGCATAATGCATATTATGTAAAGTTAAAAGTTCGGGAGGCAGGCTCCGGGACAAGATTCGGGTTCAGCCTGCCTGGGGTTTTGCGAACAGCATTTGCGCGTCGCCAATGGCGCGCTCTGCGAAGCCGGCTTGGCAGTAGCGGAAGTAGAACTCGTACATGCGCAGGAATTCACCGGAGTACCCCAGCGCCTTCGCGGCGTTCCAGTTCCGGCGCAAGGCTTCCGCCCACAGCTGGAGTGTGCGCGCGTAGTGGCTGCCAATGTCCTCCATGCGCACCAGGCGGAAATCAGTTCGTTGCCGCACGGCGCCCATGATGGCTTCAATGGAGGGCAAAAACCCTCCAGGAAAGATGTATCGCTTTATGAAATCGACCCTCTTCACGGCGCTGCGGTAGGCTTGGTCGGCAATGGTGATGGCTTGCAGCGCCATCAGGCCGTTGGGCTTCAGCAGCTTACTGCAGCGGTTGAAGAAAAGGCCGAGGTACTGGGCGCCTACCGCCTCAATCATCTCAATGGATATGACCCGGTCAAACTGCCCGGGGATGTCCCGGTAGTCCTGTAAACGGATTTCCACACGCTCCGCAAGGCCCGCCGCTTTGACCCGGCGCGTCGCCTCAGCGTGTTGCCGCCTGGAAATTGTGACGCTCACCACCTTGCAGCCGTATTTGCGGGCCATGTGGATGGCGCAGGCGCCCCATCCGCCGCCAATCTCCAGGACCTTCAATCCTGGCTTTAGTTGCAGCATTTCGCACAGGCGGTCCAGCTTGGCGATTGAGGCCTCCTCCAGGCTGGTTTCCTCCGACGCGAAATATGCGCAGGAGTACAGCATGGTGGGGTCGAGAAACAGCTGAAAGAAGTCATTGCCCACATCGTAGTGGGCGGATATGTTGCGCCGGGAACCGGAACGCGTATTGCGGCGCAAGGAATGCCCTATCCAGCGCGATGCCGCGCTCAGGAACGATAGCGGGCCTTCCAGCCCGCTCAGTGCGTCCTGGTCGCGAAGCATCAGGCGCAAAATGCCTTCGAGGTTCGGGGAGCGCCACTGGCCGCCCATGAATGCTTCCGCCGCGCCCAGCGCGCCGCCCGTAGCGATAGCTCGCCAGCAGGCGCTGTCAAGGATTTCGATTGTGGCTTGCGGAAGTTCATCCGAACTTCCCTGCCCGCCCAGAATACATCTTTGACCGGCCTCCAATACTTCCAGACGGCCGTTTTTCAGCATCCCCAGGCGCCTTTGCACCAGATGCCGCCATATGGAAGCTGGCAAAACCGTTTTGTCCTGCGGGTTCATGAGCCGGGATGCGCCAGAGGCGGAACGCCCTTGAGCCACAGGCGCAGCGCATTGAGATGGATGCGCAAGCTTACGTTGGCGGTCATCAGGGGATAGCGCAGCAGGCTTCGGGCCAGCACCACGCCGCTGACCGGCCGCCGGGCAAGCGCCAGACTGGTTTGAAGCGTGGTTTCTTCCCCCCGCCGCACCTCGATGCTCAGCGACAAACGCTCACCGGGCGGGGCCAGCCAGCAGCGATAGGACATGTCCATAGGAATGAAGGGAGAAACATGCAATTCTTTATCAAAATTAAACAATTGCCCTCTTTTTCTGGATATTGATTCAGATTTGGCGGAGGGCAGCACGTAACACACGCGCTCCTTCCACGGCGTATTGCTGACCTCCAGCACGTAGCAGCGCGGAATGGGATTGTTCTTCTTGAAACAGTAGTAGATTGAGATGGGGTTGAAGACATAGCCGAAATAGCGCAGGTGCGTAAGCAGTCGAACCGGCCCGTCAAGCTGCAGGCCGCTGCGTTCGCGGACCAGCCGCCGCACCCCGCGCGCCAAGTCTTCACAATTCCCGTCCAGATGATCGCTTGGCAGAAAGCGCGCCACTGCGCGGCGGCGCGTTGACCACAGCCACCGGCCGGAAAAGACCTGGTCCAGTTCGTCCAGGTCCAGATAGGCCATAAACAGGCGGTACTGAAACGCGTGCTTAGCCGGCCTGTGCCGGATATGCCTGACCCAGCCCTCGTAGATTGCGCTGCGCATATGCGAATTTTGCCTGATTTTCGGGGCTGGCCGCCCATTCGCGCACGCGGCTAGCCGCCCTGAGCCCGCTGGCCAGGCCATCCTCGTGGAAGCCCCAGCCTGTCCAGGCGCCGCAGAAGAAGCGGTTGCCGGCCGTGTTCAACCCTTCCACCCTGCCCTGCGCGGCGAAAGCCCTGGCGCTGAAAACCGGGTGCGAGTAGCTGAGCGCGGCAATGATCTTGCCGCGGTTCAGAGGGCGAAGCGGATTGAGGGTAACGCAAATCGGCTCGGGGGAATCAAGATGCTGAAGCAGGTTGAGGTTGTAGGTTACCGACGCCTCGCGTCCGCTGCCGGTCGCCCGGTAGCAGTTCCAGGAGGCCCAGGCCAGACGCTTTTTGGGAAGCACGCTGGCATCCGTATGCACCACCGCTTCGTTGCGCTGGTACGGTATTGCGCTCAGCACCTCGCGCTCAGGCTCGCTGAGGTCCTTTATCAGATCCAGCGCCTGATTGCTGTGCACGGCCATTACCGCGGCGTGATAGACCTCAGCGCCGCGTGAAGTTTCAATCCGCACTCCGCCGCGGCAGGATTCAATGGAGCGCGCCGGCGAATTGGTCCAGACGCGCCCGCCAAAGCGGCCCAGCACAGCATCCACGTACTGGTCGGCGCCGCCGGGAATCATGCGCCACTGGCGGTGCCCTTTGGCGCCCAGCAGCATGTGGTTCGCCATGAACCGCAACAGATAGAGGCTTGGGAAGCGCTCGATGGATTGCGCCGGGGATGACCAGATGGCCGCCGTCATGGGCAGCAGATAGTCGTTGACCAACTCCTGCCCGTAACCCCCGTTGGCGAGGAACTCCTCCACGCTCATCCGGGCAAGCTCCCCTTCCCTTTCCGCCAGCGCCTTGTTGGCATCGCGGTTGAACCGCAGAATGTCCCGCAGCATCCGGTAGTGCCTGGGACGGAGCAGGTTTCGCCGCTGCGCGAAAAGTTGATTGATGGTGCTGCCGTGGTACTCCAGGCGGGTCTGGTCGCAGCGCAGGCTGAAGCTCATTTCCGTATCCCGCGCGGGGATGTTCAGTTCCCGAAGGAGGCGGGTGAAATTCGGGTAGTTGGCTTCGTTGAACACCATGAAGCCCAAGTCGGCGCGGTATTCGCGGCCGAACCGCTCAAAGCGAAGGGTGCGGGTGTGGCCTCCGGCCTTTGGCCGCGCCTCGTAGAGCGTTACGTCATGCTCGGCATCCAGTTCCCGGGCTGCTGCAAGTCCTGAGATTCCGGCACCCACAACCGCGATTTTGAGGCGCGCGGCCGGTTTGAGCGCGTTTACTTCCGTATCCATTCCCTGCCCGCGGCCCTAGCCCGTCCAAACGTCAGCAGCAACGACATGACTTGCGGCGATTCCTCTGCCCAACAACGCGTACACGGCTATAATTCGCTCTTCTTACGCAAGCCAGATTCAGGCGCGGGCGGGGAGGATCTCAGGAGGGCCAGGCTAGTGAGGGGTGCGATGCGAAAGGCGCAGTATAAGGCTCGGGTTGTGATCGTCGGAATGATCGCTTTCCATCTCGCTTGCCTCGGCGCCATCTATACAGGGGTCAGCAAGGCGGCCCTGATCGTGGCGGGCGCGCTGTATTTCCTGAGGGCGTTCGGCGTTACTGCCGGTTTTCACCGCCTGCTCGCCCATTCCTCCTACAGCGCATCGCGTCCGGTGCGGTTTTTGCTTACGTTCCTTGGCAGCTGCGCCACCCAGGGCGGTCCTTTGTGGTGGGCCTCCCATCATCGCCGTCACCATCGCTATTCCGAGCGGGAGGGCGATGTGCATTCGCCCGTTCAGAGGGGTTTCTGGTACGCGCATATCGGATGGATGTGGGATGCCGTCTGTTTCAGCGGCAATTACGCCAATATCAAGGACCTTCACCGCTATCCCGAAATCAGAGCCCTGCAGAAGGGATACGTATTCGTGATACTCGGTCAGGCCGTATTCCTGTTTGGCCTTGGAGCGCTGCTGAACTGGCTGAACTCTGGCCTGGGAACCAGCGGCTTGCAAATGCTGGTCTGGGGGTTCTTCATCAGCACAGTGGCCCTGTGGCACGCCACTTTCATGGTGAATTCAGTTTGCCACCTTTGGGGCACGCGGCCGAACCGCTCGGGCGACGGCAGCCGCAACAATGCTCTGGTGGCTCTGCTGACGCTCGGAGAAGGCTGGCACAACAACCATCACCGCTGGGCCTATTCGGCCCGGCACGGCCTGCGCTGGTGGCAGCTCGACATCACCTGGCTGGGCCTGCTGATGATGAAGCAGCTGCGCCTGGTGCGCGACCTCCGCCTGCCCGCCCGCAGCCCGGTCCCGGCCCGCGCCTGACTCCTTCCCTTTCCAGGCCGCGCCGCAGCGGACTTCCAGGGGCAAGCCGGGCTCTGAAACCCGCTTCGCGGTTTGGCGTAAAGGCGGGGAAGCTGTTCAGGTGCCGGCAGGCGGAGTGAGGCATCCCTCGTAGCGGATCACGAAGCCGACGATCGGCAATGCAATCTCCACGTTGAAATTGAAGCGTCCGTCCTGCTCGAACTCATAGGCATCCACTTGCGGCGCTAGTGCGCGGGGCAACGGCAAAGCCCATAGGCTCCAGCGCCGCCTTGACCACCCGATAGGGGTCCCCGCCGTACGCCTGAAACGGTCCGGAGGCATCCACAACGATATGCGGATTGATTTCCTCGATCCGCTGGGCCATGTCCCCATCGCGATTCACCTCCAGCGCTTCACGCGCGGCCCCGGGCGGAAGCGCGCGGCAGAAAGCCAGCGCAGCGGACTTTGAGCGGCCGGCGATTGCAAGGGCAAGCCGCTCTTCACGGCAGAGCAATTCGGCCAGCCGGCCGCCGAATGTGCCGTAGCCTCCAATAATGAGCAGGCGGAGGTGTTGGTCTTTCACGTGCCTCTTGCGCATGAGCGCGGCGATGCCCCGCCCCGTTTTCCACGGCGCTTGTTGGCGGGAAAGCGCACTAGGGTTGATGGGTCAGTTGCAGTTCCAGGGTGCCTTGCCCCGCTCGCCAGGCGCCCTGGGCCTCGTAGTCGCCAGCGCCGCGGGCGGTTTGGCCGCTGGCGGACAGGCGCGCGGTGATAGCCAGTTCGGACTGATCGGAAATCCTTGCGCCGGGCAGCATGGCATCGGCATCGCTCAGCCGCGCCTCCAGCGGAAAACGGGCGCCGTCCACGCGCTTTGCGGCCAGCGGCGGACCGGCCTGGCCGGGCACGCGGGCCACAATGAACAGCACGGCGCCAGGCGGAGGAGAGGCCGGCGGGCCGAGGCTCAATCGAAGTCCCACGTTGCCTGCCTCGGCTGGCGCAGCCTCGCCAGTTTCCATACGCGCGCCCAGGCGATTCAGTTCGCTCTCGACAATGGTCCGCACCTGGGGCGTAACCGGGCCTTGCAGCATCGTCCTCCAGCGCTGTTCGGCGAGCGCGTCCTGGCCGGTGGCGCTGGCCCGCAATCCGCCGTACCAGAGCCCCTTGGGATTAGAAGGGTCCGCCAGCAGCGCCTGCTCGATTATTTCGCCCGCGTCTTCCAGCAGCCGCTGGGGGTTTTCGAGGATCAGCGCCTCGGCCTTCCCCACGAGAGCGTCAATGTCCCGTCCTCCGGTAAGTTCCAGCACCCGGTCGAAGGCTAGCGCAGCTTCGGAGTAACGCTCCACCTGGGTGTAGGAAACCGCCAGCAGCATCCAGCCGCCGGGATCTTCCGGCGAGGCTTCCAGTCTCTCGCGCAGCGGACCGATCAGTTCCTCCACCCTGGGCGGGGAGCCGTTCCCGCCGGCTTCAAGGCCTGCATGCGCCCATTCGTAGTTGCTGGACTGCAGGTAGGTCAGCGCGGCCAGAACCGGAATCAGCAGGCAGGATGCCGTCAGGGCCGCGGTGCTTGCTGGCCGGCCACGGTCGCGCCACAGCGGCGGCGCAACGCAGGCTAGCGCCGCCAGAGCCAGAACCGCGCAGACCGCAGCGAAGCCGGCTAACATAATTAATCCTCTTCCGGTATCGGCATCTTCATGCGCCGGCGGATGACAAAGGCGGTCGCGCCCAGCGCGAAGACCACGATTGCGCCGGGGCCAAACCACAGCAGCAGCGTATTGGGCGCAAGACGGGGGCGGTACAGGGCAAAGTCGCCATACCGGTCCAGCAGGAATTGCTTGACATCGGCCTCGCTTGCTCCGCTTTCCACCATGCGGCGCAACTCGCGGCGCATGTCCCGGGCCAGCGGCGCGTCGGAATCTTTCAGGTTCTGGTTCTGGCAAACCATGCAGCGCACTTCCTCCAGCAGCTTGCGGTACAGGCTCTGCTGCTCCGCGTTCTGAAGCGGCGCCTCCGTATCCACGGCGTTGGCGGCGGCCGCCGTTACCAGCGCGAGAGCCGCCGCCGCCACTGCATCCCGGAGGCGGCGGGAACGAAAACCGGAGCGCCTCGTTCGACGAAACCGGGAAGCCTTCACGCCCATAGGAATTCTCTTCTCCTGAGATAGCGTTTCATGGCGCTCCGCCTTCCAGCACCGGCAGGAACACCTCAGAGAATACCGCGCCGTCCAGCGGTCCCACATGCCGGTGCCGCACGATGCCGCCGGCATCAATCAGGAAGGTTTCCGGCGCTCCATATACGCCCCAGTCGATGGCGGCGCGCCCATCGGCATCCACGGCAATGGCGCGGTAGGGATTGCCCCTGAGTTGAAGCCACCCGATCGCATCCTTCTGTCCATCCTTCCAGTTCAGCCCGTAGAGTGGAACGCCGACGCGGCCCAGCGCCATAAGGAACTCGTGCTCAACGACGCAGCCCGCGCACCAGCTTGCCCAGACATTGAGCACCCAGGGGCCTTTCTCGACATCCCGCGAGGAAAAAACGGCGTCCGGGTCCAGCAGCTCCGGCAATGAAAATTCCGGCGCCGGGCGCCCGATGAGCGGCGAAGGCACCAGGCTGGGGTCGCGGCCCAGGCTGACGCCGAAGAAATACACCATCAGCAGCAGGACCGCGCAGGGCGCCAGCAGCGCCCAGCGCACGCGCTTGCGGCCGCCGCTCACTGCTCCTTGCTCCCGGTCCCGGTTGCCCGGTACCGGCGGTCCGAGATCGCCAGGAAGCCGCCCAGGCCCATGATCAGCGCGCCCAGCCAGATGAGCCGCACCAGCGGCTTGATTTGCACCCGCACGCTCCAGGCATCCTCGCCCAGCGGCTCGCCCAGGGCGACGAACAGGTCGTGCCGCCAGCCGGCATCAATGCCGGCCTCGGTCATTGGACTTTGCTGCACTTCGTAAACCCGCTTTTGCGGATACAGCGTGGTTACCGGCCGGCCGTTGCGTGATACCTGAACAACGCCTTGCGCGGCCTGGTAATTGGGGCCATCCACATCCTCAATGCGCTCAAGCTGGAATTCGTACCCGGACACTTCAAGGCTTTCGCCAAGGGCCAGGCTGCGGTCCGTTTCCACCCCCCAGGCCGAAACCACCACGATGCCCAGCGTGGTAACGCCCAGCCCGCAATGCGCCACCTGCATGCCCCAGGCCGAACGCCTTGGCCGAGGGCCGCGCCTGAGCAGCCAGGCCACCGGGTCGCGCAGCGCCGCGGCAATCACCCACGCGGCGGTCAGCATCCCAATGCCGGTCAATATTCCGGCAAAACCGTAAACCGCAACGCTCAGAACGATTCCGGCGATAAGCGCGGCCGCAGCCGGCGCCCTCAGCTTGCGTCCCCATGCGGCGGTATCGGTGGCCTTCCATGAAGCGTGCATGCCTGCGCCCACCACCAGCAGCAGCGGCAGCATGGGAAGAATGAAAACCAGGTTGAAATACGGCGGCCCCACCGAGATCTTGCCCATGTCCAGCGCGTCCAGGGCCAGCGGATAGAGCGTGCCGAACAGCACCAGCACGGTGGCGGCGCTGAGCAGCACCGTGTTGACCAGCAGCGCGGACTCGCGCGAGACCAGCCTGAACCCGGTTTGCGGATTGGCGCCGGCGTTTCTGAAGGCGTACAGCAGCAGCGCGCCTCCCATCACAACCGCCAGGAACACCAGTATGAACAACCCGCGCGCCGGGTCGCTGGCGAAGGCGTGCACCGACACCAGCACGCCGGAACGGACCAGGAAGGTGCCCAGCAGGCTCAATCCGAAGGCGGCGATCGCCAGCAGCAGCGTGATGTTGCCGAAAAGCCCGCGGCGCTCGGTAACGGCCAGGGTGTGCATCAGGGCGGTCCCGGCCAGCCAGGGCATGAACGAGGCATTCTCCACCGGGTCCCAGAACCACCATCCGCCCCAGCCCAGTTCGTAGTAGGCCCACCAGCTCCCCAAAGCGATTCCCACCGTCAGGAACATCCAGGCCGCGGTGGTCCACGGACGGGTCCAGCGCGCCCAGCGCTGGTCCAGCCGCCCGCTCAGTAAAGCTGAGATCGCGAAGGCGAAGGGAACGGCCAGGCCCACATAGCCCATGTAGAGCAACGGGGGGTGCATCGCCAGAGCGGGGTCTTGCAGCAGCGGGTTGAGGTCGGCGCCGTCGGCCGCGGCGGGAAACAGCCTTAGGAAAGGGTTGGAGGTAAGCAGGATAAACAGCAGAAAGCCGATGCTTACCAGCCCCAGAACGCCAAGAACTCTTGCCCTGAGAACCTGAGGCAGCGCGCGGCTGGCCAGCGCCACAGCCGCGGTCCAGCCACTCAGAATCAGCTGCCAGAGAACCAGCGAACCTTCGTGCGCTCCCCAAATCGCTGCGAAACGGTACAGGGCCGGCAGTTTCAGGTTGGAGTGCAGCGCTACGTACTGGACGCTGAAGTCGTGGCGGAAGAAGCTGACTGCCAGCATGGCGAACGCCAGCGCAGTAAACGCGAGCATCCCCGCGGCGCAGGGGCGGGCCGCATCCATCCAGCGCGCATTGCCCGCATGCGCGCCCGCCAGCGGGAACACGGCCAGCGCAACCGCCAGGCACAAAGCGAGCGCCAGGCTGATTTGGCCTATTTCAGGAACCATTGG
Organism: Gammaproteobacteria bacterium; assembly: GCA_007571315.1. Classification (GTDB taxonomy): domain Bacteria; phylum Pseudomonadota; class Gammaproteobacteria; order Steroidobacterales; family Foliamicaceae; genus Foliamicus. The sequence continues at coordinate 26,042 of RKRP01000015.1, forward strand.
CGTGGCGCGCCATCCGTGCCGGAGGCATCAGGGTAGGGATGCGTCCCGGGGGTGGCCCCGTTCTTCCAGCATGTCCGCCACTTCCGGCGGCATGTAGTTCTCGTCGTGGCGGGCCAGCACTTCGTCAGCCTCAAACACTCCGTTGCCGCCCACCCGGCCGTGGGCGACAACGCCCTGCCCTTCACGGAACAGGTCCGGCAGGACGCCCGCGTAAGCCACGGTAATGCTGCGGTCCAGGTCGGTTACATCGAAGCGCACCTCCAGCGAGCCGGGCGTTCGCCGCACGCTGTCCCGCTCCACCAGCCCGCCAACCCGCAGCCGCTTGCCTTCAGGCGCTACGCCCGCGGCAATCTCCGTTGGCGTGTAGAAATAAAGCATGTTCTGCTCGAAGGCCGTGAGCACCAGCGCCGTCGCCGCCGCCAGGCAAACCAGCCCGCTGGTCATCGCCATCATCCGGCGGCGCCGAGGCTTCATGCGCGCAACTCCCAGGCGCCCTCTTCCGGCCTCGCATTCAGTTGCCGAAGCCGCCGCTGCACGCCGCGCAGGCGCCGCCGCGCGGCGAGCGCCAATCCCGCCAGAATCGCAAACGACAGCCCCGCGCAGGGCCAGACGAACGCGGCGTATCCGCCCATGGCCAGAAACTCGCTCATGCGCCTGCGGCCACCACATCGCGCGCCCAGCGCGCGCCCCGCTCGCGCAACAGCACTTCCGCCCGCGCCCGGGTTAGCGTAACGGCAAAAGAAAACAGCGCCGCGCCCACAATCATGACCAGCAGGGGCCAAAGCATATCCCAAGTGATGGCCGGCGCCGCCAGGCGGGAAATGGTCGGCCCCTGGTGCAGGCTGCTCCACCATTCCACGGAAAACTTGATGATCGGCAGGTTCACCACGCCTACTACGGCAAGAATGCCGGCCGCGCGGTCCGCGGTTGAACGTTCCTCCAGCGAGGCGTGCAGCAGCATGTAACCCAGATAGAGGAAGAACATCACCAAAACAGAGGTCAGCCGCGCGTCGCCCCAACTCCAGTACGCCCCCCACATGGGCTTGCCCCACAACATGCCAGTGGCCAGCGCCAGCCCGGTAAACGCCAGTCCAACCGGCGCCGCGGCGGCGGCTATGGCGTAAGCCAGCTTCATTCGCCATACCAGTCCGATCGCCGAGCCTATAGCCATGAGCGCATAGAGCTGCATCGCCAGGTAGGCGGACGGAACGTGAAAGTAGATGATGCGGTAGGCATCGCCCTGCTGATAATCCGGCGGCGCAAGCAGCAGTCCCCCGAAGGCGCCCACCGCAATAGCCGCAAGGCCCGCCCCCAGCATCCACGGCTCGATACGCGCCGCAATCCGGTAAAAATGAGGCGGAGAAGCAAGCTTGTGCAGCCAGTTGGGAAGTCGCATCTTGGGCAGCCGCGCAGGACGGGAATCAGCTGAAGTTCAACCGGCTATTCTAGCCCGCGTTGCGGGCATTCCAGCGCGCCGTCTCGCGAATACCCGTCATGGCCTGCGGCCCTTTTCCTCCTTGGCGGCTTTGCTCCTCATTATGCGATGCCCGGGCGCTCAGTTCGCAGTTGCGCGCAAGGCGCCGCCCGCGGCCCACGGCAAAAGGCCAAGAGCCAGCAGCAGAAAAGCTCCCAGCATCATCAGCGGCGCTCCGGCCGGCAGCCCCTCCATTGCCAGTTCCGTTCCGCGCACGCCAAACAGCAATACTGGCAAAGCCAGAGGAAGGACCAGCAGCGCCAGCAATCCCACGCCGCGGCGCAACCCCGCGGTCAAGGCCGCGGCCACCGTGGCCAGCAGGACCAGCGCCGGCGTTCCCAGCGCCAGGGTCGCGGGAAGAACCAGCAGTGCCATTCCTTTCATGCCGTAGCTTGCCGCCAGCAGC
>RKRP01000060.1 GCA_007571315.1 Gammaproteobacteria bacterium
CGGGTTTCGAACATGGATAGGGGCGAACGAAGCGGTGTTGGCGGACATGGGCAAATTTTCCTGCGGCGCGCGTGAGTCAGGCATTTTGCCATGTTTGCGCCCTGCGCCACCGCCTGAACCCGCCGCGCCGCTCAAGGCGAACAACGCTGTTGCCCGCGTCAGCGCGAATCTCGCCCAGGCTGCCCTGGATTTTCTGGCGCCTATAGGGTGTAGGCGCCTTGCGGCGTGCCCACGATTACGGCCTGGGGGCGCTGCCGGGCGAACAGGCCCACGGTCACCACGCCGGGGATCTGGTTGATTGCGGTTTCCAGCTCTTCCGGGTTGAGGATTCGGAGGTTGCGCACGTCCAGGATTTCGTTGCCGTAATCGGTAATCACGCCTTCGCGGTATTGCGGCTGGCCGCCCATTGCGGCGAGCTTGCGGGCCACCGCCGAGCGGGCCATGGGGATAACCTCAACCGGGAGCGGGAAGTTGCCCAGCAGCTTCACCCGCTTGCTTTCATCGACAATGCACACGAATTGCCGCGAGGATGCCGCCAGAATCTTCTCGCCCGTCAGCGCGCCGCCGCCGCCCTTGATCAGGCGGCGGTGATCGTCGGTTTCGTCGGCGCCGTCCACGTAGAGGTCCAGCGTCCCGCATTGGCTCAGTGGCGACACCTCGAACCCCGCATCGCGCAGCAAGGCGGTTGTGGCCTGCGAACTGGAAGCGACGGCTTTGATGCGCTCGCGGACTTTCGGGAGCAGGGCGATAAATTCGTTGGTGGTGCTGCCCGTGCCCAGGCCCAGGCGGCAGTCATGACAGATGCGCTCCAGCGCGGCTTGCGCGGCGCTGCGCTTGGCTGCTCGCACCGCCTCTATGCTTGCTTTTTTCGACCGCAATCGGCTTTGCCTTGAGAAAGGGGTGGAGAATGGCCTGCCCGAGTTGCCGGGGAAGCCATTATATGGGGCGGCATCGCATAGTGTGAACAGGCCCTAGTGTTGGAACTCGCGGGTTTGCCGTTCAGTGACTACGGCATCCAGAGGCACATCGGTTGGCTTGGCATTGAGTTCGCCTGCGCGCTGAAACTCATAAGCCAGACCCACCAGCATGGGGCGGCGCCAGTTTCCGCCGCTATTGCGATGCGCGAACGCGCGATCGTAGTATCCGCCGCCTTGGCCGAGGCGGTTGCCGCTGGAGTCGAAGGCCACCAGCGGCAGGAGAACGACGGTGGGCCGCCTCGCGCTCACCCAGCGGCCAGGGCGCCATTCCGGCTCCAGTATTCCCCATCGGTTCGGCGCCAGAGTTTCACCGGGAAGCAATGGCGCCAACCGCATGCGCCGCCCGGCAACCACAGGCAGCAGCACGTTAACGCCCCGCCCCAGCGCCCATTCAATGATCGGTTCGCAGGACATTTCGCCGCGGTGGGCCATATACGCCGCAATGCTGCGCGCCTGCCGCAGCGCCGGCAGGGCGCATGCCAGCCGCGCGCAGTGGCTGGCGGCTTGTTCGCGTTGGGCGGCGCCTAAGTTCTGGCGCGCCTTGCGCATGGCCGAACGCAGGCTGTCGATCGGCATGCCGAGGATGTGGCTCAGGAGGCGGCTTCAACCTGCCGCCTGAGCCTTGCTTTCGGCGGCGATTTTCTCAAGGCGGCGCTCTACTCGCCGGCGCACCATTCGCACGCCGTCCACGCTTTCCATATTGCTGCGCTCGCTATCGCGCTGCGATTGCAGCAGTGTGGTGGCGAGTTTGAGAGCCGCCAGCATGAATACGTTGGCGGTGTTGAGCAAGGGATCCTGCCGCTGCACGTTATCGACCTGCTCCTCAAGCAGCGGCGCTGCGTATTTGAGTAGTTCGCGATCCTCAGGTTCGCAGGCAAACGTGTAGCTCTCGCCCAGGACTCGAAGCCTGACGGTCTCGAACTTTTCGGTCACACGCTGCGTTCCATGCTGCGCAGCCGCTGAACCATTTCGGAGACGCGCTGGCGCGCTTCCTCCCGCGTGTTGAACAAGCGCGAGCGCTCGGATTGCAATTTCTCGCATTGGGCGAGCAATGCGGCGTTCTTGCGGCGCAATAGATCGTTGGCTTCGAGCAAATCATCGACCCGCTCGGACAGCAGTTCGATCTCTTCGCGCAGGTTTTGTTCCTGTTTCATGCAACGTGAATATAGCACGTGCATGCGGCAAGCGGCCAACCGGCTACAATCGCAGAATGCTTACGCCCGCAGAATTCGACCGGCGCCGCAGCGAGCTGATCGGCGCCTTGGGGCCCGGTTGCGCCGCCATCGTTGCGGCCAGCCCGGAACGGACCCGCAGCAGGGATGTGGACTACCCCTACCGCCCGGACAGCAATCTCCTGTATCTGACCGGTTTTCACGAGCCGGAGGCCGTGGCGGTGCTGGTGCCCGGCCGCGACGAGGGCGAGTTCGTGCTGTTTTGCCGGGAGCGCGACCCCGCGCGCGAGCTGTGGGACGGCAAGCGCGCCGGGCCGGAGGGCGCGCTGGCGGAATTCGGCGCGGACGCGGCCTGGCCGACGGGGGAAATGGACAAAATCATGCCCGACCTTCTCAAGGGCGTGGATACGGTGCATTACGACCTCGGCCAATACCCCGAGTTCGAGGCGCGCCTGGGTGGATGGCTGAAACGCCTGCGCGACCAGACCAAGGAGCGCGGCCGGGCCCCCGTGCAAATCGCCGCGCTGGACTACTACGTGCATGAAATGCGTTTGTGCAAGAGTCCGGCGGAGCTCGGCTGCATGCGCCACTCGGCGGCGCTGGCGGTGGACGCGCACAAGCGCGCAATGGCCCGCACCCGCCCGGGAATGCATGAGTACGAAATCGAAGCGGAATTGATCTACTGCTTCAAGCAGGGCGGCGCCACCGAGTCATACCCCTCCATCGTCGCTTCGGGAGCAAACGCCTGTGTGCTGCACTATCGCGAAAACACCGCGCGGATGGCCGGCAGCGACCTGCTGCTGGTGGATGCCGGATGCGAACTGAACGGCTACGCCTCGGACATTACCCGCGCCTGGCCGGTGGGGGGGCGCTATTCCGCCGAGCAGCGCGCCGTGTACGAAATCGTGCTGGAAGCCCAGCGGGCGGCCATAAGCGCCATTGAGCCGGGAGTTTCCATCCTTGATCCGCATCACGCTGCGATCGACGTGATTACAAGGGGTTTGCTGCGCATCGGCTTGCTCAAGGGGAAGGCAGGCAGGCTGGCGCGCGACGGAGCGTACCGCGAGTTCTTCATGCACCGCACCTCGCACTGGCTGGGCATGGATGTGCACGATGTGGGCGACTACGAATCCGGCGGCAAGCCGAGAAAGCTGGAACCCGGCATGTGCTGCACGGTCGAGCCCGGCATCTATGTTTCGCCGGACAACGAGAACGCGCCGAAAGCTTTTCGCGGAATCGGCGTGCGGATTGAGGACGATGTGGCGGTGACGGCTTCCGGGCATGAAGTGCTCACCGCGGCGCTGCCGAAGGATCCCGAAGAGGTGGAAGCGCTGATCGGATTGCTCTGATGCGCGATGTGCTGGTGGCCGGCGGGGGGCTCACCGGCGCCAGCCTCGCGGTGGCCCTGGCGCGGCAGGGGCTGAAGGTTGCGGTTGTGGAGGCCGTGGCGCCTGAGGACCCGGGACAACCCAGCCTGGACGACCGCACCAGCGCCATCGCCCGCACGGGGGTTCGCATTCTCAGGCAACTGGACGTGTGGCCGCAACTGAGTGAGCCCGCCAGCCCGATCCGGGCGGTGGAGATTTCCGAGCGTGGCTGCTTCGGTTCGGCGCGCATTGATGCGGATGCGGAGGAGCTGGAGAACCTGGGCTGCGTGGTGCGCAACCGGGTGCTCGGAATGGCGCTGTGGAAGAAATTGCGCGAACTCAAGGGTGTGGACATTCGCTGTCCGGTCCGCGCGCGGTCCGTAGAGACGGAATCCGGTTCGGTAACCGCCTGCTTGGAGGACCTGCAAACCGGCAAGACCGGATCAATCAAGGCTCGGCTGCTGGCGGTGGCGGAGGGCGCCCGCTCGCCGCTGCGCGCCGCCTTTGGGATCGCCACGCGGCACGCCGGCTACGCCCAGGCGGCCGTAACCGGGCTGGTCCAGGTTCGCAGGGTTATTCAGCCGGCTACGGCCTGGGAGCGGTTCACGCCCAAAGGGCCCATGGCGCTGATTCCGGCGGGAGGGAACCGCTACGGGTTCGTGATCGTGGCCAGCCACAACGAGGCGGCGAAGCTCAAGGACATGGAGGATGCCGGCCTGCTGGCGCATTTGCAGGAGCTTATGGGCTACCGCGCCGGCGAGTTCGCGCGCGTGGGTCGCCGGGCCATCTATCCGCTGGCGCTGAGCCGCGCCGCCGAAGTAACGGCGCCGCGCGCGGTGCTGGTGGGCGCGGCGGCCAACAACGTGCATCCGCTGGCGGCTCAGGGATTCAATCTGGCGCTTAGGGACATTGCGGCGCTTGCCGAAACGCTCGCCGACGGCGGTTGTCCGCCAGCCGATCCAGGCTCCGCCGAACTTTTGGCCCGCTACGCGAATTGGCGCCGCCGCGACCAGGCCAATGTGGTCCGTTTTACTGATGCGCTGGCGCGGCTGAGCGGCAACTCGATTCTGCGCCCCTTGCGCGGCCTGGCCTTGCAGGCTTTCGATCTGGCGCCGAGCGCCAAGCCGCTGCTGGCGCGTTTCGCCCTGGGGCAGGGCGGGCGGATGTCGCGGCTGGCGCGCGGGCTGCCGCTGTGAAAACGGTTAGCCCGCATATTGCGCCAAGGGCTGCGGTGGCCGGCGGCGGCATCGCAGGACTGGCGTGCGCGCTTCTGCTGCACCGCAGATGCGGCTGGGAAGTCGCCTTGGCGGAGCGCGCTCCGCCGCAACAAATCCCATCGGAGCGCGCTCCGCCGGAGAAGTCGAATGGCGAGCCGCCGCAACGCGCGCTTACCCTTTCACCCGGCGCCCGCAAGTGTCTGACCGAATGCGGCCTTTGGGGCGAAGGAAGGCCGGTGGCCTGTCATGAGTTTTCGCGCATGGTGGTGTGGCATGGCGAAGGCGGCCCGAATCCGAACAACCGCATTGCCTTTGATGCCGCGGAACTGGGCGTGGCTGCTCTGGGCTGTGTGGCGCGCGAAGGCCCTGTGCGGCGGGCGCTGTGGGAACTGGCCGAGGAATGCGCCGGCATTCGCCTGCATCCCGCCGCCGCCCTGGAGTCGGTGCGGGTCAGCGAGGAGCGCGGCGCCCTGCGCCTGCGCGGCGGCGGCGAAATCGACGCGGAGCTGCTGGTGGGCGCCGACGGCGCCAACTCCCGTTTCAGGCAGGCTCTTGGCATCCGCTTCGATTCCCGGGACTACGGTCAGCGAGGACTCGTCTTTGAAGCGGAATCGGACATATCCGGCGGGGAAACCGCCTGGCAGCGGTTTGTGGACGGCGGCGCGCTTGCGCTGCTGCCACTTGGCGCAAGGCGGTGGAGCATTGTTTGGAGTTTGCCGGACACTCAGGCCGAGAGGCTGCAAAAGCTCGGCGAAAACGGGCTGAAGGCCGCCCTTAACGATGCCAGCGCATTGGTGGCGGGCGAGTTGTCGCCGGTCACTCCGGTCGTTTCGTTTCCGCTGCGCCGCGGTTTTGCTGCCGGCATGTGCGGAGAACGGTACGCCTTGGTGGGAGAAGCCGCCCGCACCATCCATCCGCTGGCCGGTCAGGGCCTCAACCTGGGTATTGGCGACGCGGACGCGCTTGCCCGGGTGTGCAGCGAGCAGGGCGATGCCATGATCGGCGATGCCCGCGCGCTGGCCCGCTTCGCGCGCGAACGGATCCGTTACGGCCACGAAATGTCATTCGGGATACACGCAATCAATGCGGCCTTCAGCGGCCCTGCCGCGCCGGTCGCCTCGCGCGGCATGGCGGCGGTCGATCGCCTGCCGCCACTAAAGCGCCTTCTGGCCACTCGCGCCATGCGCTAACCCATCATGCGGGAAGGCGCGCCGAAGCGCCCATACGCCTATTCGGTCAAGCTGGCGCGTTTCCAGGCGCCGTTTGTGAAAATGAGGCGTGAGTTTGGCCAATAGGCGGGGTCCAGCTTGATGGTGGCGACCTTGGTTGCGCCAGTGCCGGCAAGGCCCTCAACGCGCATGATCTGCTGGTTGCCGGAGCGCATCAGCACTTTCGAAAATTCATCCAGGTTGCGGGTGGGCATGCCGTTAACCTGCGTGATTTGCAGGAAGCGGGCCGGCAACAGGTAGCGGTGAGCCGGGGAGCCGTAAGTGTAGTGCTGAATGGCCACTCCCTGTGGCGCAATCGCCATTTGCGCCGCCATTCCCCGCTGCGGGTTCTGCACTAGCGCGCCAGCCCAGAACAGGATTTCGCGCAGCCCTTCCCAGCCCAGTTCCACTGTATCGAAACTCAGCGCAAGCTCCTCGCCGTTGCGCCACACCACCACCTCCGCTTCGGGCTTGCCGGCCGCGGCCCGCTCAACTTCCTGCGGCCGGGTGGCGAGGCTGCCGTTTATGGAAAGCAGGATGTCGCCCGGCCGCAGGGCCGCGGCCGCCGGCGTTCCGGCAACAGTCCGCAACACGCTGAGCACCTGGCGGCGCTCCCGGTCGTGATTCTCAACCCGCGCGCGCCAGAGTTCCGGCAATCCGCGCCTCAGCGCCACGCTCAGGGGCGTGCGCTGCCATTCCACTTCCAGGGATCGCCAGGCAGCCCCGCGCCGCAGGTGATCGAGCATTACTTCCACGTGCCCGATCGGAAGTCCGCCCGTGAATTCGCGGGCGCGATTGCCCGAACCGCTGGCGAAACTGCTCCAAAGCGCGCTTACCCGGCCCCTCGAGTCGAGCAAAACGCCGGAAATCTGCGGATCGGCGTTGTCAATCTCCAGGATTTCCAGGTTGGATTCGCGAAAGGCGCCAAAATTGGAGGGCGCAACGGTGATGGGCTTGAGCTCGCCCGCCTTGTAGGAGCGGATAACCGGCTCAAGGTCGGGCCGGAATCCGGCCAGGAAGATGTCCTCGCCGGCCTTCGCGGCGCGGGGGGCAAAGGAAGCGGCCCGCAGCGGTGTTTCTCCCAGCAGAGCGGGATCGTATTTCAGCACGGCGAGATTGCGCGCAGGATGGATGTAAGCCACCTCCGCCGTTACCTCCAGGGTGCCGTTGAAGGTGAGCACCGCATCGCCGATCGTTTCGGGCACCGTATTGCGGTCCACCACCACCCAGCCGCGCCCGGCATCCACGATAAGCCCTGCTCCGTAATAGTGCTGACCGTCGACTGCGGCCACCACGTAGGGCATGTCGTACTGCACGTGCACCAGGGAAGGCGCAATGCGGCGCAGCCGGGCGTCGTCGAACTCGCGCGGCTGGGTTACGCGCGCCTCGACCGGTTGCGCTGCCGGCGCGGCGGCCAGCTCCCGGCATGACCATTCCGCATTCGCGGCATTCTGCCGGCAGCGTTCCGCCGCGAACCAGCGCCGTCCGGCGCGCGCGCTGCGCAACTGGTTGGCGCGCGGGTTGCGCGGCGAGGAGAAGCGGATTTGCGCTACATCCTCGTGAGCGAGCGATGCCAGCGCCTGTTCCGCATCGTCGAGGTTCTCCAGCGGCCAACCGTTGATTTCCCGCAGGATGGAACCGTTTTCAATCGAAGCCAGACCCAGCATGTACCCGGGCTGGGCCACGTAGAGGGTGTTCAGCGGCACGTTGAAGTGGCGCGCCTGCTGGTAGGAGGTCTGGTGCAGGAAGGCCCCGCCAAAGGCAATGTATTCGGCGGGCGTAACCTCGTGCAGATTGCTGACTTCCAGCGGCGTCTCGATTAAGGCTTCCTGGCGCCCTACGCTCAGCGTAACCGTCTCGCCTACGCTCTCATCCAGCAGGCTTGCCAGCCGAACGAAGTCCGGGAATTCCTCGCGCCCCGCCCGCAACAGGATGTCGCCGGGCTTGAGTTGCGCCGCCGCGGGAGATCCCTTCAGTGTTGAACGCACCACCAGCAGGCCGGCGCTGTTCGGAAAGGCGGCGCGCGCGGCGGCTTCCGAGTCCTCTCTCAGGCCCAGCCGCCGCAACTCGTCGTAAGGCAATTGCTCGAAGGTGGTCAGCAGGCCGCCCCGGGGCACCGGCTGCCCCTGCCGGATGAGTTCCAGAGCCCGCCGCACGCGATCGAGCGGCAGGAAGTAGCTGCTCGCGGCGCGCGTCTGGCCTCCCGCGTTCAACGCCACGGCGCGGCCGTGGATATCAATGACCGGGCTTCCCGAGGAACCGCCCGAAGTGCTGGATGCTGCCTGAATATAGAAGGTGTTGAAATCGTTGTAGCGCCCAAAGCCGTAATTGGGCGCTGCGCGGTCCAGCCGCGCGATGGTTCCCGCGAGTATCGAAAATCGTTCACCCGCATCGTTGCCCACAACACGGATTTCCCGCCCCAGTTGCGCCGCTTCGGGCGCCAATTCCAGGCCCTGGGGACGAATGTAGCGCAGGCTGGCCGGGTCGTAGCGGAAAAAGCCGAAATCGTGCACGGGATCGGCATACGCCCGTTCCAGTTCAATTTCTTCCTGGTTGGCGAACAGCGCCTCGCCGCGAACCGGGCCGGTAGAAACGATATGGCGGTTGGTGAGGATGATTCCCTGCTTGGCATCCACCACGAAGCCGGTGCCGTCAAGCAGCGTGTTGGATTCGGTATCGAAGGGCCGCGTCTTGTTGACGCGCAAAGACACCACCGACGGGCGGATCTTTTCCAGCGTTTTGCGCCAGGCGGCCTCGTTATCCTGCGCCTGGATGTTCAGGCAGGCCAGCATCAATGCCGCCGCCAAGATCAATCTCATAGCCATAGTTCTCCTTGAATCGCGCTTGCAACTGCGCCCGCTCGAAGTGATGGTTTTGGGTGCCGGCGCTCTCCGCCTTGATAGCGCCTAGCAGCGCTGCCAGCCGTCCCGTGTTGCGCCAGCTCCATCCCCGCGCGATGCCATAGGCCAGGCCCGCCCGGAAGGCATCGCCGCAACCGGTGGGATCCACCACCTTTCGCGCCCTTGCCGCTGGAATATGTTCGCAGGTTCCAGAGTGGTGGATTCGGGCTCCTTGAGCGCCCTCCGTTACGATGAAGGCGCTGGTTTCGCTGCATAGCGCATCGTGGCTCCAGCCGGTTTTGCGCAGCAGCAGTTCCGCCTCGTAGCTGTTCACCGCCACCCAGTTCGACATGCGCGTCAAATCGCGCAGTTCGGCGCCGCTGAACTTCGGCAGGCCCTGGCCTGGGTCGAAAATGAACGGCAGGCCGGCCTGGCGCATTTGCCTGGCATGCTCCAGCATGGCCTGACGGCCGTTGGGTGAAATCAGCCCGAGCGCGCCGCCCATGTTGCCGGGCAGCTTGTGGCGATGGGCGTGGTCCATGGCGCCGGGGTGGAACGCCGTTATCTGGTTGTCGTCGAGGTCGGTGATGATGTAAGCCTGCGCGGTGAGTTGATCGGACAGTTCGCTAATCAGGGACGTGTCCAGTCCCAGTTGTTCGATCCGCTTGCGGTAGGCGGCAAAGTCGCTGCCGGCGCTGGCCAGCATTAGCGGCTGGTCGCCCAGCAGCGCCAGGTTGTAGGCGATGTTGCCGGCGCAGCCGCCAAATTCGTGGCGCAGCTGCGCCGCCTCGAAAGCTACGTTGAGGATATGCAGCTGGTCGGGGAGGATGTGTTCGCCAAATCGCCCGGCAAACGCCATGATGCGGTCGTAGGCGAGCGAGCCGCTGACAACGGTCTTGCGGGCGCCTCGTTTCCGCACGGCGCTGGTGGCACTGCCGGCTTTTGCCGGAAAGTCAGGAACCGGCGAGCGCCTCGAAATTTGCGCCGAAATCCGCTTGCGGCTCGCCTTCCACGGCGTGAATTTCGAAGACCTTGTTGCGCGCCGCGTCGTGTTTCAGCGCGGCTACGCAAACCCGCCCCACATCCGCGCGGTTGATGAAAATGCCCTCGCTGCGCGCATCGCCCTGCTCAAACACGATGGTCTGCTGGCCGCCTTCGCCGTCGCCTAAGCCGCCCGGCCGCACGATCGTGTAATCAATGCCGCTTGCGGCGACGGCTTCCTCGCCCTTGCGCTTCCATATCAGCACGTTGTTGAACATGCGGTTGAGGAAATGGTCATCCATGGTCACGCCGCGCGAGGACACCAGAACGTACTGATCGACCCCCGCCGCGTAGGCGGCATCGGCCAGATTGCGGGCGCCCTCGTAATCGACTTTCTCGGGCGTGTTGTCCTCGCCTCCGCCTCCGCTTGCGCCTGCGGCGTTAATGACCGCGCCCACCCCGCCGAGCGCCGCGGCAATGCTGTCCGCATCCTTGAGGTCGCCGGCCGCGGCTTCCACCTCGGGGCCAAGACGTTCCGCCGCCTTGGCCGTGTCACGCACGAAGGCGCGCACCGGATAGCCCTGGCGCTGGAGTTCGGCTACTACCAGGGAACCGGTCTTGCCGGTGGCCCCGGCCACCAGCACCAGCGGCTTGGGTTCTTCGGCCGGCGTTGCCGTTTCAGCAGTCGCTTCGCTGCCTTGCTGACAGCCAGCGGCAAGCAATGAGGCCGCGAAAAGACCGGGCAGGATACGAAGTGCGCGCATTGAAAATCTCCCTGGGCAGTTAAGCGGCGTATCTTAACCCGCGTATTGCGCCCAGCCCTGGCCCGCGGCCCTGGCACTCGTCGCGATATGCGGTTTAACGATCAATGCTTGAGTGAGCGCAGGCCGACGGCGGCGCGAATATCGCGCATCAGCGGTTCGCTGATTTCGCGGGCCCTCGCTGCTCCGCGCTTGAGTTCGGCCTCGATATCACCCGGATTGGCGATCAGGCGGTCGTATTCCTCCCGTCCCGGCGCCAGCAGAGCGTCGAGGTATTCATAGAGTTCGTTTTTCATCTCCGCCCAGCCGATTCCGGCCGCGTAGCGCTCGCGCATGGCCGCGGTTTCTTCCGGGCTTGCCACCGAGCGGTACATATCGAACAGCAAACTGTCGTCCGGGTCCTTGGGCTCGCCGGGCGTCTGCGAGTTGGTCCTCACCCGCATGATGTATTTGCGCAGTTTTTTCGCGGGGCAGAAAAGCGGCACGATGTTGCCATAGCTCTTGGACATCTTGCGGCCGTCCGGCCCCAGCAGCACCGCTCGCCGCTCGTCGATGTCGGCTTCGGGAATTGTCAGCAGCTCGCCGTAGTGATGGTTGAAGCGCTGGGCGATGTCGCGCGCCATTTCCACGTGCTGGCGCTGGTCCTTGCCCACCGGCACCCGGTGGGCCTTGAACATCAGGATGTCGGCGGCCATCAGGATGGGGTAGCAGAACAGCCCCATGGTGACCCCGCGGTCCAGGTCCGGCACCCCCGCCTCCCGGTTGGCGTCGTGGGCGGCCTTGTAGGCATGCGAGCGGTTCATCAGGCCCTTGGCCGTGAGCGTGGCGAGTATCCAGGTCAGTTCCGGGATTCCAGCAATGTCCGATTGCCGGTAGAACACGGAGTTTTGGGTATCCAGCCCCGCCGCCAGCCAGGCGGCGGCCACCTCCAGGCTGGACTGCGCCACTTCTTCCGGGTCGCGGTTCTTGACCAGCGCATGGAAGTCGGCCAGGAAAAAGAAGCTGCATCCGGCAGGCGCGCTGCGGCTTGCCTCTACCGCCGGGCGGATTGCGCCCACGTAGTTGCCTAGGTGGGGCGTGCCGGTGGTGGTGATTCCGGTGAGCGTAATGAGATTCTTGCCGTTCATTGCGCGCGCATTCTTCCTAGAGCCCCGCGGCCTGACCGTCCTTGCGCGGATCCGAAGCGCCGGTCAGCACACCGGTGTGCTCATTGCGCATCACGGCCTGATAGCCGCCAAACACCCCTCGGGCATCGCCCATAACGTGACCCATGCCGGTCAACTCCTTGCGCAGCTCCGGCCCGAACCCCGGTTCCAGCGCGAGCCTGCCGCCATCCTCCTGCGCCGCCTCGCCGGCAGGCTGGCTGGAGCCGCTGTGAAAGACGCGCGGGGCATCGCCGGCCGCCTGCAGATCCATGCCGAAATCGACAATGTTGGCGATAACTTGCGCCTGGGCCTGGGGCTGCATGGCGCCGCCCATTACCCCGAACGCCAGGCGCTCGCCGCCGGCAAAGCGCGCAAGCCCCGGGATGATGGTGTGAAACGGGCGTTTTCCTGGCGCCAGCGCGTTCGGGTGGCTGGGGTTGAGGTTGAACAACTCGCCGCGGTTGTGCAGCACGAACCCTAATTCGCCTGGCGTCATGCCCGACCCCATGCCGCGGTAATTCGATTGGATCAGCGACACCAGAAGGCCATTGCTGTCGCCGGCGGCCAGGTACGCCGTTTGCGGGGAGTCCAGCCTCGGGTCGCCGTGCAGGACTTTCGTCGCGGCCCGCGCCGGATCGATCAGCTTGCCTCTTTCAAGCGCGTACTCCTTGGAAATCAGCTCCTCCGTGGGCGTTGCCACGAATGCGGGGTCGGCGTAGTAGCGCGCCCGGTCCTCGAACGCCAGCTTTTTCGCCTCAATGAGCAGGTGCAGGTATTTTGCCGAGCCGAACCCCAGCGGCTGAATGTCGTGCTGTTCCAGCAGGTTGAGAATTTGCAGCGTGGCGATTCCCTGCGTGTTGGGGGGCAGGGCGTGCACATCGTTTCCGCGGTAACTGGAGGACACTGGCCGGACCCACTCCGAGCGGTGCGAGGCCAGGTCCGATTCGTCCAGGTATCCGCCGTTCTCGCGCATATAGGCCGCGATCTTCCATCCGATTTCGCCGCGATAGAACGCTTCCTTGCCATTCGCCGCGATAGTTTCGTAGGTTTTCGCCAGGCGCGGATTGGCGAAAACCTGGCCTTTCGCCGGCGCCTCGCCGCCCGGCATGAAACAATCGGCGAACCCCGGGAATTGGCGCAAGGATCGCGCGTTGGAAGCCCAGGCCGCCGCGGTCAACTGGCCTACCGGGAACCCTTCACGGGCCAGTTCGATGGCCGGCGCTAGCAGGTCGCCGAAATCCTTCACGCCGTATCGTCCGTGCAACTCGAACCAGCCATCCACGGCGCCGGGGGTGGATACCGGCAGCGGGCCGAGGGAAGGGATAGAGTTCAGGGAGAGCTTGCGGAACACGTCGAGGTTAAGCGAGCGTGGAGCGCGGCCGCTGGCATTCAGTCCCGCGGGCGCGTCCTTGTCCGGCTCCCAGACCATTGCGAACAGGTCGCCGCCGATGCCGCAGCCGGTAGGCTCGGTGAGGCCCAGCACCGCATTGGCGGCGATCGCCGCGTCGACGGCATTGCCGCCGGAGCGCAGCATGTCCAGCCCGGCCTGGGTGGCGAACACTTGGCTGGTCGCCACCATGCCACGGGTGCTTAATGCTTCGGAACGCGAGGCGAATGGCGACCCGGCCCCGCGTTCGTAAACGGCTTTCACAGCGTGTCGGCCAACTCGTTCATGGCTTGCGCCAACTGAAAATCCAGCTCGGTGATGCCGCCGGCCTCGTGGGTGTTCAAATGCACATCCACCTTCGACCAAACGTTGAACCACTCGGGATGGTGGTTGAGGCGCTCGGCCGCCAGCGCCGCGCCGGTCATGAAGGCGAAGGCGCGCCGGAAGTCCGCGAAGCGGAAGGAGCGGTGCAGTTTGCCGTCGTCTAGGTCCCAGCCCGGCAAGCCGCCAAGCCGTTTCGCCACTGCTTCCGGCGAGAGTAAATCAGCCATCAAATCCTCGTTATCAAAAGTCGTTGCCGCGCCAGGAAAATCCCGTGCCCGCAAGTCTATCTCCAATGCGCCGCGCATGCGCAAGCGGGCTCGCTCCAACCGGATGAGCCACGCAATGGTAAAGGATGCGCTTAAGGGAGCAGGCTGCCCGAGCCTTGTTTAACGAGGCGTGAGCCTGAACAGGAAGTTGTATCGCGCGCGCTCGCTGGTTAGAATCAGGGGCTTATGGCTGATGAAACGAACGTAATGCCTGCGGTCCGGCCGTTTGAAATCGTTGCCTTGGAACAGACGGACTCGCCGGACGGCTCGGATGCGGACGACTGGTACCGCTACGAATTGACTCAGGGCACCACTACCATCACCGGCTACAAGCAGGGCGGCGCCGAAGAAGTGCGGGAGGAAGTCGCAAGCTTGGTGTCGCGCCTCAACGAACGGCGCGCCGGCAAAACCAGCCGTGTTCATCTTACGCGCATTGGACGCAAGAGCCAGCCGCGCGCGCAGGCCCCCGTTCGCAACAACTGACAGCAGCCCGGCCGCCGCGGCGATAGCGCCGAGCGTGCGGCAATGGGCGCAGGCGCAGACCGAATGAGCATCGACGTACTTGTAAGCGAAGTGGGGCCGCGCGATGGCCTGCAGAGCCTCAAGGCAATCATGCCTACCGAGGCCAAGAAAGCCTGGATTCGGGCCGAGGCGGATGCGGGCGTGCCCGAGATTGAGGTGGGCTCCTTCGTGCCGCCCAAACTGCTGCCGCAAATGGCCGATTGCGAGGAGCTGGTGCGTTACGCGGTCACTATCCCCGGCTTGCACGTCACCACGCTGGCGCCCAACCTCAAGGGTGTGGAGCGGGCAGTCGCGGCTGGCGCCCACAAGGTAAGCATCCCGGTATCCGCCAGCGAGACGCACAGCCAGGCGAACGTGCGCAGGAATCACGCCGAAATGCTTCAGGAGGTGCGGCGCATCAACGAGATGCTCGGCGAACTTCCCGAGGAGCGGCGCCCGGTATTCGAGGCCGGCATCGCCACCGCGTTCGGCTGCACCATGGAAGGGCCGGTGCCGGAGGGCAAAGTGCTGGAACTGGCTCATGCTTTGGTCGAGGCGGGTTGCCGGGAAGTGGGGCTGTCCGACACCACCGGCTACGCAAACCCCGCCCAGATCCGGCGGCTGGTGCGCATGGTGCGCGCCGAAATCGGCGAAGAGAAGCTCACCGGCGTGCATCTGCACAACACCCGCGGCCTGGGCCTGGCCAATGCCATGGCGGCGCTGGAAGAAGGCATCACCACGCTGGACAGTTCGCTGGGCGGCATCGGCGGTTGCCCGTTCGCCCCCGGCGCCAGCGGCAACATCGTGACCGAGGATCTGGTGTTCATGCTGGAGTCCATGGGGCTGAACACCGGCATTAACCTCGATCGTCTCCTGAAGGTGCGCGATGTAGTTGCCGAAGCGCTGCCAGGCGCCGAAATGTACGGCTTCACCCCGGAAGCGGGCCTCCCCTTAGGCTTCCACCCCGGATGGGGCACAACCTGAGGCTGCGCTTCCTCCGCCTTTGCGGTTGCTCCTCCCCGCGGGGGACGCAATAAACCTGTCCTGGGGCTCGGTTCCGGCATCTGCGCGCGCCAAGCTATTGGCGCGCGCTCCAACGCCCCGCTGAGAGGAGGGACAACCCCCTCGCCATCAGCAAGAGGCGGGGCAGCTCGAGAGGGATTACGGGAGTTCGGTGGAGCCCATAAGGAAACGGTCGATTTCGCGGGCGGCTTCGCGGCCTTCATTGATGGCGTTCACAACCAGTGACTGGCCTCGGCGGCAGTCGCCGGCGGCGAACACGTTTTCCACGTTGGTGCGGTATTTGCCGTATTCCGCCCGGTAGTTGCCGCGCGCGTCGTAGTCCAGGTTCAGCGCGTCGGAGACGGCGTGTTCGGGTCCCAGAAAACCCATGGCCAGGAGCACCAGGTCGGCCGGCCACTCCCGTTCGCTGCCGGGCGCGTTTTCAAACTTGCCGTCGTTTAGTTGAACGTTAACGGTGCGAATCGCGGCAACGCGCCGCTCCCGGGCGCCCCCTTCCTCAACCGCGCCCGCCACAAACTCCGTTGACGAAATCAAATAAACGCGAGGATCCTTGCCAAACTTGGCCGCGGACTCCTCGTGGCCGTATTCGGTGCGAAAAATTACCGGCCAGGCGGGCCAGGGATTGTGCGCCGCCCGCGCCGCCGGAGGCCGGGGGAACAACTCGAAGTTCACCAGGCTCTTGCAGCCGTGCCGAAGCGCCGTGCCGATGCAGTCGGTGCCGGTGTCGCCGCCGCCGATAACAATCACATCCTTGTCTTGCGCGGAAATATAGTTGCCATCAGCGAGATTGGAATCGAGCAGGCTGCGGGTGTTTTGCGTCAAAAAATCCATGGCGAAGTGCACGCCGCGCAGGTCGCGGCCGGGTATGGGCAGATCCCGGGGAACGGTTGCCCCGGTCGCCAGCAGCATGGCATCGAATTCCTTCGCCAGGCTGCGGGCATCAATAGAGCCGCCACTGCCGTCGCCCACCGGCGCCCTGGCGCGGAACTGCACGCCCTCCTCCCGCATGAGATTGAGGCGCCGCTCGACGATTTCCATCTTGTCCAGCTTCATGTTGGGAATGCCGTAGGTCAAAAGGCCGCCAATGCGGTCGGCGCGCTCGTGGACCACGGCAATATGGCCGGCCCGGTTCAATTGTTGCGCGGCGGCAAGCCCGGCGGGCCCGGAGCCGATCACCGCAACCCGCCGCCCGGTGCGGGCTCCCGGCGGCTCCGGCACAATCCAGCCTTCCTCGAAACCCCGGTCGGCAATGGCCATTTCAATGTTCTTGATGGTTACTGCGGGATCGGTAATGCCCAGCACGCAGGCGCCTTCGCAGGGCGCCGGGCATACACGCCCGGTGAATTCGGGGAAATTGTTGGTTTTGTGCAGGCGGTCAAGGGCTTCCCGCCATTGGTCCCGATAGATGAGGTCGTTCCACTCCGGGATGAGATTGTGGATTGGGCAGCCGTCGTTGGATTGGCAGAACGGCACCCCGCAATCCATGCAGCGGGCGCCCTGAGTGGCGAGCCGCGCGGTGTTGTGTCCGGTGTATATCTCCTTGAAATCACCCAGGCGGCCGGCTGCGTCGCGGTAGGGCGCGGCGGCGCGCGCGTACTCCATGAACCCCGTTGTCTTGCCCACGGCGCTCAGGCTGCGGCGGCAGCGGTCTTGAGTTGCTCAAGCGCTCGCTTGTAATCGACCGGAATAACCTTGACGAACTGCCCCATGCTGTCCTGCCAGTCATTGAGTATCGCCTGCGCGACAGTGGAGCCGGTGAAAGACAGATGCTGTTCGATGAGATTCCGCGCCTCGGTTTCGTCCGGGCCCTGCTGTAGCGGTTCCAATTCAACCATCTCGGTGTTGCAAAGATCCTTGAAGTCTCCGCGCGGGTTCCAGACATAGGCCACGCCGCCGCTCATGCCGGCGGCGAAATTGCGCCCGGCGCGCCCGAGGATGACTACGCGCCCGCCGGTCATGTATTCACAGCCGTGATCGCCAACTCCTTCCACCACCGCGCGGGCGCCGCTGTTGCGCACGCAAAACCGCTCCGCCGCAACGCCCCTGAAGAAGCAGTCGCCCGAAGTTGCGCCGTACAGCGCAACATTGCCAATAAGGATGTTGTTTTCCGGCCTGAAACGGGACTCTCCGGGCGGGTAGATGATCAGGCGCCCGCCGGACAGGCCCTTGCCCACGTAATCGTTGGCGTCTCCCTCAACCTCCAGCGTAACGCCCCGCGCCAGCCAGCAGCCAAAGCTCTGCCCGGCGTGCCCTCTGAACTTGAAGTGGATGGCGCCGTCCGGCAGCATCTTTGGACCGCGACGCTTGATGATGGCGTTCGAGAGCATGCCGCCCACTACCCGGTTGGCATTGGTAATGGGCAATTCGCGGTAAACCTTTTCGCCGCCCGCCAGCGCCGGCTCGGCCAACTCGATCAGCTGATTGTCCAGCGAACGCTCAAGGCCATGATCCTGCCTGTGCATGGCGTAGGCGCCCAAAAAGTCCGGCGGTTCCTGCGCCGGAGTCAACAGCGCCGCAAGATCAATGCCCGCGGCCTTCCAGTGATCCACCGCCGCCGCGGCCTTGAGGGCATCTGCCCGCCCAACCATTTCGTTGACCGCGCGGAAGCCCAGCTTGGCCATGATCTGCCGCATTTCCCTTGCAACCATGAACAAATAGTTGATGACGTGTTCCGGCAAGCCTTCAAATTTCGCCCGCAATGCCGGGTCTTGCGTTGCGATGCCCACCGGGCAGGTATTGAGATGACACTTGCGCATCATGATGCAGCCCAGAGCGATCAGCGGCGCCGTGGAAAAGCCAAACTCCTCGGCGCCAAGCAGGCAGGCGATCGCGATGTCGCGCCCGGTCTTCAGTTGGCCGTCGGTTTGCAGCACTACCCGGGAGCGCAGGTTGTTGACTACCAGCGTCTGGTGCGTTTCGGCAATGCCCAATTCCCAGGGAAGCCCCGCATGCTTGATGGAAGTGAGCGGCGAGGCTCCGGTGCCGCCGGAATCCCCGGCGATCACCAGGTGATCCGCGCGCGCCTTGGTTACGCCCGCGGCCACCGCGCCCACGCCAATCTCGGCGCCGAGCTTGACGCTGATGCGCGCCTGGGGGTTGCCGTTCTTCAGATCATGGATGAGTTGGGCAATATCTTCGATCGAATAGATATCGTGATGCGGCGGCGGGCTGATGAGTCCCACGCCGGGCGTGGAATGACGAATGGCGGCAATGACCTTATCGACCTTGCGGCCTGGAAGTTCGCCGCCCTCGCCCGGCTTGGCGCCCTGCACGATCTTGATTTGCAGTTCGTCGGCATTGGCGAGGTAATTGATGGTCACGCCAAACCGGCCGCTGGCCACCTGTTTGATGGCGCTGCGGGCGGAATCGCCGTTGGGCAGGGGCGTATAGCGGCGGGGGTCCTCGCCGCCCTCGCCGGTGTTCGATTTGGCGCCGATGCGGTTCATGGCGATGGCTAGGGCTTCGTGGGATTCGGCGCTGATGGAGCCAAAACTCATGGCGCCGGTAGCGAAGCGCTTCACGATCTCGCTTTCCGCTTCAACCTCGTCGAGTTCGATGGACTTGCCGTTGGCGCCGCTGGCGAAAGTCAACAGCCCCCGAAGGCTGGCGTTGGCGGTGTTTTCCCGGTTCACGCGCTCGGCGAAACGCCAGTAGGCGCTTTCGTCGTTGGCGCGGGCGGCCACCTGCAGGTCGGCGATGGCCTGTGGATCCCACATGTGCGTATCGCCGTGCCGGCGCCAGTGGAAGTCGCCGGGGTTGGGCAGCACCGCGACGTTGCCGCCGCGCCCCGGATAGCCCAGCGCATGGCGGCGCTCCATCTCCTCGGCGAGGACCGCCAAGCCCGCGCCTTGCACCCGGCTTGCAGTGCCCCTGAAGGCGCGCTCAATGACATCGTCCGCTAAGCCCACCGCCTCAAAAATCTGCGCCCCCTTGTAGGACTGCAGGGTGGATATGCCCATTTTCGCCATCACCTTGAGCATGCCTTTGGCGGTGCCCTTGCGGTAGGCGTTGATCACGTCCCTGCGGGTGGCGATGTGCGGCGCATCGTGAAAATAGCCTTTCTCAAGCGAGTCCCACAAGGCCTCGAAGGCAAGATACGGATTGATGGCATCGGCGCCGTAGCCCGTCAGCAGGCAGTGGTGGTGCACTTCCCGGGCCTCGCCGGTTTCCACGATGATGCCGATGCGCGTGCGCGCATGGGTTTGGACCAGATGCTGGTGCGCGGACCCCACCGCCAAAAGCGCGCTGACCGGCATCCGGCCTGGCCCAATGGCGCGGTCGGAGAGCGCGATGAGGCTGTAGCCCTTCTCAATGGCCCGGCTGGCTTCGGCGCAGATGCGGTCCAGCGCCGCGGCCAGGCCCTCTGCGCCCGAACCGGCCGGATAGGTGATGTCGATAACCGCCGTCTTCCAGCCCCGGTAATCAAGATTCCTGATGGCGGCCAGTTCTTCGTTGGAAAGGATGGGATGCGGGATGCGCAGCCGGCGCGCGTGCTGCCGGGTGGTCTCCAGCAGATTCCTTTCCGGGCCGCAGTAGCACTCCAGCGCCATGATGACCTCTTCCCGGATGGAGTCGATGGCCGGGTTGGTGACCTGGGCGAAGCGCTGTTTGAAGTAGTCGTAGAGCATGCGCGGCTTGTTGGACATCGCCGCCAGCGCCGCGTCGTTGCCCATGGAGCCCAGCGGGTCGCGAAGCTCCCTGACCAGAGGCTGCAGCATGATGTCCATGGTCTCCACCGTATAGCCGAAGGCGTTCATGCGCGCTGTCAGAGTGGCCGGGTCCGGCGCTGGCGCCGGGGCGGGCGGCAGTTCTTCAAGCTTGATGCGCTCTTTTTCGAGCCAGGCGGCATAAGGACGGGCGACCGCCCATTCGGCCTTGATTTCCGCATCGGGGATCATGCGGCCCTGCTGGAAGTCGATCAGGAAAATGCGGCCCGGCTGCAAGCGTCCCTTCTCCGCCACGCGCTTAGGGTCAACCCGCGTCACGCCAACTTCCGACGCCATGATGCAGCGGTCGTCGTCGGTAATGTAGTAGCGGCTGGGGCGCAGCCCGTTTCGGTCCAGCACGGCGCCGATATAGTGGCCATCCGTAAACGCGATCGAGGCCGGGCCGTCCCAGGGCTCCATCAGGCAGGAGTGGTATTCATAAAAAGCGCGCTTGGCGGCATCCATGCCGGCGTGCTGCTGCCAGGCTTCGGGAATCATCATCAATACCGCTTCCTGAAGCTTGCGCCCTGTCATCAGCAGGAATTCCAGCACATTGTCGAAGGTTCCGGAGTCGGAACAGCCGGGCTCCACAACGGGAAAGAGCTTGCTCAGGTCATCGCCAAACAGCGGCGAACTCAAAACGCCCTCGCGCGCGTTCATGGCGTTCACATTGCCGAGCAGGGTGTTGATTTCGCCGTTATGGCACATGAAGCGGTTGGGCTGGGCGCGGTCCCACGACGGGAAGGTGTTGGTGCTGAAGCGCGAATGCACCATGGCCAAGTGCGACTCGAAATCCGGTTCGGTCAGATCCGTAAAAAAGGGCGCCATCTGGTTGGGCGTGAGCATGCCCTTATAGACAATGACCCTGGAGGATAGGGAACAGACGTAGAACAACTGCCGCTGCGCAAGGTTTTTGTCGCCGCGCAGCAGATGGCTGGCATGCTTGCGGATGAGGTACAGCCTGCGCTCGAACTCCTCCTCGGCCGGGCGGCCGCCGGCATCGGCAGGCGCATCATCGCCGTCCGCGCCGCTGCCAACGAACAATTGAACCATGCGCGGCATGGCGGCCCTGGCCGCATTGCCGATGTCCGCGCCGCGGGGATCGATGGGCAGTTCCCGCCAGCCCAGCAGCCGCTGCCCGGCGCTTTCGATTTCACGCTCCAGAATTCTCAGGCACTGTTCCCGCTCCTTCGCCGCGGTAGGCAGAAACACGTTGCCCACGCCGTAGCGCCCGCGCTCGGGCAGTTCGATGCCGAGTGCTGCTGCTGCGCGGCGCAGAAAACGGTCCGGCAGGCCAAGGAGGATTCCCGCCCCGTCGCCGGTGTTGGTTTCGTAGCCGAGGCCTCCGCGATGCTCCATGGAGCAGTTCATGCCAAGCGCGTCCTCAACTACGGCGCGGCTCGGGCGACCCTTGATGTCGCAAACGAAACCGATGCCGCAACTGTCCTTCTCAAGCGCAGGATCGTACAGCCCCTGTTTCGGCGGCAGCCCGAAGCGGCGCCGTCCAGGCGAATGCGCCTTGCGCGCTGTCATGAACCGATACTCAAACCGTGTGCAGTGCCGTCATTGCTTCGGCGCCCGCCTCCCGATGCGGGAAGCGCCGCCATACGAGCGCCCGCATGTTGTGCTGCCGTGCAACCGCTGATGGCGCGCCGGCGCTGAACGCAGCGGCGCTCCCGCAACCGATCCGCTATTGGTGGCTTGAAGTGCGAGCAAACCGGCATTTCGTGTTGAAATGCCAACATGCTAGCCTCGCAAAAAACGGCGGATAAATCAAGTTCCCAAACGCCTCAAACACCGCCAATTTGTTCAAGCAGCATAGCGGCGCCGTGTGTACAATTTCCGCATGAGCGATGCAATCGCCTTTGATACTCACCGCTTCCTCAAGCGCCTCACGGAGAGCGGCTTCACCCGGAAGCAAGCCGAGACCCTGGCTGATGAGCAGGTGGCCTTGCTTAACGCCAACCTCGCCACAAAATCCGATATCGCGGCGCTCAAAGCGGAGTTCAAAGCGGACATCGCGGCGCTCAAAGCGGAGTTCAAAGCGGACATCGCAGTGCTCAAGGCGGAGCTTATCAAGTGGATGTTCGGCGCGCTCATCGCGCAGACTGGCATTGTGGTTGCCCTGATTAAGCTGCTTTAGCCCTTTCAAACCCCTGCGGCTTGCCCTGCATGCGTCTCCCGTTCTGCGCCCGCTCAAGACATAGGGCGAAGGAAGCGCAAGATCAGGATCAGAGTTAAGGACCCAATAACCGGCGGCCAGCGCGCTCGTATAAAATGCGCCGGTCGAAATCTGCGCAGGATAAGGATCGCGGAATATGCCCATTCTTGTTGCCGGGGCCACCGGAAATGTCGGTCGCCCCACCGTTTCCGCACTGGTGGCCAAAGGCTATTCGGTGCGAGCTCTCAGCCGCTCGGAAGAGAAGTTCTCCGCCCTTCCCGAGGGCGCAAGCGGCGCCGTTGCGGACTTGGACACGGGCAGCGGCCTGGATGCTGCGCTGGACGGTGTTGATCGCCTGTTTCTGATTACCGCCAATGGCGAAACCGAGACCGCCCGCGGCCTCAACGCTGTGAACGCCGCCCGCTCGGCCGGCGCGCAGCGGATTGTGTACCTGTCGGCGCAGGACCCCGGCGAGGAACCCCCGATTCCCCACAGCCGCAGCAAGTTGCCAATTGAGGACGCTATCCGGCAAAGCGGCTGCGAGTACTCCATTCTCCGCCCGGGGTATTTTTTCCAGACGGATTTAGCCGTGGCGCGGGTAATCAGGGACTACGGGGTTTATCCCATGCCCATCGGCTCCATTGGCCAGAACCGCGTGGACACCCGCGATATTGCCGATTGCGCCGTTCGCGCGCTCACAGAGGACGGGCATGGCGGCGCCGAGTACGACCTGTACGGCCCGGACACCATCAGCGGCCCCGGCGCCGCGGCGGTGTATGCGCGGCGCTTCGGGCGCGAAGTCCATTACGGAGGCGACGATGTGGAGCAATGGGCTGAGCCGATCAAGGCGCATATTGCGCCGTGGCTGCTGGAATCGCTCAAGAAAATGTTTCTTTCGATGCAGAAGAACGGCCCTGCCGCGAACGCGGCTGCGGTGACGGCCTCGCAGGAGGCTGTCGGTCATCCCCTGCGAACGTTTGATGCGTTTGCCGCCGAGCTGGCGGCTTCCATGAAGGATGCCTGAATCCTCTTGACGGCAAGGCTCCTGGCGGTCGATCACTCAGCGCTGGCGAGGGGGCGTCCAGTCGCAAAACGGTCCGCGGCCGTAATCCAGCGAGTAGGCATCCTGAACGTATAGCGCCCGGCACGACCCGCAGCATGCCAGGATCAGTTCCTGCGTTTCGCCAATGGCGCGCAGCAGGGCGGCGGCAACTTCCAGGGTGATCAGTCCGTCGGGCATCAGGATCCGATACATTTCGTAGGAATCGCAAAGCCGCCGCCCCATCGTCAGCCGGGTGAGGTGCGTGGGCATGTGGCATCTGGACGATTGGTCCCGCACCAGAAGCCCGGCGTGCATGAACAGCGACGCCAGCACCGTGGACTCGCGATGCTGCTGCGGCGTTTTCAGGAACCGGGCGATTCGGCTCGGTGGCCGGCCGCGCTTTCTATGCGGCATCTTGTTGCGGCCGTGCTCCAGCACATAGCTGGCGTAGGCCTTGCGTATGCGGTCGCTGGAAAGCCCCGTGTAGTGCCCGATGGTGCTGGTGCGGGCCTGGAGGCGCAACATGCGCATTGCCAGTTCAAATTGGTGAAGTTCCCCCGCGTAACGGCTTTGTGTGATTCGCATGCTGAACAGTTATCTAACGAATACGAACACAGATTGCAAACACAAAATGGGGCGCTTTCCCCACCATTTCGGTCTTGATCCCTATTGCCGGGACTGTCTCAATATTAGAAAAGTTGTTCCACCCACATCGCGCGCGGATTGCCCCGCCTGGGCGGGACCGATCCTGTTGTTGGAAGGCGCCTTTTATAACGCAGCACAAAAAATGGAGCAGGCGATGCAGAACTCAGGCGAAGGGGGAAGGAGGCTGGATGAAATCTATGAGATCAACCGGCGTTTCCTTGACCTGATCGCGTTGCGGGTGGGAAGCGGCGGAGAGGACCAGTACGGGCTGCCGCGGGAGCTTTGTTTGGGAATAGCGAAACTGCATCCCTCCCAGCGCGACGCGGTGGCTCTGGTTCCCATGCTGCTGGTCACCACCACCCGCCGGGCCGTGGAGAACGCTTCGGCGGTTCATGATGCGCAATCAAAGGCGGCGCGGATGGAAGAAAATGTTGAGGCCGCCGAGCAGAACTTCGCAGCTTCCCTTCTGACCTGGCTGATGCAGGATGTTCAGCAGAACCACACTCTGTCTTCGCTCTGGCTGGGTATTTCGGATCAGCGCCAGGAGCCTGTCCGGAACTTGAGTTTTGCCGATATTCAGATTTTGGCGCGGCATGCCAACAGGATTCTGGGCGCGAGTTTTACCGACTGCCCGCAACTGTGGGAGGATCTGATCCACGCCGCCGGATCCGGTGATCCGCTCCGTCAGGAAAGCGCCCGCCTGGCGGCCTTGTCGCGCTCCTTCCCGGTGCGCCCGCCACCCCGGAGAGGACGCAATCTGCGCTAAGCCGCCTGCTTGCGCCTGCTGCCTCGCCTTTTTCCTGAGGGCGATTGCGCTGCCCTTCCTCTCGCCGGGGCGTCGGAGTATGCGCCAACAGCTTGGCGCATACGGATGCCGGAATGAGCTACAGGTATGTATTCATGCGTCCCCGCCGAGGGGAAGGGCAGCGCAATCGCCCTCAGGAAAAAGGCTCACCCAGGCGATGCGGCCAGCTAAAGCCCTATGCCGCGCGCGCAATCGGGATATACTTTCGGTTCTTTAAGGGCCTGTAGCTCAGTGGTAAGAGCAGGTGGCTCATAACCACTTGGTCGCAGGTTCGAATCCTGCCGGGCCCAACGGGCCGCCTGTTGCGGCATGGGCTGAACCGCCACGAGTTTGAGCGCGATGGACTTTGTTGACCACAGCATAGACATCCTGGCTCGCCTGTTCCTTCTCGCGATTGGCATGGCGGTGCTGGCGCTGTTTGTGCTGCTGCTGGTCGATTTGGCCCAGACCGCCAACGCCGTTCGCCGCAACTATCCGGTTATTGGCCGCTTCCGGCGCGTTTTCGAGATTCTGGGCGAGTTCATGCGCCAGTACATGTTCGCCATGGACCGGGAGGAGATGCCGTTCAACCGGGCCCAGCGCAACTGGGTGGGCCGCGCCTTGAGCAGCGGCCCCATGACCGTGGCCTTTGGCTCGACGCGTGAAACACGCTGGCCGGGCACCTCGATTTTCGTCAATGCGCCCTTCAGCCTGTTGGACGAAGAATGCCGTGCCACCTCTGAGGTGACTGTGGGCGAGGGTGGCCCCAACCCATACCGCACCAACCGGATCTTTCATATTTCCGGGATGAGCTTCGGAGCCATATCCAAACCGGCGGTGATGGCGCTCGGCAAGGGCGCCGCGATGGCCGGATGCTGGATGAACACTGGCGAAGGCGGGTTGTCGCCCTGGCATCTTGAATCCGGCAACGATGTGGTGTTTCAGTTCGGCACCGCCAAGAACGGCGTGCGCACTCCCGGCGGCGCCCTGAGCGAGGAACGCCTTAAGGAGGTTGGCGCCAACCCGCAGGTGAAGATGATCGAGATCAAGCTCAGTCAGGGCGCCAAGCCGGGCAAGGGCGGGATCCTGCCAGGCGGCAAGGTGACCAGGGAGATTGCCCGGATTCGCGGCATTCGCCCCGGAGAGGATGCTGTGAGCCCCAACCGTCATCGGGAGGTGAGCAACAACGGAGAACTTCTGGACCTGATTCAGCGGGTGCGCGACATTGGCGGCAAGCCTACTGGTTGCAAGGCCGTGATTAGCAGCCCGCAATGGCTGGACGAGTTGTTCGAGCTCATCAACCGGCGCGGCCCTGGCAGCGCCCCGGATTTCATTACGGTGGATTCTGGCGACGGAGGCACCGGCGCGGCCCCCATGCCGCTGATGGACAATGTGGGCATGCTGCTCAGGGAAAGTCTCATCATGCTGGTGGATGCGCTGCAACGGCACGGTTTGCGGGACCGGGTGCGGGTTGTGGCCAGCGGCAAGCTGATCACGCCAACAGAGGTGGCCTGGGCGCTTTGCGCCGGGGCCGATTTTGCCGTGTCGGCGCGCGGTTTCATGTTTGCGCTGGGCTGCATACAGGCGATGCGCTGCAACCAGAATACCTGTCCCACCGGCATCACCACGCACAACCGGCGCCTTCAGCGGGGACTCAATCCACCCACCAAGGCGGTGAGCGTGGCCAACTATCAACGCCGCATCGAGGAAGAGCTCAAGATCATTGCGCATTCCTGCGGCGTGGCCGAGCCGCGGCTGCTGCGCCGCGCGCACTGCCGCATTGTGCAGCCGGACGGGCAAAGCGTGTTGCTGTCGGAGTTGTATCCTAGTGCGCTGCGGTCGGCATAGGAGGCAATTATGGTAAATGTGACTCGCGCAGGCGTTGCGCTTCTTCTGGGAACCGTTTTGTGTTGCGCGCAGGCTGCCTGGGCGCAAGGCGCCCGGACGCAGTCGGTATTCGGCGCCGACCCCAATCTCAGCGATGGTGCCATGGCCTTGCGGCTGGGCGATTACGAGGAGGGCATCCGCCTTACGCTTGCGGGCCTGCGTTCTCCGGCAGGCAAGGCCCACAGCCTCAGGACCCGTTCCGCGGCGCGCAGCAACCTTTGCGCCGGCTATCTGATGTCCGCGCAGCTGCGCGCGGCGCTGGAGAATTGCAACGAAGCGCTGCGCCTCAGGAAAAACAACTGGCGGGCGTATTCCAACCGCGCGGTGGCCTACGTGATGATGGGGCAGCTCAAGCGGGCGGCGGAGGACCTTGAGCAGGGCAAGCGGATCAACCCCAATTCCAAACGCCTTAAGGATGTCGAGGAACTCCTGGCGGCGCGCCTTGCGGCTCGCGGTGCTTAGGGTTTGTTAATGGTTTGCGGATGGCGCTCTGATTGCTCTTTCATGACACTCCGGCCAGCCTTAGGCGTCAGGCGGCGCCGGGAAAAAGAGCAGGGGTAGGCGCGGCCCGCGTATCAAGATGAGGTCGGAACTGATGCTGAGCCGAAAGCGCCTCATCCAATCAAGTCTGGGGGCCTTGCTGACTGCTCCCTGGGCTGTTCCGCTGCGCGCGGCAGGCGTCCCGTGGTTCAGGGCGGCGTCCGCCGTCGTGCCGGGCGGCGGAAACAACGGCGCCGGTTTCATGGAGAGCGACATTGTTCTTGGGGTTTCCGCGGCATTTTCGGGTCCATCCCGCGGCCTGGGCACAGAGCTTTATCGCGGCGCCAGCGCCTGCTTCGCGCATGTCAACGATAACGGCGGCATCAACGGGCGCAGGATTGCGCTGAAAATGTACGACGACGGCTACCAGCCGGACCCATGCGTCGAAAACACCATGCGGCTCATGCTGGAGGACCAGGTGTTTCTGTTGTTCGGCTATGTGGGCACGCCCACCGTAACCCGCGTGCTGCCCATTCTGAAGAAGTTCCAGGACGAGAAAATCTACATGTTTTTCCCGTTCACCGGCGCGCAGCCGCAGCGGCAGCCGCCCTACGGCGAGTTTGCATTCAATCTTCGCGCCTCCTACGAGCAGGAAACCGGGGGACTGGTGGACAACTTCGTGCGTATCGGGAGGCGGCGCATCGGAGTGTTTTATCAAATGGATGCCTACGGACGCAGCGGGTGGGCGGGGGTG
>RKRP01000085.1 GCA_007571315.1 Gammaproteobacteria bacterium
CCCCGGCGCCGCCCAATTCGGGTTGTGGACGCTCTCTCCCTCAAGGGGCTCACCAAGGTCTATGCCAACGGCGTGCAGGCGCTCAAGGGCATCGACCTCACCGTGCGCGAGGGAGAGTTCTACGCCTTGCTGGGCCCTAACGGAGCAGGTAAAACCACAGCCATTGGAATCATCACCACGCTGGTCAACAAGACCAGCGGCAGCGTTCGCGTGTACGGCCATGACCTGGACCATGACCATGAGGCTGTGAAGAGATGCATCGGCGTTACGCCGCAGGAAGTCAACCTCAACCTGTTCGAGAAACTGACGCCCACGCTCATGCAGCAAGCAGGCTATTTTGGATTGACTCCGCGCCAGGCGCGCCGCAACACCGAGAAATGCCTGAAAGCGGTTCGGCTGTGGGACCAGCGCAACAGGCTTGCGCGCACGCTTTCGGGCGGGATGAAGCGCCGGCTGATGATCGCGCGCGCAATGGTCCACAACCCCAGGCTGCTCATTCTCGACGAGCCGACTGCGGGCGTGGATATCGAAATCCGCCGTTCGATGTGGGAACTGCTCCGGGAAATCAACGAACGGGGCGTAACGATCATCCTCACCACCCACTACCTTGAGGAAGCCGAACACCTGTGCCGCCGCCTGGCTATCCTCGACCGCGGCGAAATCGTGGTGGAGGACCGGATGGAGCAGGTGCTCAGGCAATTGCCCGAACAGCATTTCGTGATCTCGCTTCAGTCGCCGGCCCCGCCCGGCCTCAAATTCAAGGGCTTCCAGGCGCATTGGCGCAACCGTTACGAGCTGGAGTTGGAAGTGCCTGCCGCGCGCAGCCTTAACGAGTTCTTTGGGCTGCTCAATTCGACCGGCGTTGAAGTTGCGAGCATTCGGCCCAAAACCAATCGCCTGGAGGAATTGTTCGTGCGCCTCACAATGCCGGACCTCCCCCACCTTTCCGACTTTCCCAACGAATAACCCGCCTTCTTATTTCACCAGATAAAGCCCTTCGTCCTGCCCCCTCTCCGCGGAAGCGTTGAAGCCAGGATGGCGGAAGCGCACCCTAATGCAAGATGCGGATTAGATATCTGATGGGATTTCCACCAGTTATAATTGATCCTCCCGGTGGCCTCTATTGAAGCGAAGCTGACAGGCGAAGCGAAGATACACAGTAGCGCGAATTCCGCCGAGCAATCTGATGCGCATTGAACGACCCTTCACCACCGGATTCCTCCTCGCACTCGGTGTTGCCGTCGGCATGGCCGTTCTGCCGCTCCTAGCCGCCGCCGCCGCTGCGCTCGGCTTCTACTGGCTGGTAAACGTCCTCGGCTGACACCGCCGCTGCGCCCTGCTTGACACTCCGACGAGCACCCTGATCGCCACAGCGCGACGACGTTTCCCCCACTCCGGCGGGAGCACAGCAAGCAAGCATACTTCCGCCTTCTTCTCAAACCGCTTGCGCAAGATGCGGATTAGGCTTCGAGAGTGCGCACTTGTCCGGCGACCGCCCGCCAGGCGCCCAGCCAGCCGGTAAATACGCCCACCCCCAGAATCAGCAATTCCTGGCGCCAGCCCGCGCTGCTCAGGACCCGGTCGCCGCCGTAGAGGGCCATGAGGCCGGAAAATGAGTCCCCAAGGATCCAGAGGCCCAGGCGCACCAGGCCTAGAGCCACCAGGCCGCCGCCCAGGCCATACCAGAATCCCTGGTACAGGAAGGGGCGGCGCATATAGCCGCGGCTAGCGCCCAACAGCGCCAGCACTTCCAGGGCATCGCGCTGCTTCTGGACCTCCAGCCGGATGGTGTTGCCGATAATCACTACCAGCGCCACCAGCACCATGAAGAGCAGCAACAGCAGCGCCTGCCCGGCAAGCGCAAGCAATGCGCTCAAACGCTCAAGCCATTGGGTGTCGGCCAGCGCCTGATCGACCTCCTCCAGGGTGGCCACGGTAGCCTTCAGCGCCAGGAATTCCGCATCCGGAGCCTCGGGAGCCGGAATGACTACCAGCGTCCAGGGCAAGGGATTGCTCTCCATCGTTTCCAGCGCGCCTGCGAACTCGCTGCGGCCCTCCATGATGGACAAGGCTTCGGCAGGGCTGATCCGGCGCACTGCGCCAACGGCAGGATTGCGTTCCAGGTCTTCGGCCAATTGCTCGGCCACGGCCACGCTCGCTCCGTCCTTCAGGTATATCGAGAATGACCGCGCCTCGCCCCACACCGCGGCCAGGCCTTCGGCGTTGCGCAGAAACGCGCTCAGTCCAGCCGGCAGCGCAAGCGCAAGCCCTATGGCGCCCACCGTCATGAGGCTGCCCAGAGGATGCCGGGCAAGCCGGGCGGCCTCCGAGTAGCAACAGACCACGTGGCGCCGGAAAAAATGCAGGAGTTTCATGCAGGCCCGGTATCCGAGTGGATTCTCCCTTCCGCCAGACTGATCCGGCGGGCGGGCAATGCTTCGATCAGACCCAGGTCATGCGTAGCCACCAGAGCCGTTACGCCGTAACCGGCCATGCGGCGAAACAGTTGCATAACCTCCCGCGACAGATCAGGGTCCAGGTTGCCGGTAGGCTCGTCGGCTATCAGCAGTTGCGGACGATTGACCACCGCCCTGGCAATGCCCAGTCGCTGTTGCTCGCCCTGCGACAACAGCCGCGGCGATTTGCGGGCGCTGCGCAGCAGGCCCACGGAATCCAGCGCCGCTTCGGTGCGGCGTTGAACCTCGCGCGGACCCAGCCCGGAAATATGCAGCGGCAAGGCGACATTCTGGTAGGCGCTTCGATCTTCAAGCAACAGATTGTTCTGAAAAACGATGCCAATGTTGCGCCGGTGCCGGCATATTGCGCGGCGGCTCAGGCGCTCCACGTTGCGTCCCATAACGAAAACTTGCCCGCGCGCGGGCCGCTCGATCGCAGCCAGCAGCTTGATCAGCGTGGTCTTTCCAGCGCCGGAGGGCCCGGTCAGGTACGCGAATTCGCCCGCCGCAATGGACAGGCTAACCTCCGACAACGCTTCCGCGCCGCCGCGGTATCGCATGGTGACCTGCTGAAGACGAATCATGAGGGGCGCAAAATGATACTCTCCGGGCATGCGGTCTAAAAGACAGCAAGGGCGAGTTCGCATTGCCGGCGGAAGCCTGCGCGGACGACTGCTGAAAGTGCCGCCAGGCGCGCGGCCCACGCCCGTTCGCGCGCGCGAAACCCTGTTTGACTGGCTGGAGCCAATGATGCCAGGGGCGCAATGCCTGGATCTGTTCGCCGGCGCCGGCGCGCTGGGTTTGGAAGCGCTGTCGCGCGGCGCGGCTCATTGTGTTTTCGTGGAGTCGCGGCGCGCTGCTGCCAGGATGCTCCGCAGCGTACTGGAGGAATGGCAGTTGGACGGCCGGGTGGAAGCGGCTGAAGCTGTCCGTTGGCTTGATAACCCGAACAGGCGCCTGCGCGTTGATCTCGTGTTTTTGGACCCCCCTTTCGGGAGCGGCCTGACGGCGCTCTGCTGTAAACTGCTTGCTCATAACGGATGGCTTGCAGACAATTGCCGCCTGTATCTGGAAGCCGGCAAGCGCGAACCAACACCTGAACTGCCCTCGGAACTGGAATTCCTGCGCGAGAAAGTTGTTGGAGACGTGCGCATAATGCTGGCCGGCCGTGCATCGTGCTGGAAAACGCCGCTGGAAACATGAACGCAAAACACCACAACCCGGGCACAGGAAGGGGAATCATGTACCCCGGCACCTTTGACCCCATCACCAACGGCCATTGCGAGCTGGTCAGCAGGGCCGCCAGGCTGTTTGACGAGGTGGTTGTGGCAGTCGCGGCGAGTCCCGCCAAGTCGCCCATGTTCGACCTGGAGACTCGTATCCGCCTGGCCACCGAAGCGCTGGCCGATGTGCCCGGCGCGCGCGTGGACGGTTACCAGGGCTTGACCGTGGAATACGCGCGCGCCAACGGACTGAATGCGATCCTTCGCGGTTTGCGCGCGGTCAGCGACTTTGAGCATGAGTTCCAGCTCGCCAGCATGAACCGGAACCTGGACTCGTCAATTGAAACCGTGCACCTCACACCCTCCGAGGGCTGCGCCCATATCTCGTCATCCCTGGTCCGGGAGATCGCAGGCATGGGCGGCGACGTATCCAATTTCGTGCATCCAGCCGTAGTGACTGCGCTTAAGGAGCGCCTGTTATGAGATCGATTTTGCCCCGGGCAGGCCGGGACCTGCTGCCGAGCTTCGCGCTTTGGCTTGCCGCCGCTTGCGTGGCGCAGGCCGAAGATCAAATCGGCAAGGTTGCGAGAGCAACCGGCCCCGGGCATGCAGCCATTGCCAGCGCCCACCCCGCCGCCACCGAGGCGGGCTTCGAAATTCTCGCCCAGGGCGGCAACGCCTTCGACGCGGCCATCGCGGTGAGCGCCGCGCTTTCGGTGGCGGAACCGCATAGTTCAGGTATTGGCGGGGGCGGTTTTTTCCTTCTCCACCGGGCCGCTGATCAATCCAGCGTATTTGTCGATGCGAGGGAAACCGCGCCTGGCGCGGCAACCCGCGACATGTACCTGGATGAGAACGGCGAGCCCATCCGAAGCGCATCGCTGTCGGGGCCGCTGGCTGCGGGCATTCCGGGGCTGCCGGCCGCGCTGGAGCACATCGCGAACCAGTACGGCCGCCTGCCGCTGGCGCAAAGCCTGGCGCCGGCAATCCGGCTGGCGCGACAGGGCCTGCCGGTAACCGAAGGAACCCGGAGGCTGCTGCGAGCCGTTACGCGCATGGGCTCGCCGTCGCAAGCATTTCTGGAAATATTCCTGCCGGACGGAGAAGCGCCGCCCGCGGGCACCCTGATCCGCCGCCCTGACCTCGCCGATACTCTTGAAGCCCTGAGCGCTCGCGGCGCAGCAGGCTTCTACGCCGGGCCCAGGGCCGAACTTCTTATTCAGGGCGTGCGCGACGCAGGCGGCATCTGGAGCATGGAGGATTTGGCCGCATACCGGGTTGTGGAGCGGCGACCGATCCGCTTCCGCTACGGGGAAGTCGAAGTCACCACGGCGCCGCCTCCGTCGGCCGGGGGCGTGGCGCTGGCGCAGGTGTTCAACATGCTCGGCCACCGCGGCTACAGCCGGCTTGAGGAGCCGGCGCGAACGCATTTGCTGGTGGAAGCGATCCGGCGCGCGTACCGGGACCGGGCTGAGCATCTGGGCGACCCGGACTTTGTTCCGGTTCCAGTCGAGCGGCTGACCCATCCCTGGTACGCGGACGGCTTGCTGGCCAGCGTGCGCATGGACCGCGCCACGCCCAGCGATGCTCTGCCTGGTCCGGCAAGTCAGCAGCCCGCCGGGACGGACACGAGTCATTTCTCGGTTCTGGACAAGGACGGCAACCGCGCCGCGGTAACGCAGACGATCAACACGCTGTTCGGTTCCGGTTTCGTCCCGCCCGGCACCGGCGTGATTCTGAATAACGAAATGGACGACTTCTCGGTGAAGCGCGGAGCGCCCAACGTATTCGGGCTGGTGCATTCGCATGCCAACGGGGTCGAACCGGGCAAGCGCATGCTGTCGAGCATGACTCCAACCTTCCTGGAGTCCGAGCGGGGCCTGGCGATACTGGGCACGCCCGGAGGCAGCCGTATCGTCACGATGGTGCTGCTAGGCGCGCTGGCGTGGATGGACGGCGTGGACGCGGAAGGCATCGTTGGCCTGCCTCGCGTGCACCACCAGTACATCCCTGACTCGGTGTCGTTCGAAGCCGGCGCGATGGACGAGCAGTTGCAGGCCGCGCTGGCCGAACTGGGCCACACACTGCGGGAATCGTCCCGCCCCTGGGGCAACATGCAGGCAATCACCCTCGACTACGCCGACGGCGCGCTAACCGCCGCCAGCGACCCGCGCCGCAACGGCGGCTCCGCCGTCCGCAAGTAGCCGCCAACCGCCCGGCGCTGACACGCCGGTCGAGCTATCCGGATTCACGTCTGGCAGTTTGCGCAATAGTAGCTGGCGCGCTGGCCGATAACGCACCGCCTGATCTTCGACCCGCAGCGCCGGCAATTCTGGCCCGCCCGGTCATACACGTCCAGACGCTGGGCGAAGTAACCCGGCCGGCCCCGCGCGTCGGCGAAGTCGCGCAGCGTGGTCCCGCCCGCCTCAATCGCCTCGCTCAGCACATCGCGTATGGCCCCAGCCAGAACCTCATAACGGCGCAACGCCGTGCGGCCGGCGGCGCGGCGCGGATGCACTCCGGCCCGATACAGCGCCTCGCTCGCATAGATGTTGCCTACGCCCGCAACCACCGCGGGCGTCATCAGATACGGCTTGACGGCAACCTTTCGGCCAAGCGAACGCTCCTTCAACCAGACGCCGGTGAATTCGGCGCTGAGTGGCTCGGGGCCAATCCCTTCCAGCAGCTTGTGGCGCAAAGGCTCGCGTCCGCCCCATAACAGGCTGCCGAACTTTCGCGGGTCGGTAAACCTCAACGCCTTGCCGCCTTCGAATACCAGGTCGTAATGATCGTGGATGTTCGGCTCGGTCCCGGCCGCCACTACCGAGAAGCTGCCCGACATTCCAAGGTGGGCGATGGCCGTTCCGCAGTCACTCTCTAACAGGAGGTACTTGGCCCGGCGATGAACGCCGAGCATCGTGGCGCCCGCCAGCTTGCGCTCCACCTGCGGAGGTATCGGCCATCTCAGCCGCCGTTCGCGAACGGCAAGCCGCTCCACCCGCGCGCCCGACACCAGCGGTTCGATGCCGCGCCGGGTCGTTTCAACCTCTGGCAGCTCGGGCACGCCGGACTCCGCGCCGGGTCCCGCGCTACCACCCCATCTCGTGGAACTGGGCCATTCGCAGCACGAAAGCCGGCAACTGCGACTGGTAGCCGCGCAGATGCTCGAACTCTGGAAAATGCAACTTGCCAGCGATCTCGGCAACCGGCGTGCCCGCTTCCAGCTCCCGGCCCACCGCGTCAATGATCGTTTCCATCCGGCGCCTCCGTATCACCACCGCGTCCTTGCCGGCGCGCGCCGGCCCATGCGCGCCGATCATCAGATCAAAATCCATGGCCTCGATTTCACGCAGGGAACGCAGGTATTCGACGATGTCGTAATCCGGCAGAGTGCCCAGGCCTATGAATCCGTCGGTCGCCAGGTCCGCGAGATAGATCGCCCGCTCCTCGGGGAACTCGAACACCAGCAGGCAATCGCCGTGATTCTCGCCGAGGTAGCGCAAATTGAAACTCTCGCCGCCCAGGCTGAAAGGGGTGTTCCCGGAGATGGTGCGGTCCGGAGTCACAAGGTCCGGGTTGGGATTGCGAAAGAAGAATTTCAGGCAATTCTCGTGGCTGATGAACTCCGCCCCCTCGTCTTTGAAAATCCGCCCTCCCAGCACGTGGTCCCAGTGCTCGTGGCTATAGATCACGTAGCGCACCGGCAGATCCGTCACCCTGGCGATTTCCGCTCGATAAACCTCGGCAGCCTCCGGGCTGATGGGATCGGTTGCGATAACCCCTTCATCCGTGACCACGAAGATGTTGCGGATGCCTCTGCGCCAGAAGGTATAGAGGCGATCGGAAATCTTCGTGGTCTCGTATTCCTTGCTCCAGTCCTGCGCCGGCATCTCGCCCGCGAACCCAAGCGCGAGCGCGCCAAGCAGCACGCAAACCACCTTCTTCACGTCTCCCCCTTCGCCGAATTTTCCGCGAAACCCGCTCCCATACTATCCTCTTGCGAGTCCGGCCGCAGCCGCGCCACCGCGCCTTGCCCGGCAAGCTGGCCCCGCGCATAGCGCGCCGGCGTCGTTGGCGACAGCCAGCGCCCCGCCTGCTGCAGTTCCGGCAGCGTCGCGCCTGCCGAAACGAGCGACTGCGCCGCGCCTACCCGCAGACTGTGCCCGGACACGCGTCCCGCAACCCCCGCAGGCTGCCGTCTCCGGCGGCAAGAGAAGCCATGGCATCCGCCTGCTCCCATGCCACTCCCGCAACCTGGCCGCGTCCCCGGTTCGCTCCGGCCCGCCCGTAGCCCGCCAGCACCTTGGCCGTGAGCGCACCGTCCGGCCGGGACTCATTCTCCCGGCGGGCTCGATGGCGGATCGCCGCCAATGCGACGCGCGCCGTGGCCACCGCTTTGCCGGACTCCTGAAGATGAGCGAGATAATCCGCAATCCCGCTATCGTCCGCCAACCGGCTCTTGCGCCAGGCGTCGAACCCCCGAAGACTGGACGCATAGGCCCGGCGAGTATTGAAAGCGTTGGATTGCTGCATCAGGAAATACGCTCGCTCCGAAACAACTTCATTGCCCACATCCCCTCCCATACGAAATACGCGCTGTTTTACC
>RKRP01000201.1 GCA_007571315.1 Gammaproteobacteria bacterium
GGCCGGGTGCAGTTGATGGGGCCGGGCGCGGCGCTGGCGGAGCCGGTGAAATCGGCAACAAATTCCTCGTCCGTAATGCGCACTTCCACCGCCACCTCAAAGGGCCCGTTGCCGAGCCCGTCGCCGTCGATTTGATCGCGGGCGCTGAAACGCCCCCGAGGCAGTTCCTTGAAAGCCTCGTCCACCATCGCGGCGCCGTGCTCAAGCAGAGCCTCGATGGCGGCCAGCGTTGTTTCTGAGCCGTACCTGGCGAGCAGGGCCGCAAGCCGCCGCTCGCCAATTTTCAGTGCGGCGATTCCCGACCACAGATCGCCCAGCGTTTGCTCAGGCAATCGCACATTGGCGCGCAGCATGTCGAGCAGCGCGGGCTGCACCTCGCCGTCCCGGGCGAGGCGCACCACCGGAAACTGAAGGCCCTCCTGAAAAACATCCGTGGTGCGGGTGCTGAAGCTGCCCGGGTGGGCGCCTCCAAGCTCCGTCCAATGCGCCTTGCTGGCCGCCCAGGCAACGAGGCGGCCTTGAAAGAACACGGGCTTTAGCAGGCTCACATCCGAGAGGTGCGTGCCGCCGCCGCCATAGGGGTCGTTGGTGATGAAAATGTCGCCTTCGCTAATGTCCCCCGCGCCGAACTTGCCGAGCACATCGCGCACAGCGCCATCAAGCACGCCCACGAATCCCGGAATGCCTGTGCCCTGGGCGATGAGCCGCCCCTGGACATCGGTCAGGCCAATGCCGAAATCCAGCGTCTCGTAAATCACCGGGCTCATGCTGGCGCGCCGCTGCGCAGCGAACATTTCATCGGCAATGGCCGCGAGCGCGTTCTTGATGATCTCTATAGTGAAAGGGTCCGGCCGATGCGCAGCGCTTTTCATGTGTTCGGCTCCTCGTTCATTAAGTTGAGGCGCAGTCCGCCAAACCGGTCCAGGGTGGCGCGCGCCGAGCGGGGAACGATAACGGTCCCGCCCGCCCGTTCAACCACGGCCGGGCCGGCAATTTCCATGCCTTGCAGCAACCGGTCCGCAGCAAACACATCCGCGAGAACCTTTCCCTCCGAGTCGGCATGAAGGGTTCGCCTGCCAAGCCGCGCGGGCGCCGGGTCCGGCGACTTCGCCGCTTGAATGGGGGCCAGGGGGTCTCCGGGGAGCGGCCGAAGGGCCACCAGGTGCAGATTCACGATCTCAATGCGCACCTCAAGCCGGAAGGCGAACTCGCGCTCATGGGCGCTGTGGAACCGCGCCTCCAGCGTCCCGGGGCTGGTTTCGGACGGGTCGAATTCAACTTTCACCGTGTGCTCCTGGCCCACGTAGCGCAGATCCGCCTGGCGCTTGCATTGAATGCCGCCGTCCGCTCCCAGCCCGCGCCGGGCCTCGCGCTCCATTTCGGCAAATCGATCCCTGAGCCATGGCATGCTGCCGGCATCGAGCCTGTGGATTGACGTGCGCATGAGATCGCGGCGATGGCCCACCATCAGCATGGCCCAGGCGGAAAAAACCGCCGAGTGGGGCGGGATGATGACCCTGGGCATGCCCAGGTCGGCCGCCAGCGATGCGGCATGCAGCCCGGCGCCGCCTCCCATGGCGAACAGCGCGAAGTCCCGCGGGTCCCTGCCGCGATTCACCGAAACCAGTTTCAGGGCGTTGACCATGTTGGCGTTGGCGATCCGCACCGTGCCAAGCGCGGCTTGCCGGGCGCTTACGCCGAGAGCGTCGCCCAAAGCCCCGAAGGCGCGGCGGACCGCATCAAGGTCCGGCGGACCTTCGCCGCCGGTCAGGCGTTCGGCATCGATATTGCCGAGCAGCAGGTGCGCGTCGGTGGTGGTGGGCTGGCCCCCGCCGCAGCCATAGGCGACGGGGCCGGGGCGGGCGCCGGCGCTCTGCGGACCCACGTGCAAGCTGCCGGCGGCATCAAGCCACGCGATGCTGCCGCCGCCATTGCCGATTTCCATGATGTCCACCACCGGCGCGCTGATGGGATAGCCGGCGCTTGCGGGCGTCTTCTCCAGGCAGTAGTCCGTGGTGATGCGAACGTCGCCGTTTTCGATCAGCGAGCACTTGGCGGTGGTGCCGCCAATGTCGAGGCTGATGAGATGCTGCTCGGCGATGAGCTTGCCGTAGGCGGCGGCTCCGAACACCCCGGCAGCCGGGCCGGATTCAACCAGGCTGATGGGGTTGGCGGCCGCCTCCGAGATGCGGGTCAAGCCGCCATTCGACTGCATGATGAGCGGCTCTGTCCGCAAGCCATCCCGGGCGAGATTGCCGGCGAGGCGCTGGAGATAGGCGCTGGTTGGCGGCAGCACGTAGGCCGACAGCACGGCGGTGCTGGCGCGTTCGTATTCGCGCCAAAGCGCGCTGGCCTGATGGGAGGCGATCGCCTCCACGCCCAGTCCGAGCGAATTCACGACAGCGAGCGCCTGCTTCTCGTGCGCCGGGTTCGCATAGGCGTGCAGGAAGCAGATGGCGATGGCCTCCACGCCCTGGTCATGCAATTGCCTTGCGGCGTTCGCGACTGCCGCTTCGTCGAGGGGCGCGAGCGCCTGGCCGCTGTGGCTCATGCGCTCGCGCACTTCAAGGCGCAAGCGGCGCGGCACGAAAGGGCGCGGCTTGCGGTAGGCGGCGTTGAACAGGTCCGGCGTGTTGCCGCGGGCGATTTCCAGCACGTCGCGAAAGCCATCGGTGGTGATGAGGCCCGTCCTGGCGCCGCGCCGTTCGGTCAAGGCGTTGATGACAACCGTGGAGCCGTGCGCGAAAAAGGACGTTTCGCCAAGACGAACGCTGGCGGCGGTTAGCGCATCAGCGATGCCGCGCTCAAAGTCGGGCGGCGTGCTTGAAACCTTGACCGAGCGCAGGCGCCCGCGCTCCATGACAACGGCATCCGTGAAGGTGCCGCCCACATCGGTCGCCACCCGGCACTTGCGCCCTGCGCCGCCCGTTTCGGAACGGCTGGCGGCAAGCATTTCTGGATTGCCCATGATTGTTTCAGTCATTTGCAGGGATTAAGGCGCGATTTATACCGCATCCTGCTCAGGCATGTGGATGTGAACGCCAGGGGCGGAGAGGTAGAATGCGCGGTTGAGGTTCCCCGGTAGCTCAGTAGGTAGAGCGGTTGGCTGTTAACCAATTGGTCGCTGGTTCGAGTCCGGCCCGGGGAGCCACTACCGCAACGGCCACGGACGGAAGCAACAGGAGGCCCCCTGGCGAAATATCCGGGCTAATCCGTGGAAGAACTGAAGGCACTGCTGGATAACGTCTGGGCCACGATCGCCGCAGTAAAACCCGCAGGCGTTTCCATTGCGGGCAGCCTGGGGCAGGCG
Source organism: Gammaproteobacteria bacterium (assembly GCA_007571315.1). GTDB lineage: Bacteria > Pseudomonadota > Gammaproteobacteria > Steroidobacterales > Foliamicaceae > Foliamicus. Next base: position 3,311 of record RKRP01000201.1, read on the forward strand.
GGATTCGGCGGCCTATTGTGCGCCGGCGCTTTTCTCGTCAGCCGGCGCGCCCACCCGCATATTCTGGCGCTTTGCCGGAACCGCCCTAACATGGAAAACGCGCGGCGCATCCTGGAGCCGCTTCTCTGGCCGCTGTTGTGGATTGCCCTGCTGGGCGTGCTGCTGGCGATTTACGTGGCGGCAGGCGTGAGCACATGGCTGCTGGAAATCGTTACGGCCTTGCTGCTGGCATGGATCGTTGTGCGCCTGGGGTCGCGCCTGATCCGCAACCCCATGCTGTCGCGGGCAACAGCGGTGGTTGCCTACGGAATGGCGGTGCTAAGCATCTGGGGCTTGCTGGGGCCCACGATCGAAGTGCTTCAGGGAGACATGTTCACCCTCACCCTGGGCGAAGCTTTCAGCGTCAATCTCTACCAGGTCCTCGCCGTCGCCCTCCTGCTGGGCGTGCTCCTGAGTCTGGCGGCGTTCATTTCCCGGCTTACCGAACGGCAGCTTCAAAATGCCGATTGGGCAACCCCGGCGGGCCGGGTGCTGATGAACAAGGCCCTGCGCACGGGGCTCTACGTGCTGGCGATATTGATTACCGTAGGCGCGGTGGGCATCGACCTTACGGCCCTGGCGGTAATCGGAGGCGCGGTCGGCTTCGGGGTGGGTTTCGGACTGCAGAAGATCGTGTCCAATCTGATCAGCGGCGTGATTCTCCTGATGGACAAATCCATCAAGCCCGGCGATGTCATTACCGTGGAGAACACTTACGGCTGGGTCAACAAGCTGGGCGCGCGCTATGTTTCCATCATCACGCGCGACGGCATTGAGCACCTGATACCGAATGAAACGCTGATTACCCAGCCGGTATCCAACTGGACCCACACGGATGCCAACAGCCGCCTGAAGGTGTCGGTGGGGGTGCATTACAACACCGATCTGGAATTGGCCACCCGCCTGGGAATACAAGCGGCGCGCGCGCAGCGGCGCGTGCTCGGCGACCCGGCGCCGCGCTGCCTGGTGAAGGCATTCGGCGACTCGGCCATCGAGCTGGAAATCCGCTTCTGGATCCGGGACGCGAGCGGCGGCGTGTCCAACGTCAAGAGCGATGTGATGCTGGAGGCCTGGCGGCTGTTCCGCGAGCATGGCGTGGAAATCCCGTACCCGCAGCGCGACCTGCACATCAAGAGCGGCGGCATCGCGCCCGGACCTGACGCCTAGCCTTCTGGCATCGGCCATGCTCGCTCGCGCATTCGCTCAACCGCTCTCCCCCGGCGGGGACTCGGAACAGCGCAAGCGCTTCTACCTTGATGCCGCCATCGCCTCAAACCCCAAGAACCCCGGATTCTGAAACCGATCTAACAAATGAAAATCACTGAAGCGCACGTCGAACGCCAGCTTCGTCTCGGCGAAGATAGCACTTGGGAATTCAAGCGTATCGAGTTTGCAGGGGACCGCCCCAGAAGCCCAGGCCGCAACGATCTGGCGGATGAGATTGCCGCCTTTGCGAACGCCGAGGGTGGCGTTCTGCTGTTGGGGGTTTCGGATGCGGGTGAAGCGCAGGGCATGTCGCGCGGGCAGATGGATGCGCTCGAGTGGTTCGTCGTCGAAATCTGCACCGATGTCATCAAGCCGCCGGTTCGTCTTCTCACCCAACGCGGGGAGATTGAACCCGGCAAGCCGTATCTGATCGTGCAAATCCCACGAGGCAGCGCTCAGCATGACAGCCCCGGCGGCAGTTTCCTCCGCATCGGCGGCACGAAAAGGACAATGACGAGCGACGAACGCCTGCGTCTGGCGCAGCAGCGGGGGCAGGCGCGGTTTCTCTGGTTCGATGAACAATCGGTTCCCGGCACTGGATTCGGGACCTTGGATGAGGCCCTCTGGCTGCCGCTGCTGAGCGCGGAGGGGCGGGCGGAACCAGCAACCGCCATGGAAAAAATGGGCTTGCTTGCTCGCGATGAACACGGAGCGCCAAGGGCGACCGTCGCCGGGGTGCTGTTCTGCTGCAAAACCCCCGAAACTTGGTTGCCCAATGCCTGCATCACGGCAACCCTGTATCGAGGCGCCGACCGGACCACGGGCCAGCTCGATGCCCGGACCATCACCGGCCCGCTTGATCAGCAAATCGCCCAAGCGGTTGCCTTTGCCGTGCGCAACATGCGGGTGGGGGCGCACAAGGATCCGGCGCGGATGGACCTTCCGCAATACAGTAAAGGGGCGTTGTTCGAGGCGGTCACCAACGCCGTAGCCCACCGCGACTACTCGATGCGCGGCAGCCGGATTCGCCTGTCCATGTTCTCCGACCGGCTGGAAATCCAGTCTCCCGGCGCCTTGGCCAACAGCCTGACCGTAGATGAACTGGAGCATCGTCAGGCGACCCGCAACGAGGTGCTCGCGTCGATCTTCGGCCGCATGCCAACCGGCGACATCGCCGGCGCGAATGACCGGCGGTTCATCATGGAGCGGCGCGGCGACGGCATTCCTCTCATCCGCCGCGCAACTAGCGAACTTGCCGGATGCCCGCCCCGCTTCGAACTGATTGGGGATCAGGAGCTTCGCGTCACGATTCCGGCCGCCGCTACCGAACCGAGCCCGGCCAGAGTGATCATTACCGTGCTCGCCGACGGTTGTCCGATTGCCGATGCGGACGTGCTGGTTCTGTTCCCGAACAAGGCGTGGAAGCGGACTGCGACCGATTCATTAGGGCAAGCGGCAGTGGAGTTGCATACCGTCAAACTGCCGATGACCGTGTTTGCAGCCGCCGCAGGCTTCGCCGCGCACTGCGAACGCGAATGGGTGCCCGAAGCGCGCGCGCTTACCATCGAGCTGCGTCCGCTTTCCGCCGGCGGCGCCGTTATCCTGCCGCAAGACTACGGACAGATACCCGGCCTGCGCGGATCGTTGAATCCTGTGCGGGATGAGCTCGACAGAACTTACCTCTACGCCTCGAAAATCGCCATCGAGCAAGGCAAGCTGCAGCCAGTGCACTTCGTTCTTGGACAGGACCTGCGGCTGACGGATGTCAACGGCATCGAAGCGACGGTGCGGATCGTGGAGATCGCCGGACGATCTTCGCTGGTGGAATATCGTCCCTTCGCACCCTCTGAAGATGATTGATTCGACACCAGGCATCAACAACACGGCCTGCGCCCGCGGCGAGGCGGCGAATGTTGACTGACCGGCTGCGCCCGCAACCCAAACATCGCTGCTGGCTGGAAGCGCCGCTGCGGGGGTCAAGGATTCCGTTCCTGGCATGGGCGCGGGACTGGGCGCGCCTGCCGGAACGCTTCCACACCGAGATCAAGCATGCTTGCACGGTACTTGCGGGGCCTAAGCCATGAGCAATCACGACGAGATTCGCTGGCAACAGCGATTGGAAACCTTCAGTGACGCGCTGTCTCAACTTGTCGATGCCTGCGCGCAGGACCAATACAGCAATCTGGAACGTGCGGGGTTGATCAAAACCTTCGAGATTTGCTTTGAGCTCTCCTGGAACGTGCTTAAGGATCTTCTCTTCTATGAAGGCTATGAGGTGAAGGTGCCGCGCGCAGCAATTCGCAAGAGCTTCGAGGTTGGCTACATGGGGGAAGACGATTGCGAGGCGCTGCTTGATGCCTTGGGCAAGCGTAACGTCCTGAGCCACGCCTACCGTCCGAAACTTGCGCTCAGGGCGGAGGCGCTTATCAAGGGCAGGTATTACCCGGTATTAGAGCGCCTTTACGAAGCGCTGCAGCACAGGGCCGCGCAATGAATGACGGCCTGAAAGATGCCCATCGGTCTGCCATCATCGCGGTGCTGGCGGCGAATGAGCGGGTAGAGCGAGCGGTGCTGTTCGGTTCGCGTGCCATGAGAACCGGCACAATGGAGTCCGATGTCGATATCGCGCTATTCGGCGACCAACTTACTTTCACCGACCAAGCGCGGCTCGCAGCGGCGCTCGAAGAAATCCCGATGGCGCAATCGGTGGACCTCGTGCTGCACGGCACAATCAATCATCCCTCGCTCCTTGAACACATCCGCGCCCACGGCATCGAGTGGTATCGGTGCCCTGCTGCGCCTGCCACTTTGGGGGGGCCTAAAGAAACCTCCCCAGAGCCTTGCTGGGAGCGAAGGCAACTCGGGGAATGCATCGTCGTAAACGAATCAACTTACTCGCCCAAAGAGGCATGGGATGTTATCCAGTATCTGGACACGTCCAACATAACCGACAACTGCGTTTCCCTGCTCCAGCAGCTTGTGCCCGGAACAGACAAAATCCCAAGCCGTGCCCGTCGCAAAGTCAAAGCGGGTGACATCCTGTACTCGACAGTGCGCCCTAATCAGCGGCATTTTGGGCGTCTGCGATCCGTTCCTGATAACTTCCTCGCGTCAACAGCTTTTGCTGTTGTCAGAGGCATACCCTCTATCGCAGACACTGGATTCATCTACTGGTTCTTGGCGCAAAAAGAAGTCGTAGAGCAACTCCATACGATCGCTGAGCATAGCACATCAGCCTATCCATCAATTCGACCCGCGGATATCAAAGGGCTGACTGTCAATCTGCCGCCCCTCCCTGAGCAACGCGCCATCGCCCGCGTTCTTGGCGCGCTGGACGCCAAGATCGAGTTGAACCGGCGCATGAGCGAGACGCTGGAGGCCATGGCGCGCGCGCTGTTCAAGTCCTGGTTCATCGACTT
>RKRP01000109.1 GCA_007571315.1 Gammaproteobacteria bacterium
CGCCGCCGCGGTGTCGATCGTGTAGCCCATGTCCATTTCATGCCTCCTTGCGAAGCCATTTCCCTATAACGCCGAGGATTATAGCATCCCGCCGCCGTCATTCTGCGCTGTTCGCTTCACGCGCTGTAGCCGACCGCTTATGGACCGACATATCCGGCGGCATATTTTTAGCCGCCTCATCAATTAAGCCAGCCATAGGCGGTTTGGAGTCACTGCGCGAGCGCGGATGTAATCACGCCACGCCAGAAACCTGCGGGCGCGCAAGGACTCGCTTCCGCAAATCAGTCCACGGAGGGAGTGGGATTCGAACCCACGTGGAGCGAATCGCCCCCATCTGATTTCGAATCAGCGCCGTTAGGCCTCTCCGGCATCCCTCCGGCGAAGGATTATATGTTCTCAGACCGCCCCATTGATTGATTGATTGACTACGCTCACGCTGCGCTGCTTGATGCGCTTGCGCTGGCGAAGCGGGGCGCCGGAATCAACGGCGATTCTGGAAGAATTTGCGCAACAACTCCGCGGATTCGTCCGCCAGCAGCCCCGAATCGACACGGCATTGATGATTCAGGCAGGAATTTTGCAGCACGTTGAGGACGCTGCCGGCGGCGCCCGATTTGGGGTCGGCGGCGGAATAAACGACCCGCGCCACGCGCGCCAGCACCAGCGCGCCGGCGCACATGGCGCAAGGCTCCAGGGTCACGTAGAGTTCCGCCTCCGGCAGCCGGTAGTTTCCAAGCGCCTTGCAGGCCGAGCGCAAGGCTTCAATTTCCGCATGCGCGCTGGGGTCAGCGGCAGCGATCATGCAATTGCCGCCCTCTCCCACGATGCGGCCATTCTGAACCACCACGGCGCCCACTGGAACCTCACCGGCATCCGCGGCCCTGCGGGCCAGCGCCAAGGCCCGCCGCATCCACCGCTCACCCTCTCCCGCCAACAAACCCGAAGCGCTCACTCCCATTCGATGGTGGCGGGGGGTTTGGATGAAATGTCGTAGGCGACGCGGGAAATGCCAGGAACCTCGTTTACTATCCGCCCCGCAACCCGCTCCAGGAGTTCCATGGGCAGGCGGCTGGGGCTGGCGGTCATGAAATCCGAGGTGTTGACGCAGCGCAGCGCAATTACCGGCTCGTAGCGGCGCCCGTCGCCCTTTACGGCGACGCTCCGGCACGGCAGGAATACCGCGAACGACTGGGCCACGCGGTCGTGCCAGTTGGCGGCGCGCAACTCCGAAACGAAGATGTCATCCGCCAAACGCAATGTTTCAACGGCCCGGGCATCCACTTCGCCAAGAACACGCACCGCCAGACCGGGCCCCGGAAAGGGGTGCCGTCCCACCAGTTCCGCCGGCAAGCCCAGTTCCAGCCCAACCTTGCGCACCTCGTCCTTGAACAGCAGGCGCAGCGGTTCAAGCAGCCTGAGCTTCATCCTCTCCGGCAGTCCGCCCACATTGTGATGCGATTTGATCAGATGCGCCTTGCCGGTCCCGGCGGCGGCGGACTCGATGACATCGGGATAAATGGTTCCCTGGGCGAGCCACTCAATACCGGGCATGCGCGCCGCCTCTTCCTCGAACACTTCGATGAAGCAGCGGCCGATGGCCTTGCGCTTGTCCTCCGGGTCAGCCAGGCCCGACAGCGCGGCGAACATGCGCTCGCGCGCGTCCACCACGGCCACCTCAACCCCGGCCCGCCCCAAAGTTTCCACCACTTGCTCCGCTTCGTTCAGGCGCAGAAGGCCGTGGTCAACCATTACGCAACGCAGCCGCTGGCCCACCGCCCTTTGCAGCAGGACCGAGAGCACCGAGGAATCAACGCCTCCCGACAGGGCCAGCAGCACATTGCCCCGGGGCGCTTCCTCACGGACGCGCGCAATTGCGCTCTCGGCGATGGCCGCGGGCGCCCATGCCTTGCCCAGCCCGCAGATCTCATGCACAAAACGCTCGATCATTTGCTGACCGTGGCGCGTATGCGTAACCTCGGGATGGAATTGCACGCCGAACAGCCTCCGGCTCTGATCGGCGATCGCGGCAAACGGGGCGTTGCCGCTCTCCCCAATGCGCTCGAATCCCGGCGGCAGCGCATTGACATGATCGCCATGGCTCATCCATACGGGCAGAGGGTCCTGCGAAAGTCCCGAAAGCAGCGGGTTATCCGCAACAATGCGCACTTCGGCCGGACCGAACTCGGCGCTGCCAGCCAACTCCACGCTGCCGCCGAGCTGGTGAGCGATCGCCTGCATGCCGTAGCAGATGCCAAGCACCGGCTTGCCCAGGCCGAATACGCTCTGCGGCGCGCGCGGAGCGCGTCCGCCGGTCACCGACTGCGGCCCCCCGGAAAGCACAATCCCGGCCGGCGCAAATTCACGGACGGCGGCATCGCCGATATCCCAGGGCAGGATTTCAGAATAAACACCCGCCTCGCGGATGCGGCGGGCGATCAACTGCGTTGTTTGCGACCCGAAATCAAGGATCAGGATGCGGCCCTGGATCACGCGCGACCCCGGTAGTTGGGGGCCTCCTTGGTGATCGTCACATCATGCACATGGCTTTCCTTCATCCCCGCCCCGGTAATCCGCACGAATTTCGCCCGGGCGCGCAACTCCTCAATGGACGCGCAGCCCGTATATCCCATCGCGGCCCGCAGTCCTCCGGTGAGTTGCCGCACAATAGCCACCAGGCTGCCCTTGTAGGGCACCCGCCCTTCAATGCCTTCGGGCACCAGTTTTTCAATCTGTTCGGTGGAATCCTGCTGGTAGCGGTCAGACGATCCGTATTGCTGCGACATGGCGCCCAGCGAGCCCATGCCCCGGTACGACTTGTAGGAGCGGCCCTGATACAACTCGACCTCGCCCGGCGCTTCTTCCGTTCCGGCAAACAGGCTGCCGATCATCGCGCAGTGCGCGCCGGCGGCAATCGCCTTGGCGATGTCGCCCGAATAGCGCACGCCGCCGTCCGCGATGACCGGAACGCCATGGCGGGCGGCGGCGGCGGCCACCTCGGCCACGGCCGTGATCTGAGGCACCCCCACGCCCGCCACAATGCGCGTGGTGCAGATGGAACCGGGGCCGACTCCGGCCTTCACGCCGTCCGCGCCGGCGGTGATCAGCGCTTCGGCGCCCTCGGCGCTGATCACGTTGCCCGCGATCAGCCGCATGTCCGGGTAGTTCTTCCGCAGCCATCGAACCCGCTCGATAACGCCGCGGCTGTGGCCGTGCGCCGTATCGACCACCAGCACATCAACGCCCGCCTCGCTGAGCAAGGCGGCCCGCTGTTCCGTATCGGCGCCGGCGCCCACCGCGGCGCCCACGCGCAGCGCGCCGCGCTGGTCCTTGCAGGCGCGCGGGAAATCGCTGGCTTTCTGGAAGTCCTTGGCGGTAATCAGGCCCTTGAGCTGAAAGTTCTCATCAACCACCAGCACCTTTTCGATCCGGTGCTTGTGGAGCAGCGTGAGCACCTCTTCCTCGCCGGGGCTCTCCCGCACCGTCACCAGCCGGTTTTCGGGCGTCATCACTTCGCGCACCGGACGGTCCAGGCGGGTCTCGAAGCGCAGGTCGCGGTTCGTCACGATGCCCACCAGCCGCCCTTGCGCCTCCACGGGCAGGCCGGAAATGTTATTGCGGCGGGTAATTTCCAGCACCTCGCGCACGCTCTTGTCCGGGCTGACGGTAATCGGGTCGGACACCACGCCCGAGGCGTATTTCTTCACCGAGGCCACATGCCGAGCCTGGCTTTCCGGCGTCATATTCTTGTGAATCACGCCCAGCCCGCCTTCCTGCGCCAGAGCGATCGCCAGAGCCGACTCCGTAACCGTGTCCATGGCCGCGGACAGCACGGGTATATTGAGTTCCAGGCCGCGCGCCGCCGATGTGGCCAGGCTCACTTCCCTGGGCAGGACCTCCGAGTAGTCCGGCGCCAAAAGGACATCGTCGAAGGTCAGGGCTTCCTGAATGATCCGCATGGACTGAACTTGTTGCGCAGCAGGCTATCATCTTACAAATGCGTGGCGAAGGGGTAAACCTCCCGGTTGGAAAGCCAGCGCAAGACGCGCCGTTGCTGCAAGTGGGCCAATTGGTGCAGCTGATCGCGGCCCGGCTGCGCGATCAATTTGCGGCAGTGAGGGTTGAGGGCGAAATTGCCGATTTCAGCCACTACCGCGGCCGGCATATGTACTTCAAGCTCAAGGATGAAGAATCCCTGATCCAGTGCGCCATGTTCGCCGCGGCCAACCGCCGCCTCAGGTTCGCGCCGGCGGACGGACAGCGGGTAATCGCCACCGGGCAGGTGCAGGCTTACACGCCCCGAAGCAGCTACCAGCTGATTGTTTCGGACATGCGGGAAACGGGTGTCGGCAAACTCCTGCGGCAGTTCGAGGCGCTCAAGCGCAAACTCAAGGATGAAGGACTTTTCGATGAAGAACGCAAGCGGCCGATACCACGCCTGCCCGGCTGCGCAGGGCTGGTCAGTTCCCGGGAAAGCGCGGCGGCGCGCGATGTGGTCGCGGTGTTGCGCAACCGCTTCCCCGCGCTTCCGGTGGTGCTGTACCACACCCGGGTGCAAGGCGCCGGCGCGCCCGAACAGATCCTGGCGGCGCTGCGGGCGGTAATCGAGCACGGGGCTTGCGACCTCGTCATCCTGGCCCGGGGCGGCGGCGACCTGGAGGACCTGGCGACATTCAACGACGAGCGCCTGGCCCGTTTCATCGCCGCCTTCCCGCTGCCGCTTATCAGCGGCGTGGGTCACGAAACCGACTACACGATCGCGGATTTTGTTGCCGATCGAAGAGCGGCCACGCCGTCCCAGGCTGCGGAAATCGCCACGCCGGAAGCTGCCGACTGGCTGCGCAGGGCGCAACGGGCGGAAGACAGCATCCGGCAGGCGATCATTTCCTGCCTGTCGCGCAACGGCGAATCCCTGGCGCAACTGCGGGGCAGGCTGGACCGCGCAGGACCGCCCGCCCGGCTGATGCAGTGCGGCCAGCGCCTGGACGAATTGCATGAGCGCCTTGGCGCCGCTGCCGCGCGGTTGCCGCGTCCCGGCGCGCAAACGCTCGCCTCCTTGAACAGCCGTCTGATTACGAGTTCGCCCCGGGCCCTGACCGCCGCGTTGCGCGGGCAACTGGAATGGCTTGCCCCGCGCCTGGCCACCGCGGCGCGCAGAAGGCTGGAAAACGCATCGCAGCAAATAAAAGTGGCCCGTTCAGCGCTGCGCGGCCTGGGGCCCCAAAACACCCTCGACCGCGGCTACGCAATCGTTACCGCCCCGGACGGAAGCATCCTCAGCGACGCAGCGCAAGCCGCGAAAGGCAGCGAAATCAAAGCCCAGCTTGCCCGAGGCGCGCTCCTGGCCCAGGTCACAGAAACAAAAGCGCCCTGAGCGGCGCCCAAGCCCCTCGCGCCGGACGGCGGGCGGGTTATACTCATATCAATTCTTCTCAGCCGTTTATAAAGCTTTGACCCAAAAGAAAAATCCTTGATCTGGCTGGCGAACTTCGCGGGAACGCATCCGGGGCGATAGAGATCGGCCTTGGAGATTTCAACGCGGCGCTCTCCCGGACTGGCTAGGATCAGAACTGTGCTCTCTGCGCAGTATTTTGTCAAAGGTTACTCTCCGGGGCTTCAACGTAGGGGTTGGGGGCGCGGCGGAGTTCGATGCGGAGCGGAGTGCCGCGGAGACCGAAGCGCTGGCGGATTCGGCGCGCGAGGAAGCGGCGGAAGTCGGGCGGAAGATGCTGCGTTTGGCGCCCATGGATGACCACGACCGGCGGACGCTTGCCGCCCTGGTGGGCGTAATTCAGCCGGATTCTGCGGCCGCCGCGGCGCGGCGCGGCGTGCTCTTGCACCGCTTCGCGCAATAGGGCGTTGAGCCGGCCGGTGGGCAGGTCGCGCGATGCCGCCTCGACTCCGCAAAGCGCGCTGTCGAGCAGGCGGCCCACCGCCCATCCGCGCAGCGCTGATACGCGATGCAGATCGACGAAATCCAGGAAATTCAGTTGCCGCTCCAGTTTCGCGTTGATTCGCGCGCGCGCCTCGCCGCGAACGCGGTCCCATTGATTCACGCCAATCACCATGGCGCGGCCCCGGTCCAGGGCCAGGGCAATCAGCCTGAGATCCTGCTCGGTGGCGCCCTCGCGGGCATCCAGCAAAAAAATCACCGCGTCCGCCTGCTCAATGGCTTGCAGGGCCTGGGTTACCGAAAGGCGTTCCGGGCCAGGCGCCACTCGGGCGCGGCGCCTTATCCCCGCGGTATCGACCAGAGCGCAGGGCCGTCCGGCGTGATTGAAATTCAGCGCAATGCTGTCGCGCGTTGTCCCGGCCTCGTCGCGCACCAGCATTCGCTCCTCGCCCAGGTAGCGGTTCACCAGGGTCGATTTGCCCACATTCGGACGGCCGATGATGGCGATGCGGGTTCGGCGGCTCCTGGCGGAACCCGGTTCGGCGGGCGCTGATTCGGGGGAATCTGACGACTCAGCAGGTCCTGGCTCAGCCGGCCCAGCGCCGCGAGACTCAGCCTCGGCAGGTCCGGGAGACTCAGGGCCGGCGAACTCCGGAGCCATGCGGGCCAGACGCTCAGACAGCGCCCGCACTCCGTCCCCGCGCAACGCGGATATGGCCAGAGGACCGGCAATCCCCAGCGCATGAAATTCCGCCACGCTGATCTCCGGCGCCTGGCCTTCGCTCTTGTTGACCGCCAGCACTGCCGGGGTGCCCGACTCGCGGATCCTGCTTGCGGCGGTTTCATCCGCGGCGCGCAAGCCTTCGCGCGCGTCGGTGAGCAGCACGGCCACATCGCATTCTTCCAGCGCCCGGTCGAACTGGCCTTGCAGCGTCTCGCCCCATTCGCCGCCCTGCCCCACGCCCGGCGTATCCACCAGTATGGCGCGGAGGCCGTGCAGAACAACCAGGCTGTGGCGGCGGTCGCGGGTCAGCCCGGGATAATCGGCGACCAAAGCCTCGCGTTTGCCGGCCAGCCGGTTAAAAAGCGTTGATTTGCCAACATTGGGACGCCCCGCAAGGGCCACAACCGGGAGCATGGCGAACCGTCCTCATGTGCTCAGGATGCGTTCGAGGCGGGGGCGCGCCAGGCGGTTAGCTCGCCCGATACCGTAAGCGCGTAGAGCATCTCGCCCATCGCAAGAGGCTGCGCCGCAATCCTGGCGTTGCCAGCGCGGGCGCGCAACTCCAGTTTGCCGCTGAACACGTTGAAGCCGTGCAGATAACCTTCCAAGTCGCCCACCATCAAATGAGCCGCAAACAGGGCGGGGCGCGACAGGTCGCGGTATTCCAGCAAATCGTCCGCCCACAGCGGGGTGCCGCCGGTTCGGGCATGGGCGCTAACCCGGCCAGCATCGCTCACGGAATAAACGTTATTGGCATCCACCACCAGACCGTTGTAGCCGGAAAACTCGCGCGACCACAGCAATTCCCCGGATTCCGCAGCTACCGAAGCCAGAAGTCCATTGTAGCCGGCCACGTACACATCGTTGCCCACCACCTGGACTTCGCCATTCAGGTCCACCAGCCGCTCCAGCTCATTGCGCCCGGCCGCCGCCGCCAGCGGCAGGTCCCAGGCGCGGGTTCCATCGGACTGCTGATAGGCGGTGAGGCGCCCGTTGTCGAATCCGCAAATGACCAGCTGGGCATGCGCCACAGGCGCGGATGTGCCGCGCAGGCTGAGCCTGGGCATGTTCTGCGAAACGGACCAGAGTTGCTGCCCGGTAGCGAGACTGAAGGCGTACAGAAAGCCATGCACCGTGCGCACGAACAAACGGTCGCCGCCAATCGCCGGCGCCGCCAGCACCTCGCCGC
>RKRP01000150.1 GCA_007571315.1 Gammaproteobacteria bacterium
AGAGCAGTGGACTCTTAATCCATTGGTTGCGGGTTCGATTCCCTCACGGCCCACTTTCCTCCCACGTTGCCCCCGCGGAGGCCACCCGGCGCGCTCCCGGTCAGGAGAAGCCATGACTGCCGGAAGCCGGGTCGAAATTCATCCATAACGACTCTGTTCTTTTTCCTTTGGAAGAGTTGCAAGTTTTCTCCGGGGCATCCACACGGCGCCAGTTGCCAAAAAGGTCATCGTAGAGATCGCACTGGCACCCTGAAAGCACCGCTCGACTCTTCAGTGCGTGGAGCGCCGCGGCCAAGTCGCGGTGGTCCTGATCCGTCATTTCATGCCCATAAGCGCTGGAATCCCCGCGGCTCCCGTGAACATACGGAGGATCCAGGTAGAAAAGCGTTTTTGGCGTGTCGTAGCGCCGAATCACTTCCAGGGCGGGAGCGTTTTCGATTTGCACCCGCTGCAATCGTTGCGCAATCTCAGGAAGACCTTCAACCGCCCCTAGCCAACGGGATACGGCGCCGGCCATGCCGGCTCTGGAAGTCAGGACGCAGTGAGCCCAGCGTCCCTCACTGCTCGTTTGGGCTAGTCCTGTGCGAGTTTGCCGCGCGCGAACGTAGAACCGCCGAGCACGCTCAAGAGGTTGCAGATTTTCCGAGGAGCCGCACGCTTTGACGAGTTCTTCTCGAGAGAAGGGGGTGAGCCCAATATTACGGATGAGGTCATCAGGCTGGTCGCGCAGAACGGCAAAGAAATTTACCAGTTCGGTATCAAGATCGTTGTACGTTTCAACCTTGGCCGGAATGCGGTTGATAAGAACAGCTGCCGACCCTCCATAGACATCGCAAAAATGCTCGGCATCAGCAGGGAGGTGAGGCAGGATGAAATCCAAATGGACGTACTTGCCTCCGTACCATCCGAACGCGATCATCTTCTTGCGGCGCCTTGCGGCATTGCCGACTAAACGGCGTGTCTCGCGTTGCGCCTGCGGCGCTTCGGCCGGGGAGTGTTCCCAGAGTGCCGGCGTGAGGGCCTGATCAGTCATCTTTTCGCCTCCCGCCGATACGGCAGCAAGGATTCCGTTCCATGAAGCGAAATTTAGCGTTTTTAGGAATGCTGGTCAATGAGAGATGAGAGAGTGTCAGCCCAAAGTCCGGGCGGGAGCAGAAGGCGCTCCGCCCCGCGAAGCCGAGGCCAGCATCCTCCCCCCGCTGAATCCCGGCGCGATCAAGCCTGGGGGGTTTGCTTGAGGTACCACTCGGCGATTTCCTCGCGGGTGGTCCACCACACGCCGGGCAGAGCTTTGGCGTGCTCAATGAACTCGCGCAGCGCGCGCATCCGGTAGGCTCGCCCGGACACGTGCGGGTGCAGCCCCACGTTCATCATGCGCGCCTGGGCGGCGCCTTCGGCATGGAGCACATCCAGTTCCTCAATCAGGATGTCGCGGAACTCGTCGGTGCTGTGGCCGCGCCGGGTGAGCAGGGTGAAGTCGTTGATCTCGTTGGAATACGGCGTGGAGACAATATCGCCGTGCGGCGTGCGCACCCGGTACGGCTGGTCGTCGTTCATCAAATCGCAGTAGAACAGCAGCCCGGCTTCGGCCAGGATGCCGGGCGTTGCCCGCGTGCCGCGCAGCGACGAAGACAGCCAGCCGCGCGCCTTGCGCCCCACGGTGCGCTCGTAGATGTCCAGCGTGCGGTGGATAAGCTCGCGCTCGCGCTCCTCGTTGCCGGAAAAATCCGTAAGCAGTTCGCCCTGTTCGTAGTTGTGCGCAATCAGCTCGCAACCGCGCTCCATGGCGGCCTGCACCATCGGCAGGCGCCGCTCGCAAGTTACGGCGTTGAGCGTGCATCCGGGCGTGATGCCGAGCTCGTCGAACAGCTCGAACTGCCGCCAGATGCCCACCCGCTGGCCGTATTCGCGCCAGGTGTAATTGGGGAAATCCGGCACCCGGCCGGGCAATGCGTCGGGCAGCACCGGCGGGCCGCCGGCGTAGTACGGGGCATCGGTGTCCTTGGTCAGGTCCCAGGTTTCGAGGTTGAAGGTGAGCAGCAGCGCCACGCGCTTGCCGTCCGGCCACTTAAGCCGCGGCCGCTGCGAAATCGGCGTGTATTCGTATTCCACTTGCGGCCTCCCGCCAGGTGCTTGCGGAAAATCAGTGCTCGGCCATCAGCGAGCCGAAGCCATAGACCTTGTCGTTGATCCCGTTTTCGCGCAGCGCGTGCCAGTAGGTGCAGGTGTTGATCGCCAGCACCGGCTTGTCCAGCCAGTTCTCAGCTTCTGGCGCGATGTGCGCGAAGGCCAGGTTGGTGCCCACCTGGATAATCAACTCCACCGACGGGTCGTTAACCTCATGCACCGCGCGGCGCAGCGTTTCCGGCGTTTCATGCGCAATCAGCATGGGGCTCTTGCTCTTCAGTCCCACCAAGTGAACCACCTCAAAGCCGCAACCCTCAAAAAACCTGCGCACTTCCGCGTCGCCCACCGGCATATAGGGCGTGATCACGCCGATCTTCCTGATGTTGCCGTAACAGGCGATCGCCTCGCGGCAGGCGTGGGAGCCCAGCCCCACCGGCACCCCGGCGCGCTCTTCGAGGTTCTTCTTCAACTGCTCGGCGCCCAGCACCCCCTCCCAGAACGTTTCCGCGGACATGCCCATCACCACGTAATCCGGGCTGCAGGTCATGACGCGGTCCACCGCCGTTTCCGTTTCCGCGCGGATATTCTCCATCAGTTGCAGGAATTCCTCGTCGCTGTTCACCGGGTCGTCGGGAATCCACACCCGGCAGAAATGATTGGTTACGCCGCGCGGGCGCATGTCGTCGTATTCCGGCTGCACGCTGGTGTTGGTGGACGGCGCCACCACGCCAAACTTCATGCGCCATCCCAGGGTATCGGTCATGGCTGGTCCCTCCAGTCCTTCAGGACGAGTTCTCAAGAACAAAGCCGGCCACAATGCGGGTCCATGCCTCGGGCTGCTCATCCACAATGTCGTGAGTGCCGCCTTGCAACTCGGCGTATTCAAAGTCCGGCCTGAGTGTGTTTACGCGCTGGCATTGCTCGTGTATATCGTCGCCGGTGTTGGTGAGCACCAGCGTCGGCTGGGTCATTTTGCGAAGAGGCTCGGAGAGGTCGTGGGCGAAGGCGGCGGCGTGGCCATAGCGGGCGGTTTCGCCGGCAATCAGCATTTGCACCACGCCCCAGTGCATAGCCCGCAGGTTGGTCCAGCCCGGCGTGAAGCGCAGGCGCCGGTTCCACAGGTCCATGAGGTGGCTGCCGTCCGCCTTTACCTCGGGTTCCTCGCTCCTGGCAACCGCCTCCTTCCACCGGGCCTGCTCCTCGGAGGTCAGCAAGGGCGCTCCGTTCAGCACCACGCAGGCAACCCGCTGAGGCTCCATCACCGCAAGCTCCGCGGCGATGGAGGCGCCGGTGTGATGGCCCAGCACGGCGGCGCGCGCCAGCTCAAGGTGGTCGATGACGCTGCGGATGGCTTGCGCGTAATCTGGAATCCAAGGTTGCTCGTCGGGCGCGTGGGACTGGCCAAAGCCAGGGGTGTCCACGCCAATCGCGCGTATTCCGCGCGCCGCCAGCAAGTGATAGGCGGCCTCGAACATTTCCGAGGAACTGGGCGACTGATGGAGCAGCAACAAAGGCATGCCGCTTCCCGCCTCCTGGTAGTGGATCTGGCCAAACGGGCCGTCGGCGTAGCCTTTGCGTCTTTTCATGTTCCATGCGCCCCCTCTCTCCCGGGGCCGCTAGTGTATCGCAGCAGACGCCGAACGCCGCTGCCGCGCCCCCGGAGCAGCGCTTCTCGCGGCAGGCATTGCGGACAGAGCGGCTTTTACCGGAGCTGATTGATGACCGACGGCACCAATGCAAGCTGCGGGCTTTCTGCTAGCGGGAGAGAGCCTTGCTGATTTGCTGGCAGAATTTCTTCCTTGCAGGGGCTTCCTTGTAGAGCACGGCCTGTTGCAGGTTTGAATGGCTGGTGCCCTCGATTTCCGAAAGAGCAAACCTCTTGGCCCCCGGGTTGCCAGGATCATCTGCGCACGAGTAGGACATGAAAATAATGTTGACGGTGCTGTCCCGCACATCGCGCGTGCGCATGAACTCCGCCTTGCCGCGCAGATATTCGTATAAAACATCTTGCATCACCGCAACGATCTTCGTGCCCCAATGGTGATGAAAGTATCCTTTCCGAATCAGCTGTGTGATATATCGCTTATAGACATTGTCAAAGTTCAGGCCATAGGTTTTCTTGGCTTCCAACTGCCGATCTTCACGCAAGGCCGAATAAGCGTCGTTCACGGTGCCGGCAATGTCGATTGCTTGCAGTTCAACCGATAAGAACTGCCCAATGCTGCCCTCTTCATCGACATCAGCTATAACAAAATCAACGTTGCCAAAACCTGTCATCTTTACTTCACGCGCAATTTGGGGGTTTCCCGGAAGATGCCCCGGCCAGCAATGTTCTACAACCTCGCTCATAAAATCGACTTGATGAAAGCGTTTTGGACAAACGCACACCTTCCTGCCCGACTTCCGTATCGAACAGACCGGATAGGGTTCGTCAAGGGATGCGCTGCGCTTAACGCACTTCAGGTCTAAAAACGGACACCTGAAGGCGTGGGCCGATGGATCAAATCCCGGCTCTGCGGGCCTGCCCAGGACCTCGCAAATGTAATCCTGGGGATCAAACGGCAATTGCCAGTTCCAAAGCGCTATCGCTCCGGGGCGCCGCGCCGGCAAATTGCATAGCGCGCAGCATTGCTTGCGCAACACATTTCCCCAGTGCCGGGGGCACCGCGTTGCCAACTTGGACAAACTGTTCGGTTCTTGGCCCCCGAAATCTGAAGCGGTCCGGAAAAGATTGCAGACGCGCCGCTTCGCGCACGGTCAATACCCGATCTTGCTCCGGGTGAATATACGCGCCCCAGTGGATATCGCATTTTGTGAGTATTGTGCTTGACAAGCCATCATTGCGGAGTCGCCCGTAACGTTTTGTGTGGTCGCAGCTGCGCGCTTTTTTCATTCCGACCGGCAGTAATTCATATGGAATGTCGCGCCAGCTTCCTCCGGGCCCGACATGCTTCATTCGCTGCAGGTTTATTGGCGCAAGGCGGGGCGCCGCGTGGTTGTTTACAACAGCCGAATCACCGCGCATCATGGCTTGAAAACCCGAACTTGCTGGCTTGCGGTAGGCCGCAGGGCCAGGATCTTCTCCGTTCTTGAGGACCGGCAAGTCGCTGATAGCCTCCCCTACAGTCACGAAAGGCAACAGGCCACGCCCATGCGTGGGTTGTGGCCACAATACGGGCAGGTCCAGTCGATTGCCGACGAAGAACACTCGGCGCCGTTCTTGCGGCACGCCATGCTCTTCCGCCCTCAAGATGCGCATACTCACACCGTATCCCAACTTGGAGAAGCCCGCCAAAATACTCCGAACCGCCCTTCCTTTCCCCACAGAAGTAATGCCCGGCACATTTTCCATCACCACCCATTTAGGAGCCAATTCCCGCACAATCCGCAGATATTCCTCGAACAACCTGCTGCGCTCGTCATGAAGGCCCCGCTGATGGTTATAGACGCTGAATGCCTGACAGGGCGGCCCACCGATTAAGCAATCCAGTTCTCCTTTTTTTCAGACCCGTTGCCTTCAGGAATCGGCTCGCGCCGATTTCTTCAATGGGTCCCGGCAAGAACTCGGCGGCATCGTGCGCCAAGCGGAATGTGGCCCCGGCATGCTCGTCGAAATCGTTGCCAGCCAGAATCGTAAAACCAGCCTGTTGAAATCCCTCCGATAGACCTCCTGCTCCACAAAACAGGTCGATTGCGGTCATTTCCTTCATGGCCTCAACTCCTTGGCTTGATGCGTGATTAACATACTCGCCGCCTTGTTTCCTAAAAGTCAAGCTGCCTGCTGCCCAAAATCTCGTTTATGGCTGTTGGGGAGGGATGCCGCAGAAGGCTTGGTAGTCCGCGTAGCCCGGGAACTTCGCTCCTTGCGCGCAATAGCGGCAGTTGGGGTCGGGGCGCTGCCTGAACTCGGTGAACCGCGAGTCCAGCGCATCGTAGTGGAGCAGCCTGCCCACCAGCGGGTTGCCAGCGCCGAGCAGGATCTTGATGGCCTCCACCGCCTCCAGCAGCCCCACAACACCCGGCAATACCCCTAAAACGCCCGCCTCGGCGCACGACGGCGCCAACTCGGGGGGCGGCGGTTCCGGATAAAGGCAGCGGTAGCAAGGCCCGGGTTCTGGCTGGCGCGACGGCCAGAACACGGTTACCTGGCCCTCGAAACGGAACACCGAGCCATGCACATTGGGCAGGCGGTGCTTCACGCAAGCGTCATTGACCAGGTAGCGGGTGGCGAAATTGTCTGAGCCGTCCACCACCACGTCGTAGCCGGCAAACACTTCATCGACATTGCCGCGGTCCAGCCGCAGCGCATGTTCCTTCACCTTCACCGCCGGGTTCAGCGCCTTCAGCGCCGCGCGGGCCGAGGCGACCTTGGAAACGCCCACGCGCTCGTCGGTGTGCAGAATCTGGCGCTGCAGGTTGGCGCGGTCAACCACATCGTGGTCCACGATGCCAAGCGTGCCCACGCCCGCAGCGGCCAGGTACAACGCCGCCGGCGAGCCCAGGCCGCCGGCGCCAATCAGCAGCGCCCGGCTTTCAAGGAGTTTCAACTGGCCGGCTTCTCCCACTTCCGGCATGACCAGGTGCCGCGCGTAACGCTGGCGCGCGTCGGCATCCAGCATCCTGGGTATCTCGAAGGGCAGGCCCTCGTCCTTCCATTGATTGAAGCCGCCCGCCACCGAGCGCGCATCGGCATAACCCATGCGCCTGAGCTCATCGGCGGCGAACAGCGAGCGAGCGCCGCTGGCGCAGGTCAACAGCACCGTCCGGTGGAGGTTGGGGACCGCATCCTCGATCCGGAACTCCAGAAAGGCGCGATCGATGCGGTAAGCATCCTGCGGGCTTCCCTGGGCGACCTCCCGGGCATCGCGAATATCGACCAGCGCCGCGCCTTCCTGCTGCATGGCCAAGGCTTCGCCAGGCGCAACTTCAGGGATGCTGCGCCTGATTTCGGCAAGCCGCCGGTCTCTAGCCCGCATAAGCCCGGCCTCCCGCCGCGGCCGTAAGGAAGCGCAGCCGGCCTGCTTCATCTGGCCCGCATATTGCAGCAGGCTGCGTTTCCTCGCCCTGCGTTTGCCCTCCCCCCGCGGGAGACGCATGAATACATCCCTGCAGCTCATTCGGGCATCCCGCCCTCAACGCTCCCGCGGAGAGGAGACAAACGCAGAGCTGGCGCAATATGCGAACCAGGCCATCCTGGGCGTGGATGTTATATCGATCAAAAAGCACTGCTCGCGCCGCAACCTCGTCTCGTCCGCAAACACCCGGCGCAGAGCGCCACGCCAGCGCCGGAGAGCGCCGATAGCGGGCAGGCCATTCTACTATCGGCCCATGATTGGTCGCTTCGAGGAGGGGCAAGGAAGGCGCGCAGGCGGCGAAGCGGCTAAAATTCGCGCACTTGCGGACATCCTCCGAATCTCGGGGCGGGACATCTTATGACGTACGTGCATGGCGCTATCGGCGCTGGTTTGCTGGCCATTCTTTATGGACTTTTGAGCACCCGCTGGGTGCTTCAGCGCGATCAGGGCAATGAACGAATGCAGGAAATCGCCTCGGCGGTGCAACTCGGCGCCAAGGCCTATCTGAACCGGCAATACTCCACGGTCGCCCT
>RKRP01000043.1 GCA_007571315.1 Gammaproteobacteria bacterium
ATTTTTTTGAAGGATCAGTTTGGATCTGGCTGAGGAAAACCAGCGTCAAAAGAAGGCTTTCGGGGCTCTTTTGATTTCTGCGAGGGGAAACTTTAAGGGGGACACTTATGAAAATGCGAAATCTGGCCGCGGCGCCGCTTATGGCCGCGGTGGCCTTGCCCGTTGGGGGCGCTTTGGCGCAAAGCCTTGAGGAAATCGTGGTTACCGCGCGGAAGCGCGAAGAGAACATCTACGAAATTCCGGTTTCGGTGTCGTCGTTTTCGCAGGAACAAATTGACCGGGCCGGCATCGGCGATTTCTATGAACTGTCGAAGTTCATTCCGGGGCTGGACTTTCATGGCGTGACGGCCACCGCCGGGCGCGTCAATCCGCAAATCCGCATTCGCGGAATGAACCAGCAAATCATCACTCCCTCCACCCAGGTGGGCGCCCTGTTCTGGGACGGGTCGTACATCGCAGCCGGAGGAGGGTTTATACCCATTACGGACGTGGAGCGGGTTGAGGTCATCAAGGGCCCGCAAACCGCCTACTTCGGGCGCAATACGTTTTCCGGCGCCATCAACTACATTCCCAGGCTTCCCGGCGACGAGTGGGAAGCGGATCTGACGCTTCAATACTCGCCATCGCAACACGATGAATACATTCTTGGCGTAGGGATAGGAGGGCCGATTTCGGACACGGTAGGCTTGCGCCTCTATGCCGGCTACGAGCAGAACGCCGGAGATTTCAATTTTCAGGACGGCACGCCCTTCGGCGTCCAGCAGGACCTCACCTTCAACGGCACGCTGACCCTGGACGTTACGGAAGACTTCAGCCTGAAGCTCACCGGATACTACGTTGACGCGGAGGATGGCGGCGTCAACGGCGGTGTTGATTCAGGAATGCACGGCACTCCGGCCGGCCAGTGCGGCATCGTCTATAACGGCGAGTATCTGAATCCGGTCACGCGCGAAACCACGCCTTTCACCCGGGATATGAGCATGCTGCCGTTCGCGTCCTGGTGCGGCAATTTTCCTGACGGCGAGCACCTCACTTTCGGCGTAACCGGGAGCCCTTCAGGCTACTTCCCTGGCGGCCATATATTTGGCGGCCGCTCCATGAGCGATCTTCATCCTCTGCTGGAGGAGTACGACATCCTGAAAACGCCGCCAGGCGACAAGCTGGGCGGCTTCAACCGGACCTACCGCGTTCAACTGAGCGGCGAATACGATGTTGCCGAACACACCCTGTCCTTCCAGGTTTCCAGGGGGGACACGGGCACCGTCAATCTCGTGGATTTCTGGTACGGCGTTCCGTCCATCCCCGGCACGGTTTTCCTGCTTGGCAACAACATTGCCACCCAGGAAACCTACTACGAGGCGCGCCTCGCCTCGCCGCAGGATCAAAGGCTGCGGTATCTCGTTGGCGTTAGCGACTACGACCAGCGCTACCGGCTGGGCAATATCCCCACCCTCACGCAGTTGGATCCGGCCACCACTGCCGCAACAGTGGACTTCCAGGACAACGGCACTACGGCGTTGTTCGCGTCGGTGGATTACGACCTCACCGAGGATCTGACCGTGTCGGTGGAAGCCCGCTACACCGATGAGGAGTCGATAGCGGTCCTGGAGGGGAACCCCAGCGGCCAATGCGGCGGTTTCTCGCCCGTTTGCGGCGCCCGCAACGAATACACCGATTTCATTCCCAGGGTGATTTTCAGCTACCAGCCGCTGGAAGGGGCAACCACCTACTTCAGCTATTCCTACAGTTCGCTGCTGGGCGTGGCCACTCAGGCCGGTTTTGTCAACAGCGTTGCGCCGGAGGTCATCCCGGCCGATCAGCTGGCGGTGCTGGGCCTGTACACGGCGCCCCAGGAGAACACGCAATACGAAATTGGCTGGAAGCAGCAGTCGGACTCCTGGGCCTTGACCGCCGCCGTCTTTTACATTGACTGGAAGAACCAGCCCTTCGCATCCGTCATCCTGCTTCCCACCGGCGGCACAACCTCCTACCGGGGGCCGGGACATTCCAGGTACACGGGCTTCGATCTGGAAGCGCAGGCCAATTTGACCGGCTGGCTCAGCATGCGCGGCACGCTCACGTATGTGGACGCGATCATGGAATCGTTCTCGTCGCGCGGGTCGAACGAATCGGCGCTGCTGGGGTCGGGCGTGCTGTCCGTGGTCAACGATGGCAATGTGGCGCGCAACACGCCTGCGTGGACCGCTTCCCTGAGCCCCACGATCCTGAGTGAATTTGCCGGGCGGGAATGGTTCTTGCGCGCCGATTTGTTCTACGAGAGCGCCAAGTGGGCGGATTACTCGGAATGGAACCGCACGAAGTCGCTGTTCCGCATCAATTTGCGCGCCGGAACCGATTTGACCGAAAACAGCACGGTGGAGTTTTTCGGCACCAATCTCACCGAAAACAAGGTGCTGCCCAACACCAACGGCACCACTACCGGACCCCGCGGCGCCCGCAAGGTGTTCACGGCGGCTTATCCGAAGCGTGAATTCGGCGTGCGTTTGCGGGCGTCCTTCTAACCTGCCAGGGCGCGCTTCCCCGCCCTTTCGCATCTTGCGCGGCAGCCGCAGCCTGTTCTGGCCCTCTCCTTCAGGGAGTATCGGAGCCCAGGATGGCGGAGCAAGCTACAGGGATGTATTCATGCGTCTCCCGGAAGGAGAGGGCCAGAACAGGCGGAATCAACACGCCGGGAGCAAAGCGGGTTGATATGGCTTTTGGAACGGCGTTCAGGCGGCGGCAGCCGCCTGTTCGTTGCGGGCAAGCAGTTTCGCCACGTCGTTTTCCACTGCTGTGCCGGCAAAGAAACCGGGATTCATGCCGGTGAACAGCCGCGCCGGATTGCGGAACACGAAATCGGCGAAATCCTCGTTGCCAATCAGCCCGTCTTCGACGAGTTCGTAGGCTTCGCACAATATGCCGGACATGTCGGGAACGTCCCAGTGGCCGAAATCCGAGGAGAACATGGCGTTGAGTTTTCGCCCGCCCGGCAATAGCCGCGTGTCGAACGCGATGGCGTTCATGCGGTCGTCGGCCTCGCAGCCGTAGTAGAAGTTGGGCGCCAGCCGGTCGAGCAGGTCGTCGATGCTGCGGATGCTGGCCGCCGCGAAATCGTCGATGCCATCGCGCTCGCTTATGTTTCTGCCGAAAGAAGCCTCCTGAGCGCGGCCCGCCAGAACCTGCCCGCCGTACTGCTCGAACAGGGAGCGAAGCAACTCGCGGTCCACCTTCTCCGGGTTGAACTGATGAACAGCCTCGGCGCTGCGCTTTTCCCAACGCTCCTTGAGGTCGCAGACCAGGCTGGCGGCCCAGGCAACGCCGCATTCCAGGAAGGCGAAATTCAGGTTCGGGAAGCGGTTGGTCACGCCGCCGAAAAACAGCGCTTTGGCAAACGCGTGGCCGGCGGCGGCGAAGTGCCCCGTCTGGTTGTACATGTAGTTGCTGGGCGAGCGGCGCATATGCATGCCCTGTCCCACCGCGTGGGCTGTGACCGGAATCTTCAGGTCCATGCAGCGCTGCCACAGGGGGTCGTAGTCGTACAGGCTGTCGATGGCCAGCGTGTCGATCCAGAACGCGTACGGCTTTAGTTCCGGATTGCGCTCATCGACCGCGCCAATCGGGCGGCGCACCAGGTTGATGAACATCGGCACCTTGAAGTTCAGTTCCCCCATGGCGTAGTCGAGCTCCTCGATCGCTTCCCGGGGGGTTTGGCAGGGAATGACCGCCGCCGGGGTAATGCGGTCCTCGAATCCGCGGAACATGTCCGCCATCATCAGGTTGTGAGCGCGGCAGGCGGCGCGGCGCGCGTCGTTATCGCGGATGTCGGGCAGCAGAAATCCTATGGTGGGATAAACGACTGCGTAATCAATGCCCATTTCCGGCAGCCGCTCATGCATCAGCCTGGGCAGCATCGCCGTGGCCAGGTCAAGCGTGTTTTCGGCGGGGGCGGCCCAGAAGGCGGGCCGGATGAGATTGTGATGCCGGCGCTGTTCGCGGTCCAGCTTGTACCAGTCGAGCTCGTCGCGGGTGCGGAAGTTGCCGAGGGCCTTGCTGGTTATTTCGGGGCCGGCCACCTGCTTCAGGTAATCAAGTATCACCGGAAGCAGTTCAATCATGTGCCCGTCGGTGTCGATAACCGGATGGCTCAGGCGCTTGCGCAGCTCGCTTGAGCGCGACGATTTTGCATGGCTCACGGTGTTTCCTCCCTTTTCCGGTATGTTACTTCAACCCTTATCCCGCATGTTCCCCCAGGAAGCCGCGGAGATTGCGCCAGATTTTGCCCGCTTGGGCGCGCGGCTGAGGAAATCGCATATCGCCGGACGCAGCGCAGCGCTTTATCCGGGCGCGGCAACGGCAATAAACTACCGTGCGCATAAAATCCCGATTGACCGCCTTCATGCCCAGGAACAGAAAAACCCGCTTTGGCGCCAGCATCACGCGGCGCGACTTCGTTAACGGCATGGCGGCGGGCGCCGGCGCCGCGTTGGCGGCGGGCGCGCTTGCTGCCCCTGGCGGCTCCGCGCCCGACCCGTTGGCGCTGTCGCTGGGGGCGGATTGGTATGGGTACGGCGGTGTCGGGCCCTACCGCCATTCGCACGGCAATTCCCCGGAAGTGGTGGAGGCCGCGCACCGGGTCCGCGACCGGCGGATTCCGGCTGGCTTCGATCAACTGGACCCGGCTGAGGAATTCGACCTGGTGATCGTGGGCGGCGGAATGGCCGGCCTGGGCGCCGCTTTTGAGTTTTCGCGAACACGGCGCAGCGGTCAAACCTGCCTGGTGATGGACAACCACCCGATGATTGGCGGCGAGGCCAAGGAAAACGAGTTTCTGGTGAACGGCCAGCGGCTGATCGCCCCGCAGGGCGCCAACGGCTTCTTCGTGCCGGAGGCGGCGGCGGATTTGAGCGAAGCGCGCGGCGACCCCTACTACTATGCCGCGCTCGGCATTCCGCGCGAATTCGCTTATCCCCGCTGGCCGGAACAGATGAAGCCGCTGAAGTTCTGCCGCGACAACTACGGCTACCTGGTGGCGGGCTTGCAGCGCAACACCAGCGTCGGACATTTCTTCGGCGCCGCCGGGGACGGCTCGGGCGCCTGGGCGGTGGACATGTTTGAGCAGCGGCTGGCCGGCGCGCCGCTGCCCGAAGCATCGCGCAGGGCCCTTCTGGACTGGTTCAATTCCGGCGCCGCGCGCCGCTTCGACTCGCCGGAACAGGCGCGGCGGGCGCTGGACACCATGTCCTACGAGCAATTTCTGCGCAACGAACTGGCGCTAGGCGAAGAAGGAATCCGCTACGCGGACCTGTTTCTCGCATCCGCCTGCGGGCTGGGGAGCGACTGCGTTTCCGCCTACGCGGCCTGGCAATTGCCGATGCCCGGCCTGTTCGGCCCCATTCCGCCCGATGCCCGGCGCGTTTCTTTTCCCGGCGGAAATTCCGGTTTTGTCCGGCATTTCCTGAAGCGCCTGATACCGGACGCGATCGAAGGAGGGACGAATTTCGAGGACCTCATCACCCGGCCCATACGCTCCGAAGCCCTGGACCGGCCCGGCCAGCCTGTGCGCATGCGCACCCGCGCAACGGCTCTGCGCGTTTCGCACGATGGTCCCGCGGAAAAGGCGGGCTCCGTGCTGGTGATTTACGAGCGCAATGGCAAATACCGCGCGGTGCGGGCCAGGGCGGTCGTGATGGCGACGGGGAGCTGGATGAATCCGCACGTTGTGGACGATATGCCGCCATCCTATCGCGAGGCCTGCGCAAAGTTCCTGCACGCGCCGTTTCTGGTGGCCAACGTGGCGCTCACCAACTGGCGCTTTCTTTACGAGCTCGGAATTACCGCCGCCATCTGGGACCGGGAGGAGGGCGGTTTCGGCTTTACCTGCAACATTCGCAATCCCATGCATGTGGGCGGCTACCGCCCGCCTCTGGACCCCGGCCAGCCCACTGTCCTTTCCTTCTACACGCCGTTTCATTCGCCGGGCCTGGATCCCGCGGCGCAGGTTGCGCTGGGCCGCGCGGAATTGCTGGGCGTTTCCTATCCGCAGTACGAGGCGAGGATTGTTCGGCAGATGACGCGGCTGTTCGCCCGCTCCGGCTTTGACCCGGCGGTTGATGTGGCGGGCCTGATACTCAATCGCTGGGGCCATGCCTACTCTGTCCCGTACCCCGGGTTCTACGGCGGCGCGAACGGTTCGGCGCCCCGCGACACGCTCAGAAAGAACTACGGCCGCATTGCTTTCGCTCATTCCGAACTGGACGGCCTTCAGCACTACGGCCCGGCCGCGGACGAGGGCCGCCGCGCCTGCCAGCAATTAGCCAACGCCCTCTAATCCGTATGAGGCAGCGGGCCCGCGAGATAGCCATTCGCAAGGCGGTCGGCGCTCGGCGGCAGGACATCCTGGGGCAGTTTATCGTCGAAGCCTGCGTAATCACTGTGGCCGGCCTGGCATTCGGAGTGCCTGTGGGTCTGGTTGCCGGTTCCGTGGTGGAGTTCGTTGCGGATGCGCCTTCGGCTTACCAGGCATGGTTTTTCTGGGCGGCGGTTTGCAGTGCGCTGGTGTCGGGGCTGGCGTCAGGCATTTTGCCGGCCCTTCGCGCCTCTCGTCTTGATCCCGTGGCTGCCCTTTCTCCCGGTTGAGAGATGCGGGTCAATCCGCTGCCCGCCGGATCCGATGGAGGCTGAATATGAGCATAGCTGCCGAACTGCTGCCGTTTCTCGATCAATTTCCCGCGCTGGACCTCAGCAGGGAGACCCTTGCGCAGACCCGCGCTGAACTGAACAAGCTGTCCAAAGAAGCGGCGGGCCTGATTGAGGGGTTCGACCACCTCGAGGTGTCCGATCGGTTCATTGCCGGGCCGGACGGGGGCGCGAAGCTGCGCCTGCGGCTGTATTCGCGTCCCGGGGTGCCCGGCGCGCGGTCCTGCCTGCTGTGGATTCACGGGGGCGGCTACATCCTCGGGTGCCCGGAGATGGACGAGCTGCATCTGCGCCGCATGGCCGATGTGCTTGGCTGCCTGGTTGTCGCGGTGGACTACCGGCTGGCGCCCGAGCATCCCTATCCGGCGGGGCTGGACGACTGCGATGCGGCGCTGGGCTGGATACTGGAGAATGCCGAAGCGCTTGGCATCGAGACGCGCTCGCTGGCGCTGGGCGGGGGCAGCGCCGGAGGCGGGCTGGCGGCGGCGCTGGCGCTGCGGGCCCGCGAGCAGCGGCCGGGCCGCATCCGCTACCAATGCCTGATTTATCCGATGCTCGATCACCGCAATGTGGCGCCGGGGACCGGCCCGGCGAAGGATTATTTCTTGTGGGACCTGGAAAAGAACCGGCTGGCGTGGGATTGCTACCTGGCCCCGAATGATCCGTCCGGCGGCGCGCCGCCGTTCGCATCGCCAGCCAGGGCGGAGCAGCTGCAAGGGCTTCCGCCTGCCTACCTGTGCGTAGGCAAGGAAGATCTGTTCTACGAGGAATCGCTGGAGTACGCGCGCCGTTTGCGCGAGAGCAAGGTGGCGGTGGACCTGGAAATCGTTCCAGGCGCGCCGCATGGCTTCGACAAGCTGCCCGCCCCCATGTCCGAGCAGTCTCTCAAGCGCCGGCTTGCCGCCCTCGCGCGGCACTTCGCGCAGCCCGCCTGATCCGCCGCAAGCGCCCGGTATCCG
>RKRP01000176.1 GCA_007571315.1 Gammaproteobacteria bacterium
CAAAAACTGGGTGCATCCCCCGGCCCCCACCACCTTCAAACGCCAGGACTAGCGCCGCATCACTCCGGACCTGCGCCGGCAGCGGCTCCCTCATTGCGCCGAATGCAAAACCCTCCAGAACCGCATCACTCCGTACCGGCGCCGGAAGCGGCTCCCGCAGGCCCGCGCAACGCACTGAAAGCCCTCAGGAACGAATGAGCCCGCCCGCCGCAAAACCTGCGCTTCGCACGGGCGAATTCGTGCCCCTGGTGGCGCTTTTGATTTCGCTGGTGGCGCTGTCCATCGACGCGATGCTGCCGGCGCTGCCCGCGATAGGCGAAGATCTTGGGGTGGCGCGCCGCAACGACGCGCAATTCGTGGTCACTTCCCTGTTTTTGGGGCTGAGCGTGGGGCAGATCATTTTCGGGCCGCTGTCCGACCGCATTGGCCGCAAGCCCGCCATCCACGCGGGGCTGCTGCTGTTCATGGCGGGATGCCTGATGAGCATCTACGCTCGCAGCTTCGAGATGATGATCGCGGGACGCATACTGCAGGGCATTGGAGTGGCCAGCCCGCGGATCGTGAGCGTGGCGCTGGTGCGGGATCAGTACGAGGGGCGCCAGATGGCGCGGCTGATGTCGTTCACCATGGCCGTGTTTGTTCTCGTTCCGGCGGTCGCCCCGGCGCTTGGGCAGGCGATCCTGTGGCTGGGAGACTGGCGGTCGATATTCACGTCCTTTTTCGTGGTGGCCGCAATCGCCTTCGCCTGGTTCGCGCTGCGCCAGCCCGAAACCCTGCCGCCGCCAGGCCGCCGCGCGCTCTCTCTGCGGGCCATTGGCCAGGCCGCTGCGCGGGTTCTCAGGATGCGGGCCGCGATGGGATACACGATCGCGAGCGGGTTCGTGTTCACGCCGTTTCTCGCCTATCTGAGCGCTTCGCAGCAGATCTTCCAGGAAGCGTACGACACCGGCCTTCTGTTCCCTCTCTATTTCGGAGGGCTGGCGCTGGTCATTGGAGTGGCCTCGCTGGTGAACGCCCGCCTGGTGGTGAAGTACGGCATGCGCAGGCTTTCAATGGCCGCGATACGGCTCAGCACCCTGGCATCTTTCATCTTCTGGGCGCTGACCTTCCCTTTTGCGGGCCTTCCTCCGTTCTGGCTGTTCATGGCCTACCAGCTGTTCGTCTTCATTTGCCTGGGGCCTCTGTTCGGCAATCTCAACGCGCTGGCCATGCAGCCTCTGGGAGGCATCGCCGGCATAGGCGCCACCGTAGTGGCCTCGCTGGCCACGCTGGTGTCGGTGCCTCTGGGGGCGATCGTCGCCCTGCGCTTCGACGGCACGCTCTACGTTCTGGCCGCCTCCTTCGCGCTGTTCTCGGCAGCCGCCATGGCCACCATGAAATGGGCCAACGCCTCCAGCTAGAGAACGAGAAAGGGGTCGCGCTCCGTGTTGTAGGGTTCGTAGCCGCTCGCCGTAACGCGGAACAGGTCCTCGTTGTGCCCCGACCCCCAGCCCACTTCCAGGTACGGCAGGTCCACGGTGAGCGTCATGTTCTCCTCAAGAACGTGGTCGAAGGAGGGCGCGCCCAGGCCCGGCAGCCGCGAAGGGTTGTCGTCGTGCTGCAAACCCACCGAATGCGGCGTTACGAACACCGCATGCTCCGGCATCCCGGCCTTGATCATGGTGTCCAGGCCAATCCGGCGCAAGGTGGAATATTTCACGCCGGGCCGGATGGCGTCGAACACGGCCTCGCGGGCAAACTGGTTGGCGCGGCGGCGTTTTTCCAGCTCCCTTGAAGGTTCGCCGAAGATGAACGTGCGCGCAATATCGCCCATGTAGCCCTTGTAATTGCTGACGCAATCGATCAGATAGGGCTTGCCCGCCACCAGCGCGCCGTCATCGGGAAAATTGCCGCCCGGCATGCCGGCAATCACGTTGTTCACGCGGTTGCCGCGCAGGGCGCATTCGGCCAGAAAGATCTGCTCCACATCGCTATGGCGCATGCCGGGCTCCAGGGCTTTGATGGTGGCCATGCAGGCCTCGCCGTTATTCCAGCTGCCGAGTTTCTGGTAGGCCAGCTCTTGCGGCGTCTTGACCATGCGGATCAGCTGGAAGACGCCGTAGCCGTCAACGCACTCCACGCCGGGCAGGTCCACCTGCGCCAGGAACCGGGCAATCCGCATGTCGTCCACCGCAACGCGGCCCCGGGTGATGCCCTGGGCCTTCAGCGCGCGGGCCAGCCCCCAGGCGGCGCTGGCGGCGATATCGTCGCGGAAGCTGTCGGAGGCGGCCTTCCAGCGCTGCTCCCTGGGCGTAAGTTCAACGTCGCCGCGAAAGTGGTAGTGGCGGGTCACGCCGCCCTCCGGCTCCTCCGGAAGGCCGTCGGCATTGAACACCGCGGCGTTCCAGCCGCCGTAGCCATAGGGCATGAGCTCGGCGGTCTCGCGGTCGCGGTTGGCGATGTCCCAGGCGGGTGACGAGCCGGACACCAGGTAGATGGGCATGTCCGGGTCCGGCGCCATCGTGGCAAAGCCGGGGTATTCGGTAATGAAGCGCTCGCCGATGGTGCGCACGTTGGTCATGTAATAGACGTTGATGGGGTCGAGCGCGATCAGCCCGGCGAGGCCGTACTGTTCCATGACGGCGTAGGCGCGGTCCTTGTTGATCAGCGCCTGGCCTTCGATTTCCGGCTTGGGCGGCGTGTGCCAGGCCGGCTTCTGGCCGGCTTTCGCCAACGCTGCCGCCGTCAGCGCCGGGGCGGCGGCGAGGCTGCCGAGAGCCGCGCGGCGGGTCATTCTCGTGGTCATGGTCCGAGGACTCCTGAGTGTCCCGTCCCGATGATACGCCCAAGCTCCGGTCCCGCGTTGGCCGCGCACCACCTTCAGCACGTTGGTCGGCTCCGTTTCATCGCCCGGCCTGCCGTCCACCTTCTGGTCCGGCTCGTTCCAGGTCCCGCCGCAGCAAATCACCAGCCGCTTGTTGCCTTTATCCACCGGATGTCCTCAAGGATGTCAACCAAGCGAAGCCGCGCAAGCGCAGGCCGGCGCACGAGCCTCTCCTTTAAGGAAATAATATAGTCCTGAGCCTTGACCACACCTTGGCGAAGTGGCCGCGGGCATCAGGAAAGCGCCCGTCCAACCGCAATTCCGGGAGAAGAAGAAATGCCGAAGAAATTCGCCGCCGCGGCGCTTTCGATGTGCCTGGCCTGCGCGTGCGCTCAGCAGGCGGCGCGCGCCGGCGGGATGGGCGCGGACGCAGAACCGCCAGATGCCAGCCTGGTAAGCTATACCGAGGACAGGGAAGCCTGCATCGACCGCAGCGCCAGCCGCAATGCGTACTTCGGCGACCTGCACATCCATACCGCCTACTCCTACGACGCGCGCCCGCTGGGCACCAGAACCACTCCCGCCGACGCGTACCGCTTCGCCAGGGGCGAAGCCATTCCCATCCCGCCTTACGCCGAGGACGGCAGCGCGCTGATGACGCAGCAGCTTGAGCGCCCGCTGGACTTTGCGGCGGTTACCGATCACTCCGAGTTCTTCGGCGAAATGACGCTCTGTTTTGATGAACAAAGCCCGGCGCACCACGCCGGCGCCTGCAAATTCTTGCGCGGGGAAGGCGGAGAGGGGCTGTCGCCGTTCATTCGCATCGTCATCAGCGAAAATCCTCAACGGGCAACGGATATTTGCGGGGGAGATGGCTCGGACTGCCTTGAGGCTTCCATTTCCCTGTGGCAAGCCACCCAGGACATGGCCGAAGAGGCCTACGACCGGACCTCGGCGTGCCGCTTCACCACTTTCGTGGGCTATGAATACACGGGCACGCCCAGGAGCAACAACTACCACCGCAACGTTATTTTCCGCAACGGCAGGGTGCCCGAGCGAGCGATTTCGTATATCGAATCGCCCACGGATATTGATTTGTGGCAGCAGCTGACCGAACAGTGCCTTGAGGGCGTGGAAGGATGCGACGCGCTGGCAATCCCGCACAACTCGAACCTGAGTTCAGGGGCCATGTTTCCTTCCTATATCTCGCGGTTCGAGTCCAGCGGCGCGGCGCGCGAGGTCGCAAAGCTGCGCAACGCCATGGAACCGGTCATGGAGGTGTTCCAGCACAAGGGCAACTCCGAGTGCTTCAACGGGCTGCCGAATATTCTCGGCGCGGAGGACGAGCTGTGCGAGCAGGAGCAGGCGCGCCGCGTCGGCCGGGAAGCCTTGTCGTTCAACGGCGAGCCGACTGTGGTGCGATTTTGCGAAGAAGGGGAAATCGGCAGCCGCGGCTTTGCGCGCTTCGGCTGCATTTCAAGGAATGACTTCTTCCGCAGCGTTCTGCTGACCGGCCTGCAAGACCAGGCCGTTATTGGCGTCAATTCCTACAAGATGGGCGTAATCGCCTCCACCGACGGGCACATTTCCACCGCCGGCGGGACGGACGAGCAGCACTGGCATGGCCACCTGGCGCCGGAAACCGACCTCGAGACCCGGCTATCCGACCGCCAGAGCTCGCCGTTCGGGCTGAGCGCCAATCCGGGCGGCCTGGCCGGCGTATGGGCAGTGGAGAACTCGCGCGACGCCATTTTCGAATCCTTGCGCCGAAAGGAGGTGTTTGGCACCACCGGAACGCGCATACAGCCCCGGTTGTTCGCGGGCTGGAGCTTCGCGGACAACGCCTGCGCACTGGACGGCAAGGCGGCGCATGGCTATGCCCGGGGCGTTCCCATGGGCGGCGAACTGAGCGGCGGGCTTGCCGGGGCCGCGCCGCAACTTTTCGCAAGCGCCATCCAGGACCCGCGCGCGGCGCAACTGCAAAAGCTTCAGGTCATCAAGGGGTGGGTCGGCAGGGACGGCCAGGCCCGCTACAAGGTGTTCGATGTGGCGGGCCAGGAAAACAGCGCGGGCGAAGTGGACCTGCGAACCGGAGCATGGAGCGGCGCGGGGTCGGCGGAACTGTGCGCCGTGTTCGAGGACCCGGAATTCGACCCCGCCGAAGCGTCCTATTACTACCTGCGGGCGGTGGAGGTGCCCACCCTGCGATGGAGCTGGGCGCAGTGCGTCGCCCTGCCGCCCGGCGAACGCCCGGACGCCTGCGACAACGATGCGCCCAAAACCATCCAGGAAATGGCCTGGACCTCGCCCGTCTGGTACCTGCCCCCCGATTAAGCCGCCTATTGCCTGAGCGCGGGGTTCGGCGCAGGCCTCACCAGGTTTTTTCGAAGCGGATTCCGATAAGCGGGAAGATTTCGCCGTCGTCGTTCAGCAACTCGCCAGTGTGCGAGACAAACTCGTGTTCATCAGTAGTGTCCGATCCATACAGGTTCAGCACATCGATAAACGCAATGAAGTCAACCGCGCCAATCGGTCGCCTGTAGTCGGCGCGAACATTCAGGCGATGGAAGTTTTCCCAGCGCAGCGTGTTCCGGGTGGTGAATTCCTGGGAGAAACGCAGCGGGCCTCCAAGAGCGTCCAGCACATTCGCGTGCACGATGAAGTCATTTCCGGGGCGCCCGGTGGCATACTTCCAGCGTGCGGCCAGATGCCAGCGATCGTTGATTTCCCAGTTCAGGCCAGCGCTGAAAAGGTGCTCGTAGTTGAAGTCCGCGTCATATTCCGGGCTGCCGTCGTTATCGTTCAGCGCAGCGTCGTTGAAGGAATACACCATGTTCAGCGACCAGCCATCCTCGAACTGGCGATTCACCACCACATCCAGCCCATACGAAGTTCCCTCGCCGTTGTTGGTGGCCAAGCCGGTTGCGCTGTCGCGGTCCGTAACCAGATCGGAGAGCCGCTGGTAGTAGGCTTCCACCAGCACATCCCAGTTGTTGCGGAATTGCCGATTAACGCCGATGCTCACATGATCGGTTCTCTCGTTGGCCAGTCCGAAGTTCTCCGGGTCGGCGGCGCGGTCCAGAAACCGGGGCGACTGATAAAAGCTCCCCGCCGTGAGCGACAGCCGGGTGATCGGCGAAAACGCGTAATTGGCCGAAAACCGGGGCGAGAGGTAGCCCGCATCGGAAAAGCCGTCGCGGTCGTATCGCAAGCCGGCCCGCAAATCCCACTTTCCGGCTTCAAAAAGCTGTTCAGCGTAAGCCGCGTACTGCGTCTCGCTGCGCGCAAACCCGGCGTTGACTTGCGAAGGGGTCAGGACCGCATATTTCCGCATCGGGTCAAGCCGGGGAGCGCCGCTGTCGAACTGGTAGCGGATCCAGTCGTCCGCAAGAGCGGTGTAGTAATCCAGGTCGAGACGGGAGACCCGGACGCCCGCCGAAAGGCTCCCCCAGGCATTCAGGAACGAAAGGTCGCTTCGCCAGCCAATTTCGCTTTCGTCCTCCTGAATGGTGAGAATGTCCTCAAGGAGCGACACCTCGGACTCTGGCACAACCGCAGGCACGCTGTCCCAAAAGGCCTCGCTTTCCTGGCTGAGCCGGGCGGTGTCTCGAAAGTAAAAACGGTTTGTCCACTCAGCGCCCGGGCCCAGGTCCCTCCGCCAGGCAGCGCCAAGAAGGTAGCTGTCCTGCTCCTGGTCGATCAGGGACCGCTCCTCAAACTCCGCTTCATCCAGCAACTCCTCCACGGTGTCCTCGCCCCCTTCCGGCGTGTACAGGAGGAGAAACTCCAACTCGTTGGATGGATTGAGTTGCGTGTGGGTCTTGAGGATCACATCGGTAATCCTGGGGCTGCCGCGCCGGCTGTTTCCGAACAGGTTGAACAGGCGTCCGAAGTCCCATTGACGCGCGCTGAAGATCATGGACGTGTCAGGGTCGAATCCGCTGGGGCCGTCGTAGATGACTTCCAGGCCGCGGGGATCAATGCGCAGGCTGGCGGATGGGCTGGGATTGCCCCTGGCGACATCCAGCTTCAGCAGGGAGCCGTTGCGCCCGCCATAGGCGGCGCTCCAGCCTCCGGGAGAGAACTCGGCGCCCTCGATCAAGGTTGGAGCGAAGATGGAAAAGCGGCCGCCGCCGGTGATGTCGTCCTGTTCGCCCAGCGACCTTTCAAAGTGAACGACACGATCGTAAGGGATGTCGTCTATGAGGATCAGGTTGTCCCTGGGCCCGCGGCCGCGCACGGTGAAGTTTGCGAATTCCCCGGTGGAAACCAGGCCCGGCAGGCCGTCCAGGGCGCGCAGAACGTCGCCGCCGCTGCCCGCCGCCGAGCGCAAGTGCTCTCGATCGACGAAGGTGGTGCTTGCCGCGCCGTGCCGGTCCGCCTTGACCGCATCGGCCACAACTGTGACCTCCTCCATGAGTTCATCCGCGGCGCGCATTTGGAAATTCAGCCGCACCGTTTTGTCGCGCACCACCCGGAGGCTAGGCTCCACCACGCCCAGAAAGCCTTCCTGCTCGCCCGTTACGCGATAGAGCCCCGGCTCAAGCCGGGCGGCGGAAGCGGCGCCGCTGGCGTCGGTCTGGACCTGGAGGGGCTCGCCATCCCTGCTGCGAATAGTGACGGCGACGCCCTCAATCGGATTGCCGCTTTCGTCGCTCACCTCGATTTGAATGCCGCCAGTTTGCGCAAAAGCGAGGGGAGCGGCCAGCAAGGCCACCATTGCGGTTGCGCTCAGCTTCGTTAAAAACCAGTGGCGATTGCGATATTGCGCGCTCATAACCTTGCCTCCTCTTT